>CAZSRY010000001.1:0-41997 GCA_964609475.1 uncultured Dehalococcoidia bacterium
AGCACGTAGAACGGCGCCCCGTGACATATCTCCTGCTGCATCTTGACGTTCATCTCGATCTGGTCGAGGGGAATGTGACCGGGCCCTTCGATTATCACCTGCACGTCCTTGGCCCAGGCGCGCTCAGTGAGATCACCCAGCGTCCTAAGCTCAGCGAACTGGGCGTCGTCGCTGGCGTCGGCCAGGCAGCCAGGGCGGAGGCCGTCGCCCAGGCTCAGGGTAACGTCATACTTGCGGGCGATGTCGCACAGTTCATCGAAGTGCTCGTGCAGGGGGTTTTGGCGCTTGTGATGGAGCATCCACTGCGCCAGCAGGCCGCCGCCGCGGCTTACGATGCCGGTTACCCGCCGCTGCGCCAGGGGGATGTGTTCTTGGAGGAGGCCACAGTGCACCGTCATGAAGTCCACGCCCTGTTTGGCCTGCTGCTCGATAACGTCGAACAAGTCCTCAACGGTCATGTCCTCCGTCCGCTCAAGCTCCGCCGCCACCTGATATATGGGGACAGTGCCCACGGGCAGGGGACTGGCCTTGAGGATCGCCTGCCGGATGGCGTCGATATCGCCGCCCGAGCTCAGGTCCATGACCGTGTCCGCGCCGAAGTTGATGGACACCTGCAACTTGCACAGTTCCGTCTCGATGTCAGAGGAGACCGCTGAGTTACCGATGTTGGCGTTGATCTTGATGCTGGCTACGGTGCCGATACCTATGGGGTCGAGGCTGGTGTGGTTGATGTTAGCCGGTATCACCAGGCGGCCCTCGGCGACCTCTCGACGCACCAGCTCTGGCTCCAGGCTCTCCTTTTCGGCGACGGTTCTCATCTGGTTGGTGATGATCCCCTGACGGGCGAGGTGAAGCTGTGTCCTCGCCCTATCGGTGCTTCTCGTTCGATTCGACATGTCGGCCTCCTAGACCCCGTTTCGAGTCCCCCTACACTACGGGCATTGACGTGCTGAGTGGCACTTCACTCTAGATATCCTGCCAGTATCGGAAGAAATGGTGGACAGGCCCCTGCCCCTGACCCAGCGGGTAGGAGTGCTGAAGGGCCTTGGTGACATACGCCTTGGCCATCGCCACCGCCTGTCGCACACTCGATCCCTTGGCTATCGACGCCGCTATCGCCGAGGCGAAGGTGCAGCCCGTGCCGTGAGTGTTGCGGGTATCTACGCGGGGCGCCGAGAACTCGTGGTATTGCTGCCCGTCATAGAAGAGGTCGGTGGCTGGGCCATCGATGTGGCCGCCCTTGATGACGACGTTC
Organism: uncultured Dehalococcoidia bacterium; assembly: GCA_964609475.1. Lineage (GTDB taxonomy): Bacteria > Chloroflexota > Dehalococcoidia > DSTF01 > JALHUB01 > CAZSRY01. Next base: position 1,256 of record CAZSRY010000001.1, read on the forward strand.
CTGGCGCCCATGCCCGCGATCTCTTGGGCTGCCCAGCGCGTGTCGTCCTGGTCGCGGAGTTCCCGTCCCACCAACGCCGCCGCCTCGGCCAAATTGGGCGTGACGATCAGGGCCAGAGGCAGCAGCCTCTCCCGAAGGGCAGAGACGGCGTCCTTAGAGAGTAGAGGCGCACCGCCCTTGGCAAGCATCACCGGGTCGACCACCAGCTTTGTAAGACCGTATTGACGTACCTTTTCGGCGACCACCTCTAGGATACCTGTATTTGTAAGCATACCCGTCTTTACGACGTCTGCGCCGATGTCACTGACAATAGCGTCGATCTGAGCGGCCACTAGGTTCGGTGACACCTCCTGTACCTGATAGACACCGCGCGTGTTCTGAGCGGTGACGGCGGTGATGACCGATGTGCCGTACACACCGAGGGCGGCGAACGTCTTAAGGTCAGCCTGGATACCAGCCCCGGCACCGGAGTCGGACCCGGCTATGGTCATCACCGTTTTCACAGGCTTCGATTCTCCACAAAACGAAAGCGCCACCCGGCAATCCCAGGTCGAAGACCCGGCGAACGAGTAGCGCTATCCAACACTTCCGCTCTCCCTACGCTGGCATTACCCAGATCAGGTTCAAACGGTCGGTGGCGGCTTAGCGGCCACCCTCTCAGCCGGGCCCGTCCGCCTGAAGCGGACTCCCCCAGCTCCCGAGTACGATATGCAGTTCTCTCTACTAACCTATGATATAGCATAAGGCCAGCCCTCGCAACCTCACGCTGGACTCGCGCACGGGATCGCTTTGGAAGGGAGCCTTGCCAATCACTGCATCGTCCACTTGCGCCGGCCAGGCATGGATCGACCGTTGGGCATCTTCTCTGAATCGGCTGATGCCAACGCATATGGACGGTCATTACGAAGCTATGAGCCCACAGGAGTCACATGCCGCCCTCTCCTTGACGGCCATAGCGGGGTACTCCTACAATGCGATTGCCCAGGACGTTGTCTGAACGCAGGGCTGAGGTGGGCAACAGCTTCCCATGAACGCAGACAGGAATGAACTCAAGGCCCAGGTTGTCGCCCGGGTAGAGGCCCTTCGAGAGGAGCTCATCGACCTCAGTCTCCGTATCCACGACCATCCGGAGATCGCCTTTGAGGAGGAGAAGGCCTGCCAATGGCTCTGCGGCTATCTGGAGGAACATGGCTTTGACGTGGAGCGGGGCTTCTGCCAGATGCCGACTGCCTTTCGTGCGAGCAGCGGTGATGGACGCCCCTGCGTTGCCTTTCTCGCCGAGTACGATGCCCTGCCCGGCCTGGGCCATGCCTGCGGTCACAACGTGATAGCCGCCAGTTCCGTGGGGGCTGCAGTGGCCGCCAAGGGAGCACTGGATGCGACTGGCGGCAGTCTGGTCGTTATCGGCACGCCGGCGGAGGAGGTTCACGGTGGTAAGGCGATCATGGCCGAGCGGGGCGCCTTCGACGAGCTGGATGCGGCTATGCTGAGCCACCCTGGCTCACGCAACGCCGTCCTCACTGCGGCGCTGGCCTGCGCATCCATAACCGTAGAGTACTTTGGCAAGGAGGCCCATGCCGCCACTCGCCCTGAGGCCGGCGTCAATGCCCTCGATGCCCTCATCCTGGCCTTTAATGCCATCGCTGCATTGCGGCAGCACATTCGGGATAGCGCTCGCATTCATGGAGTCATCACCGATGGCGGCCATGCTCCTAACGTAATACCCGCCCACTCGGCAGCCAGCTTCCTGGTCCGCGCCGAGGACGAGGACTACCTGGAAGAACTGAAGGAGAAGGTCCTCGCTTGCTTCCGGTCCGGCGCGCAGGCCACCGGCGCCCGCTTGGAGTACCGCTGGGGCGATGTCCAGTATGCCCCCATGCGCTCCAACGGACCTCTGGCGGAGGCCTACCGCCAGAACCTGGCCGAGATGGGCCGCCTGGTGGAGGATTCCCCGGTCCCCCGCCCTCTAGGCAGCACCGACGTAGGCAACGTCAGCATCGTCGTACCCACTATCCATCCCTCCATAGCCATCGCCCCGCGGGAGGTCAGTATTCACACGCCTGACTTCGCCCGCATAGCCGCATCCCAAGAAGGCCACCGCGGCCTTCTAGACGCAGCCAAGGCGCTGGCCATGACCGCTGTAGACGTCCTCGTAGACGCCGACTTGCGCCAGCGGATGCAGGACGAGTTTCTCAAGCAGGCTTGATCTCACCTTGATGGAGAGAATGACGAAGCCCTCTGGAAACATGGCCCACGACCCCTTGGCGGTAATCGCCGAGTACTATGATCTGGACCTGGGCGATTATCAGGAAGACATACCACTGTATGAGAACCTGGCGCGGCGCACCGACCTGCCCGTTCTGGAGTTGGGTGTCGGCACCGGCCGAGTTGCGATTCCTCTGGCAGAGGCCGGCCTCTCGGTCGTAGGCATCGACTCTTCGGAGGCCATGCTTGCGGTGGCACGGAGCAAGCTTGACAAAGGCCTGAGTAGGCGCCTTCAATTGATTCTGGCGGAGATGGAGGAGTTCTCCCTCAATGAGAGCTTTGTCCTCGTCTTGTGCCCGCTGGGCGGGTTCTTGCACCTGAGCAGCCAGGACAAGCAGATTCGTGCCCTGGAGTGTGCCCGCCGGCATCTGGATCGAGGTGGTCTTGTAGCCCTGGATCTGCCCAGCCTGGAGACGGCCGACTGGGAGCCTGGCGCCCGGGGGCTCATTCTGGAGTGGACGCGGGAACGCCTCGACGGGACCAAGGTGAGCAAGTTCGTCAGTGTGGCGGCAGACCGGGCCCGTCAGATTCAGTGGGTTACCCACATCTATGAGGAATGGACCGCGGCAGGCTCCCGCCGACGCATAGCCTCGTTCGAAATGCGCTACGTGCATAGATTTGAGATGGAGCTCCTTCTGGCCCAAGCCGGCCTAAAGGTGGATGGTCTCTATGGCTCCTATGACCTTGCCCCCTACGATTCCGATAGCCCAAGGATGATCTTTTTGGCTGGCCATGCTTGAAGCACATGCTGGCCTGAGTCGTATAATGAGGGTTCCTGGCGACAAGGTGGGGAGAGAAAACGCATGCTCATAGCTTTGGATGCCGTCGGTGGTGACCATGCCCCTAGCGAGCCCGTCAGTGGTGCTCTCCAGGCAGCAGCCGAGTTGGGTCTCGAGATTGCCCTAGTAGGGCCGAGGGCGTTGCTGGAGAAGGAGCTCGCGCGTCATGATCCGCTGCCTGCCGGGCTCCACCTGGTGGAGGCCGACCAGGCCATCACCATGGACGACCCGCCTGCTCAGGCTGTACGCCAGAAGCGCGATGCCTCCATCAATGTGGCGCTGCGCCTCTTGAAGGACGGCAAGGCCTCAGCAGTCGTATCCGCTGGCAATACGGGAGCGGTGGTCGCCTCCGCTCTGCTCAATCTGGGCCGCCTACCGGGCATCGACCGGCCAGCCATCAGCGCCCTTTTCCCCTCAACCGAACACGGAGTCCTTCTGTTGGATGCGGGAGCCAACGCCAAGTGCAAGCCCTCGTACCTAGTCCAATTCGCCCACATGGGCTCGACCTATATGGAGACAATGTTCGGGATCGCGCGGCCGCGAGTGGGCCTGCTCAACATCGGAGAAGAGGGGAACAAGGGAAACGATCTCGCTCAGGATGTGCACCAGAAGCTGACACGAACGCACCTCAGCTTTGTTGGCAACGTGGAAGGGAAGGATATTGCCCAAGGCACGGTAGACGTTGTCGTGACTGATGGCTTCACCGGTAACGTGGCTGTGAAGGTGAGCGAGGCTTCGGTCGAGTTCGTCTTCTCACAGATACGAGATATCCTAACCAGCAAGCTCTATTATCAGCTAGCTGGCCTGGCCTTGCGAGAGGCTTTTCGGGACATGCGTCGACGTCTGGACTACTCTGAGTATGGAGGTGTCCCCTTGCTGGGGGTTGACGGGGTCGTCATCGTGGCTCACGGCCGCAGCGACGCCTATGCCTTCAAGAACGCCCTTCGCACGGCACGAGATGCCGTAACCTCTGGCGTCCTGGAGGCGCTATCCAGCATTCCAAAGAAATAGCCGCCGGACGGGAGCCCTCTTAGGGCTGCTCCAGCGGGGAGGCTGCGCCCGGCAGCAGACCAAAACGCGCCCACATCTTGAGAGTTTCCCTTAACTCCTGCAAGCGAGCGGGGTCAGCCTTGAGGTCCTTGAGAAGGCAGCTCTCAATGTGCGTCTCCATCAGCATGAGCCCCACCTGATCGATGCTGCTGCGTGCCGCCATCAACTGGGTCAACACCTCCGCGCACTCACGGTCCTCTTCTAGCATACGCTGGATGCCCCGAAGCTGTCCTTCGATGCGCCGGAGGCGGATAAGCATATTCTCCTCTGTGGACGCCGGTTTCGTATTCATTGTTCCGGTTCTAGCCTCTGTGGTAGCAGAGGGACCCTGTACTGGGCCGAACGGTTGACATACCCCCTGGGGGTATGCTAGCATTCTAGAGTCCGATTTCTATCCTGTCAAGGTTACAACGCAGGTCGAGGAGGAGAATAATGGCCAGTGTAAAGGATGTGACCGATGCCACGTTTGAGCAGGATGTCCTCAAGTCCAGCACGCCGGTGATGGTAGACTTCTGGGCGCCCTGGTGTGGCCCCTGCCATATGGTGTCCCCCCTGGTGGAGGAACTGGCGGGCGATTTTGCAGGCAAAGTGAACTTCTTCAAGCTGAATACAGACGAGAGTCCTGCCACGGCGTCACGCTACGGCATCCGCGCCATACCGACTCTGCTGATCTTCAAAGGGGGTCAGCCGGTCGGGCAGATCATAGGTTTCAGGCCCAAGCCCGAGCTCAAGAAACAGTTGGAGAATGTCATAGCCTAGGCAGTCAAGGTGCCGCCCGTGGGCCTTCCGCAGGAGATCCTCACCGCCCCCCTTCCCAGTTGTGGAGGCTCCTTGTACAATTCGATGTGATCTGTTCGATTCGCTGCCGTGCTGGCGGTGGCGAGTTTTCACCATCGAGCGGGTCGGGCTATCGGTTCTGCCGCCGTCATCAGGGCGGACCAGTACATCAGCGAGAATCTCGGCGGCCGGGAAGTGCGGGGCCAAATTCTAAGCCTTGTCGCCGTGCCTTAACCTATGTGAGTGGCTCCTGCGCTGCGGGAGTGGATGGGTCCTGGTGGGCCTCGCGGTCTTCAAAACCGTTGCGGGGCGGCCCGCGCCGTCCCGGGTGGGTTCGACTCCCACCCACTCCCGCCACTGAACGCGGTTCGTTGGATCTCCCATGATCTACATCTTCTACGGCGAGGACGAATTTTCGCAGCGGGAGGAGCTTGCCGCCCTCAAGGCTCAGCTCGATGGCGACGGCATGCTTGCCAGCAACACATCTCTGCTCGACGGCCGAGGGCTACAACCGGCCGATCTCCTGGCGCCATGCAGTACCATTCCCTTCCTGGGAAGTCATCGGCTGGTCATAGTGGAGGGCCTGCTGGGGCGCTTCGAGACCTCGCGTACGCCGGGAAAACGTCGCGGCGTTGGGAGCTCTCGAGAGAGCATGGCTCTCTGGAAGACCCTCCCATCGGCCCTGCAGGGACTGCCCGATACCACCACCCTGGTTCTGGTGGATGGAAAAGTGGCACCTGGAAATCCTCTTCTCCGGCTGCTGGCCCCTCTGGGTGAGGTGCGTGAGTTTCGGCCTCTGCGGCAGAGGGCGGTGCCCGACTGGATACGCCAGCGTGCTCGCACCATGGGACTAGACGTCTCCCCAGGCGCTGTAGCCCTGCTGGCAGACCTAGTCGGCAATGACTTGCGGGCTCTCTCCCAGGAACTGGAGAAGCTGGGGATGTACGCCCAGGACCGTCAGATCGAGGAGAATGATGTCCGTACTCTGGTCAGTAGCGCGCGTGACGCCAATGTCCTGACTATGGTCGATGCCGTGGTCGAAGGCCGAAGCAACGTCGCTGTTCGTCTCCTGGAGCAGCTACGGAATGAGGGGGCATCGCCGACCTACCTGCTGAACATGATCACCCGCCAGTATCGCCACCTGATACTGGCCAAGGAGCTCCTGTTGGCGCGCCTTTCGCCAGCCGAGATCGGGCAGCGCCTAGGTATCGTGTCGGACTTCGCTCTGCGCAAGGTATTGGAGCAAGCGACCCGCTATGCCCTACCTCAACTGGAGGCCGCCTACCGACGCCTGTTGGAGGCCGACGCAGCCATCAAGCTGGGCATCTATCGTGACGAGATGGCCCTTGATCTCCTCCTGAACGACCTCTCCCAGACTACTGGGGCAGCGGCAAGGCCCTCAGCTACTTCCTAGTGGACACCCTGACCCTGCGGCGCAGGAGCACGCCGTCGACGGCCTTCGCTACCCTGTCGCTGCTGAAGTGGTGAGTGTGAAGGTCCTGAATGCGGAGGGTGGTTTCGTCCATGGTGAAGCCAGAGGAACGGCCCCAGGCAAGACAAGGGCGGCGAAACCATGCTCACCGCCCTCCAGTGTAGACGACTGACCAACTAGGTCCTAGCTGAGGAGGGAGACTCAGTAGAACCGAACCAGTGTGGCCTTTCCACCCCGAAGAGACAGCAGCCTAGAAGCCGGGTCCCATCCTGTACAGGACCTTCCCCTGGATCTCCACGTTGTCGGCGTCAGTGTAGATGGGCTTCATAGTCTCGTTGGCCGGCTGCAGGCGAACGCGATCGCCCTCGCGGTAGAACTTCTTGAGGGTGGCCTCCTGCTCCCGTTTCAGCCAGGCCGCCACCATCTCCCCGTTCTCGGAGCTGCTGGCCTGCTCCATTATGATGATGTCGCCATCGTTAACCAGGGCGTCGATCATGGAGGTACCCCTGACCCGCAGAGCGTAGACGTTCTCCTTGCCCCGGGTCATCTTCTCGGTGACGTCCACCGTTTCCGAGTAGTCGGTACTGGCTTCGGGTACCGGTATAGGCTGACCGGCGGCGATCTGACCGACAATGGGAACAGCAACCGTGTGCGGTCGACGGCCTGTTCCGTCCAGCAACTCTATGGCCCGCGAAACCTCCCTATCGCGGTGAATGTGGCCCATGCGCTCCAGGGCTTTCAGGTTGTAGTCCACCACCGAGGTAGAGCTGATGCCGCACGCCTCCTGGATATCACGGATGCTGGGGGGATAGTCCTTCTCTCGGATGAACCGCCGCAGAAAGTCGAGGATCCTCTGCTGCTTAGGGGAGAGTCCTTTCAATCTTCACCTCCCTCAGAATTCAACATCTAGAACGAACTAGTGTTCTAGCAGGAAATCTATCATCTGTTGGAAAGCTTGTCAACCCCCAACTCGGGCCGTTCTCCTTCCCACAAGTTGAGTGGCCATTGCCCGTTGCCGTGGCCCAACACTAGAATACGGATAGACGGCATTCTGCAGGAATCGAGACGGTGGACATGACAGAAAGAGAGAACGCTGAGACTAAGCGGGCCCTGGCCGTGGCGGCCCACCCCGACGACACTGAGTTCGGCTGCGCTGGCACCGCCGCCCTCTGGTCGCAGCAGGGGTGGGAGTTCTACTATCTCATCTGCACCAACGGCAACAAGGGCAGCGACGACCCGAACATGACCCCGGACAAGCTGGCTCCCATACGACAGCGAGAGCAGAGGGCGGCCGCCGGCGCTGTCGGGGTGAAGGACGTCTTCTTCTTGGGCTACGAGGATGGGGAACTAGCCTACAGCCGCCAGCTCCTGGGCGACGTCGTACGCTACATCCGCCAGATCCGGCCCCATGCTGTCTTTACCCATGACCCGGAATCAATAATCATCCGCGATAGCTTCATCAACCACTCCGACCACCGTTGCGCCGGCCTGGTGACCATCGACGCCGTGTATCCCGCCGCCCGCGACCGCTGGAACTTCCCCGAGCACATCGAGCAGGGGCTGCAACCGCACCGGGTGAAGGAGCTCTACATCTGGTCGTTTGACAAGGCCAACTTCGCCGTCGATATCACCGACGTGCTGGACCTGAAGCTCCAGGCCCTTGCTCAGCACAAGAGCCAGTTCGGCGACAACCCCGAATTCCTCCGCTACGTCCGCGAGCGCTGGCGCAACGAGGAGGGGCGCCACCTCGAGCAGTTCCGCCGGATAACCTTGGCCCGCTGAGCTGGGGCTTCTGAGCCCCGCCAGAGCGTGAGCCCCAGCCGCCTACATAGCAGGGCAGCCTCGCCGATCATTGGGATCATTGGAGTGGGTCACCGAGGCCGAGATGGCGGCAGACTGAGGTCCTAGCTCTTCCCGCTGAGGATGTGGTCGACTGTCTCCCTGACCTTGCCCACTCTGAAAGGCTTGGCCAGACAGGGGTTATCGATCCGCTGGAGGAAGTTGCGGGTATCGGCGCTGACAGTGTCGCCGGTGATGAACACCGTATGCCTCGCCAACTCAGAGTCCATCTCCTTGACCCGCTGATAGAAGTCCTGCCCGCTCATGCCGGGCATCTTGATATCTGTGATCAGCAGGTCGTAGCCATGCTTGGCCAGAAACGCCATGGCCTCCGCGCCGCTGCGGGCCGTGTCTACCCTATGGCCATCCGCAGTCAGGATATCGCGTAGCAGTGTCAGGATGCTTTCCTCGTCGTCCACCACCAGCACCCTCTTATTGATCACAACTGGTTCAATCTCCTTGCTCTCGCGCTTGGGCGGCGAGGGCTCTGGCCCGCGGACAATGGGCAGCTCAACGATGAAGGTGGCTCCCTTCTCCGGACGGCTCTCGACACGGATGCGCCCACCATGGTCGTCCACGATGCCGTACGAGATTGTGAGGCCCAGACCAGTTCCCTGGCCGCCCTCCTTAGTGGTGAAGAAGGGGTCAAAGACACGACGCAGGTTCTCGGGAGGGACACCTACGCCGTCGTCGGTAAGGGACAAGCGGATGTATCCCTTTTCAGCCCGCGAGCGGGCCTTCAGCTTACCCTGGCCGTGGGCGCTCAGCATGGCGTGCTCGGCGTTGGTGATGATATTGAAGAAGACCTGCTGGATCTGGTCGGGGTCGGCCATGGTCAGGGGCAGGCGCGGATCAAGGTCAAGCTCCAGTTCGATGTTCTTTACCCGCAGGTCATAGCTGCGTAGCTCCAGTACCCGCTCCAACAGAGTATTGAGGTTGACCAGTCCCTTCTGAGCCTTGCGACGGCGGGCAAATGAGAGGAGATTCTCCACTATCTTTGCTGCCCGCTCCGCCTCGCTGTAGATGGTTTCCACGTTCTGTCTTGTCTGCTCATCCAGATCGCGTGCCAGCAGCAACTGCGCGAATCCCGTGACACCTGTGAGAGGATTGTTCAACTCATGGGCCACGCCAGACACGAGTTGCCCCACGCTGGCCATTTTCTCTGACTGAAGCAGTCGCTCCTGCATCAGATGCTCTTCAGTGATGTCTCGCAGGACCAGTACCAGGCCTTCTCCCGCCCCCCGCCCGGCCAGGGGAGCAGCCGTCACCGACAGGTAGCGCTGGCCGTCTTCACCGAAGTTAAGCTCCTGCCGTTGCCCGGCCTCCTTCTTCCCTAGCGCCTCCCGGGCGAGCCCCGCCAGGGGTGTCTCTTCTAGCTTTACGTCCGTTACCTCGCGGTGTCCCATCAGACCTGCCAGTAAGTCACGGGCGGCGGTATTCAGGAGGACGGCTTGCATGTCCTGGTCTACTATGATGATGCCGTCCTGAAGGCCGTTCACCAGGGATTCTAGCCGCGCCCTCTCCGCCAGCCATAGCTCATCCAGGCGCTCCAAGACCGCCGAGGCCTGGTGAGCGGAGGCGTAGATGATCCCGCTCTTCTCGGGAGGGAATGCGTCCGCCGTAGCCGCTACAACCCGCATGAGCCCCACCACGCGGCCCTGCATTATGATGGGGGCATCAACAGCAGACAACACCGGGCCGCCCCAAGGCTCCCGTGGGGTTGCTCCTTCTTTGCTGAGTGACTTCACCTGCAAGGGGCCTTTGCCACATCCTTGATGAAGCCCTCCCGAAAACTGCCGAAAACTGTCAACTAGCTCCTCAGCTAAGCCTTGGGCGAACCGCTCTTTCAACCGACGCACGGCGAACAGAGTGGGGGTATCCTGGCCGTCCTGGCATAGCACTGCTGCTACCGCGTCGAATTCCAGAACGGGCTGGAGCGCTCCAAACAGAAGCCGCAACACCTCAGCGTGGCCCAGAACGTCTTCGCTGCGAGCGAACATCCTGACCTTCCTCTCGCCTACTGCGCTGGCTTGCTCATCGTCTTCCAGCAGTCCCGCACAACGTCGGACGGTCGGCCGTGCCGGTACACCAGCGTCTCCGCATGCCTCTCGTCGCGGGAATGCGCGCGCCGGACATCCCAGAAAGGTTGAAGCCGCCTGGTGGGAGCGACAAGAAGCGCACCCCTGGCGGCAACGATTTGAAGGCTAGCAGGCTTCTTTGGCGAAGGCACTACCCGACTCCCAATAAAGCAACCCCGGTCAACCGATTCGCGAACCGGCTGTCAATACCCCAGCAGTGCCCCAGCCCAATACCGCTTTCAGACTGAGTGCCTTCCGACACCCAGGCTGCCAAAGCACGTTAGTAATTTAGCACAGACCTCGGCGGTAGGGCAATGCTGTGTACTCGCCCACCACACTGTTGGCCAGGGCAGATACGTCATCTCCCAGGGGAGGCATCAGGTCTCCACCAGCGCGCCCATGGATAGATGCCCAGCACCCCTTAGAGGGCTAATTCCATGGGCCTAATCGCCTCTGATGTGCTCAGTCGGGAGATCATTTCCCCTAGTTTGGTGCTTATAGGCACCGCAATAAGTGATTCTCCCCATATGTAGAACCACCGCAATCGTCGATACTGATTCACGTGCAAGGATGACCTGTGGCGGGGTGATCCATTGATTCACTCAGACTTGGAGGTGCCGAGTGCCTTCCCAAGCCGACGCCACCGCTGCAGGCATCACTACTCTGCCGCCGAAGACTGACCACGAACGACTTCTCCACGAGCTCATCCACGATTACATGCCTCTAGTACGTCATGTCGTTAATCGTGTGGTCGTGGGAACGAGCGGCTCCTCCATTCTTCAATACGAGGACATGGTGAGCTGCGGAGTACAAGGGCTCATAGAGGCCTACCACTCGTTCGATCCGACCAAGGGGGCCAAGTTCTCCACTTACGCATTGCCCCGCATTCGAGGCGCCATCCTCGACGCCCTGAGAGCAGTGCACCCGCTGCCTCGGTCCCTGCAGAAATTCGCCTCAGAGATAGAGAGCGCGACAAGTGCGCTCCACAATGAGCTCGGACGCGCCCCCACCAAAGCTGAACTGGCCGAGCGGCTTGGCATCCCTTTGCCCCAGTTCCTGACATCTCTGCGCCACTGCAATGTCAAGATAGTGTCGCTGGACAACTTAGCCGACGTGGCCGTCAACGGCAACAGTGAAAGGCTCTGCGAAATGGCCGACGAGGATCCTAATATTGACCCCGATCGGGTAGCCCAGCGGACCATGGTCAAGACAAAGCTGCAGGAGGCAGTCAGCAATCTGCCGGAGCGGGAAAGGATCATCGTTCAGCTCTATTACATCGAGTCGAAGTCACTGAAGAGCATCGGCAAGGCCCTCGGCATCTCAGAATCGCGAGCCTCTCAACTACGACAGCGTGCCCTCCGACGCCTGCGGGCAGCGCTGTCGGAAGACATGGAGGAGGCCGCCTAGGGAGTCAGCGGGCAGCCATCGTCCGGATGACCCTTCTCAGGGATGGAACTACTCCTCTCATCATACACACGAAGCTCCAAGCAAAGGGATATTGGGTAGAAGACAGTGTGCTTACTAGACCCAGGGTATGAGGCCCGGGTCTCTGTCTCTGCCAGAGCCATTAGGTGCATCCGCGGGCGCATTTTGGGGCTTCCCCTATAGGAGGAAACACCACAGGCTGGTTAGCATGAGGGTGGTTCTACATGACTGAGAAACAAGGCATGCTCAGAATCGGCGTTGCGGGTTGTGGGCCTCGTGGCCAGAGCTATGTGCGTTCCCTAGCTCAGATCGATCGCGCTCGAATTGTCGCCGCCGGCGATCTGCGCTATCCTCTAGCCCTGGAGATGTCCAGGCTGGTTCCCGACCTGGCCCTGGAGCGAGACGCCGCAGCCCTCTTCAGCCGCTCCGACCTGGACGCAGTGGTTCTGACAGACCCCGTGGGCGACCTGTTCCCCTCTATAAGGCGAGCCTTGCTATGTAACAAGCATGTCCTGGCGTCCACCGTCTCCTCCATTTCCAGCCGTCAACTGCAGGAACTGTCACGCTTGGCACGCAGGCGTTCTCGTCTGCTCATGTTTACCGAGGAACGCCTCTTCCACCCGGCTCTGGTGTTCCTGAGGCGGATGTTCTCAACAAGAAGCGGCTTGTGGCATCCCTGCTATCTGCGCGCTCTCAGTATCCCCGGCGCCAGCCACGGTGACGGCCTCCCCATTGCCGCCCTGGCTGCGGAGGAGCTGGCCCTCTGCGTGCGCCTCCTTGAGGCAAATCCTGTCGCTGTTAGTGCCATCGCCTATCACACGACTGGCCACGCTGAGCCCGCTGCCGCATTCATAAACCTGAGCTATCCCGAAGGTAAGGTAGCGTCCCTTCAGGTCAGCCTGACAGAGACCCAGGAGGCGCGACAGTGGGCGTTGGTTACCACTTCAAAGACCATTCTGGTGGACGAATGCGACCTGAGGGCACCCCTTAAGATCACCTCCCCGAGCTCAGCGCTGGCGGCCGACAGCCTTCTCCGCGCTGATCCCCCAGTCCCTATCTCTGACTGGCCGGGAGAAAGCACCATAACTCCGCCGGTCATGTCGGTAGATACCAGGGTGGAGCAGTGCCGCCACTTTGTAGAAACGGTGATCAAGCGCGATCTGGATCAAAGCAACGCCTCGTTCTGGGCGGAGGTGGCCTTGGCATGGGAAGCGGCCCAACAGTCGATGGCCCTTTCGGGAGTGCCCGTGAGCGTGGCCGGAACGTCGGGCAGTGAGATGGAGCAGGCCAGGGGACGCCCGAAACTAAAGCTTATTCGTGGAAAAGGCGCAGGCAAGATCAGCGGCGATAAGAAACCAGCACTGACCCTGGTCTCCCGCTAAAGCTCTCCGTTTGAACCTTTGGCTATCTTCGCAGGTGGCTTCAGTGGTACGATTGAAGCTCCCTAGCCACCACGCGAGGAGGCACGCGTTGACGTGGAGGATTCTTTGGCGGATCCTTGGCCGCTGTGGGAGCGGTCACCCTGGCAGAGCTCCTCCCGGAGTATGACGATTTCCTCCGGTGCGCAGATCCCTAGTTTCACTCGGTCTCGCTCTATGCCCAGGACTCTGACCAAGATGTTTTCCTGAATCACTATTGCCTGATCAATCTTGCGAGTGAGAATAAGCATCCTTGATCCTGGCAGCAAACGCTCTATTGGTCTCGCACAAACACCGGTTCGGTAGCTGGCCCCTTGTGTCTATCCCCAGCAGCATTCCCAGCCTTGCCTAACAGTGGGGGCAGTAGCTCGTCCCTGCCCGCAAGGGGATTATCGGCAGTCGCAACCAAAAGCTCAGAGGGATTAGCCCCTAGGCGGCCAAAAATCTATCAGGGGGCTATCTACCAGTTTGTCCAGTTGGGGACTCAACCGGCTTGGCTAGCGGGTCAGGCAAGAAAGGCTATGAGGGATGGCGGGGGCCGGCACCCCTCAGGGGTTGGACCCATGCCACCCTACTAGCCAAGGGGAGAACGTTGTTGAAGGGGTTTCTGCCGAAAGGGGGTGCTTTGACATCTTGTATTGGCTGTAGGAGGTCCCCACTCTCTTGAGGGTCTTCCTCCGCAGCGCCGTCAGAGTTCGATATCCTCGGCAGAGGTTAGCCGCACCGAAGACCTACGCAGAACCTCCTGAGCAGCCTCAGGTGCTCCCACAGAGACGCAATCGCAATAGGTGGCATAGATGGATTTGTCCAGCAGGCGAATGCCCTCGGAATTCAACTGCCCCTCGTGATTCCTCCGCAGTTGGAGCAGGCGCCGTAGCCGTCGTAGGTAGATCCCTTGCAGTTCGACACCGAGGCCGTCTAGGCCCAGGCGGGCAGATGCCCACCTCCTGCCACCGCTGTCCCGAGGTTCGACGCTGGATGCACTCATTTATGGCCACCAATCCTCCGTGACCCTTAGATGGCCTTTCCGGATTCTTCGACTATCAGGTCGGGGGCTGCCTCCAGGCTCACAATGCCCTTCCGAATGGCATAGCGAATAAGGTCAGTGCGGTTTTGAGCGTGAAGTTTGCTCATGATGTGGGCCTTATGCGCCTCTACTGTCTTGACACTGATAAACAGCTCCTCAGCGATACGTTGGTTGGAGTAGCCCTCAGCGATAAGCTGAAGGACCTCCCGTTCCCTACTGGTGAGCAGATCGTATCTCGTCTTCCCCTCGCCCTTTTGGGCCTGCCACAGAAGCTCACTTATGGGAACGGTGTCGGAGATGGCCGAGCTGAAGTAGGTGTTGCCCCGGTGGACCGCCTGGATCCCCAACAGAAGCTCGGTGACATCTGACTTCTTGACCACGTAGCCGGAGGCACCTGCCCTGAGAGCCCCCAGGATCTGCTCGTCCTCCATGTAGCCAGTGAGAATCAGTACCTTGGTCTTGGGCGCCCGCTTACGAATCTGACGGGTCGCTTCCAGGCCATTGAGGCCCGGCATGACCATATCCATCAGAACTACATCGGGAAGAAGCTTTTCTGTGGCCTCCACAGCCTCGCGGCCATTGCCGACATCGCCGATAACCTCCACCTCCTGATGGGCGTCTAGAAGGAGTCGCAGTGCTTGCCGCAGCACCGCATGATCGTCGACGATGAGAACCCGAATTCGCCCGCCGCTCGACCGGCTCCAATTAGTTCCTTCAGCTCCGCGGCGTCCCCGCCCCGCTAACGGTCCCTTAGCTGTTGAGTTCTCCATGCAGCACTCCTTGCCTGATCTCTCGCTAGTTGTCCCTCGGAGACCCGGCTAGTTCCCCCACCAACGGGCGACAAATCTAGCATAACCATGAGTTATTGGCAAGTAACCCCCGCTGGCCATCAATAAGACGAAAGCCTAATTCGCCCCCAGGAACTAACCTAAGCTCCCCCTCTCCAGTATACCCACCCCGCAGATCAGGGACATGATCTACAGGTCTTCTTTGACGGACTCATACAGAGATACCAGCAGCGGCTGACTGCTGGTGGCTAGTTCCTTGTAGTCATCAAACCGTTCGGCTGTTTCCAGCCGCGCCGGATACTGCCTGGTAGCGCTGCAGAGCTTGCAGACGGCATATATCACTTCATCTCGAGGCTCGCTCAGCACCCAGTGATGCTGACAGGCTCTGGTCGCTGCCTGTACCACCTACGGTCTCCTCTCTCACCGCCAGGCTTGTCCCTTGGTGACCTCTCACCCCAGAAGGCTCTACCGGCGCCAGCATTCTATCTTTATCAGCAGTACTCCCTCTATCGGGGAAAACCCTTAGATCATCGGCAGAATGCCCGTATTTCCCAAGGTGACCGCCCAAGCAGCGTAGGGTGAGGGCGGCCGCAATACGCGCCGTTGGCCCTAAGGAAGGCCATCATGAAGAATTAGGGGGAAACTGGATGAGCTAAGGTTTCGGCTTGCGGTATCTCACCGCATATGACTGAGGGTAAGGGGAATCGTGACCAGCGCCTGAGAGTTCCCGCTTGGCAGGCTCAATCGTTCTCAGGGTGTCCCAAACCAGAGGTCAGGGACAAATCCAATGCTTTTTGCCGCATGTATCGCTGATAGGCCTCGTAGGCATTGGTCACGGCGGTGCATATGGCCTTCTGGGGTGCCCCCACGTAGCGACTCTGAAACTCCCAAATAGCCGATGTCAATTCCTCCTGCAGGCTCCGCCCCACCAGGATATGGGACAACAGAGCCTCTGCTCGCGTTATGAGGCCGCTAGTGGCCACCTCTACTACTAGGCCGCTGGCGGGATCCACCTCCATCTCCACCAAGACGACCGCTGGAGAGCCAAGAGAAGAAAGGCTTTGGGGCAAACGAGCATGCCCAACGAAAATCACCGTGTCCTTGCTGGCCTCCTCGGACATCGGCGTGTTCTTGCCCGATCGCTGCACGGATACTCACCCCCTTAGATGGCCTTCGAGCCAAGGGACGAAACGCAGACCACCCTTGCCCGCTGGCGGGGTTCACCAGCCGACGAAATGGGCTGCTTCAGGGGCAAGCTACCATGGTCAACGACTCCCTGGCACGAAGACTAGGCCAAGGCCAAATCAAGTCCGTGAAGAGCCTCACGGGGAACGATCGAAGACAGCCAAGGGAGCCAATACGCGGGTAAGAAGAAGCGCCCCCACTGCTGGGGACGCTCTTGCTCTGGGTTGAGTTTGCGCTTGTCGGCCTAGAGGCGCAGCTTGCCGTGGGACGGCTGCCGCCGTCTCTGCCGTACACGGCCGTTCTCATCTTCCTCCAACAGCTCTATGGCCGGAGGCGAGACCGCTTCATGGACATACCCGCAGGAAAGGCAGCTACTGTAGGCACCATACCAGTCCCTCTCGGCAATCATCGAACCGCGACAACGTGGACAGACACGAGGCAGCGTTGCTTCCATTTATCTCTCCTTTGGCACAGAAAACTATCCCATCTCCTGCCGGCCAGGTCCTTTCGCTGCCTCCGGGGTTAGCTGTCGGGTTCGGGTTGAAAGGCTACCCTACTCACTGGCGTGAGATTCACCCCTGTGGATACTGGGTCCCCCGTTCCCTGGGTGGGTTTCGGCACCCTCCTGTGCTTCTGCGCCCCGCGCAGAATACACCAGCGCAGACAATCGTGAATCCTTTAACATTATATCTTCCCGCTTGTCCCCTTGTCAACTCTCCGTGCACCGTCAGCCAGAAATCAGCCCTCACCGTTAGAAGACCGCCGCCGTAGCACCGCCGTCCACCTGGATAGTGGTGCCGGTGATGTGTCGGGCTGGCTCCGAGGCCAGAAACACCACCAAGGCCGCCACGTCCTCTGCCATACCCATATGGCCCAGGGGAATGCGGCTGCTCTCCTCACGCACCACATCCTCGAAGGTTCGATTCTGGGCTTCCGCCCGCGACCGCATCAAGGACTGCATGCGATCGGTAAGAGTAGGGCCGGGACAGATGTTGTTGACGAGGATGTTGTCCGGCCCCAGCTCTCGAGACAGGGTCTTTGCCAGGCCCACCACGCCCAGGCGCGCCGCATTGGAAAGGATAAGGCCGTCGAGGGGCTGTTTCACGGCGTAGGAGGTGATGTTGATGATGCGTCCACCCCCCTGCCGCCGAAGATGGGGGAGGGCCTCGCGGATGGTACGCACCACGCTTAGGAAGTTCTGATCCAGTGCGGCCTGCCAGACCTCCTCCGAGTGCTCTTCGAAGGTGCCGAACGGAGGGCCACCGGCGTTATTGACAACGATGTCCAGGCGTCCGAAGCGCTCCACCGTCTGCGCTACAAAACGGCGAATGTCATCCTTGCTGCTCATGTCGCAGGGCACTGCCAACACATCGACACTGACGGCTGCACGTATCTCCCCCGCTGCCTCCTGGAGCGTTTTCTCATCACGGGCGCAGATCGATACCTGACATCCCTCCCGGGCCAGGCCCATAGCAGTGGCCTTGCCTATACCGCGACTGGCCCCGCCCACAAGTGCTACCTTTCCCGCAAGTCCCAGGTCCATAGCGCCTCCTCATCTCTTGGCGATACCTTCTGTAACGACGGCGTCTTCCATGATGGTGGGCGGCCTAGCCATGAGCTGGCTCGCCGACGAGGCGCTCTACCTTCTCCCAGATGCGCTTGCCCACCTCTTCGGGGGGGAGAGTCGCATCCACTATTAGCCAGCGCCCGGGCTCCCTGGCGACTAGCTCCCGAAAGCCGGCGTGGACGCGCTCGTGGAACGCCTGACTCTCCTGGCCAATGCTGTCCCATTCTGATTCCCCCGCCTTGCGGGCCAGGCCTACCTCCACCGGAAGCTCTAGGAGAACCGACAGGTCCGGGCACAGCCCACCTGTCGCCAGCTCGTTTGCCGCCTCCACGGCCTCCAGGTTCAGCCGGCGCCCGTAGCCCTGATAGGCCAGTGTAGAGTCGCTGTAGCGGTCACAGATGACTATCTCTCCGCGCTCCAGGGCGGGCCGAACCACCTCAGCCAGCAACTGAGCACGGGCCGCCAGGATCAACAGAAGCTCCGCCTCAGGCTTCAGACCAGGACGAAAGACGATGTCGCGCAGCTTTTCGCCGAGGCGCGTTCCGCCTGGCTCGCGGGTGAGGACGACCTGATGCCCCAGGCATTCCAATCGCTGACGGAGCAGTTGGGCCTGGGTGGTCTTTCCTGCTCCCTCTCCCCCCTCGAGAGTGATAAGGATGCCGGGTCTTTTTCTACGAGATGTGGTCTCTACCATCTATGGCCCGGCCCTCACTCTTCCGGTGGCGGCGACTCGTCCTCGCGGAAGATGCGTACCCGCCGCAGAGGCTCACGCCCCCGGCTCCGTGAGGCCAGGCTATACTCCTGGGCCAACTGATGCTGGAGGCGCCGGATGTAGGAGTTCTGGGGGGAAAGCTCTATCGCTCGGTCACTGGCCATCACCTCCGAGATCGCCTTCTCTGCCTCCTGCAACGCGGCCGCAACGGGGTCAAATCTCCCCTGATCACCTCGCATGGCGATCAGGCTTTGCTCCATCTGTGAGATTGTGTTGTTCTTCAGTACGTAGATGGGAAGTCCTCGCGCCTCCGCCTGTCGCAGGGCCTGTGGCTTGCGTCGATAGAAGCTGCGCAACGTCAGCACCACGTCGGCGTCGCTCAGGTGCTCGCTTACGGTTGCCGGAGAGGCTGTCTGGCGGATGGCCTGCTCCAGACGCTTGCGGGAGATGCCGAAGGGATAGACACGTCGTGTGAGGCTTGATGGCTCCCCAGGAATCTCGGCAACCGTGGGGCCTAGCGTCTCCAGAGTGCGCTTCTCCCGCTCCAAGTCCGTCTGACTTAACCGTCGTACCTTCCCCTCCTCGTCCAGCTCTCGCACCTCCGCCGGCACCTGAAAGCCTCGCAGTATGGCGTCGACGGTCTCTGCCACGTTCTGATGGACGGCTACCCGATCAAAGGTCTGGATCTCCACCACCACGTCGAAGGTGGGAGGCGCCTTTCGTTCCAGAATGGACTTCTGAGTTCCCCGTCGACGCGCCTCCTCGTCTCCCAGTGTCACCGACTGAATCCCCCCGATGAGATCGCAGAGGGTGGGGTTCATCATCAGATTCTCCAGAGTATTGCCGTGGGCGGTGGCCACCAACTGCACACCCCGCTCAGCGATGGTGCGGGCGGCGCCGGCCTCTAGCTCCGTCCCGATTTCATCAATGACTATTACCTCTGGCATGTGGTTCTCCACCGCCTCGATCATCACCCCGTGCTGCATGGTGGGGGTGGTGACCTGCATGCGGCGAGCACTGCCGATGGCAGGATGTGGTATGTCACCGTCACCTGCTATCTCGTTGGACGTGTCAACGATGACTACGCGCTTGTTCATGTCGTCGGCGAGAACGCGGGCCACCTCCCTCAACATCGTGGTCTTCCCCACACCGGGTCTGCCTAGAAGGAGGGTGCTCTTGCCCATCCGGATGATATCCTCGATGACCCTGATCGTGCCGAAGACGGCTCGCCCCACACGACAGGTAAGCCCTACAGTGCGACCGCGCCGGTTGCGGATGGCAGAGATACGGTGCAGCGTGCGCTCGATGCCCGCCCGATTGTCATCACCAAACTCGCTGATGCGGGCTACCACGTAGTCGATATCCTCCTCGCCGACCTCGACATCGCTGAGGATCAGCTCGCGGCCGGGGTACCGCGCCTCCGGCAGACGCCCCAGATCAAGCACCACCTCCAGAAGCCCCTCATTGTCCTCCTGTTCACCTAACGGGCCGCTGATGCGGGGAGGCAGGGCCTCTATGAACCTATCCAGGTCGTCGGTTATCTGTTTCTCCAACACAGCCTCCGAAATACCACACACCTGGCCGTCAGGTGGCAGGTGCCAACTGGCGAGCCTTGACGGCCACGGCTGTACGTTTCACCAGTACCATGTACTCTTGTCCCTCTTGAAAGCCGCGACGCAGCAGAATACGTCCCAGGCCCTCCGCGTACCTCGGTACCAGGGTGAGAACCAGACCCTTCCCGGTCAGCCGGTGCAGTACCACATCGAGCAGTGCATCCTGGCGTGGTCGCTCCGTTGGATGGATCATCAGATCGAAACGGCCAACGTCAGCATCGGCTGCTAAGCGAAGCCAGGCTGTGATCTGACCATTCCGTTCCATTACCTGCTGAGACGCGCGACTCACGAGCCAGTGACGCTCCTGTGCAGCCTTCCACTCGCTGAACGTAGCGGCCTCAAGGCGGCGAACGGCCTCCGGCACCACTGCATTGTATAGCTGGAACAGTGAGTAATGGTCGCCCCTGACCCGCTTGCGCAGGGGAAGGTGCTCACCCATGTCCTGAGCGCCCATCTTGGGTGCCGGGCAGGAAAACAGTCGCTCAGTCAGGCACTCCGTGAAGCCCGCCCTTCGAGCTATCGGCAGGACGGCGCTATCGATGGACAATCTCAAGAATACCTTCTCCACGCCGGTGCGCGCCGCATCGCTCACCGCCTGATCGAATAGCCCCAGACAGATGTTGCCCTCATCCTCAGCGGCGTTTATCAAGCAGTCCAGCTCCCACGCGGCACCTGAGCCTCGCCGACGCGCCGAGACCAGCCCTCGCAAGGTGGCTCCCTTAACACTGATCCAGGTGTGACGGCCGGTAGCGAAGGAGAACCACTGCTCAAGAGCGCTCTCCAGGGGATGAGGAGCCGAATCCGTCTTGCCGATACGGTCACGTGTCTTGGCTTCGTTGGGATAGACCCGGCCGTCAAAGGAAACCAGGGCTACCAAGTCCGTGGGGCGTACTGCTCGAACAACGCTCATGATATGGGTGCAGCCATGCGTGACCCTCCTGTCGCGGCCTTGCCCTGGCCAGCAGCGGCCATCTCCAGGAAATAGCGATGAAAGCGCAGGTCGGCGGTGAGCTCAGGGTGGAAGGCGGTGGCCAGCAGATGGCCTTCCTGTGCTGCCACTATCGTTTCGCTATCAAGACGCGCCAGGACCTGCACTTGGGGCCCTATCTCTACCACGGCAGGAGCTCGGATGAATACGGCGCGGAAAGGGGGCTGGCCCAGGACGGGGACATCCAGGTCCGCCTCGAAGCTATCCACCTGACGTCCGAAGGCGTTGCGCCTGATAGCAACATCCATCACTGCCAGTACAGGGTGGCTCAGGTCTGTCACCCGCTTGGCCAACAGGATCATTCCGGCGCAGGTGCCCCAAACAGGCAAACCCTGGCTCGCTATCTCGCGCAGGCGGGGGAGCAGCCCGTATTCAACCATGAGGCGGCTGATGGTCGTGCTCTCGCCACCTGGAATAACTAGCCCATCCAGGTCTGCCAGGTGCTCCGGCAGTCGTACCTCAACAGTCTGAGCACCCAGCCGAGAGAATGCGTCTGCATGTTCAGCAAAGGCCCCCTGCAGGGCCAACACGCCGATCCGGCTCGTGCCTTTCCGCAAGCTACCAGCCTCGGGTGGCCAGGAGTGCCGATTCGGGGATTTCCTTTATGTCCAGGCCGCGCATTGCTTCGCCCAGGCCCTTAGACACCTCGGCGATAATCTTGGGGTCGTCGTAGTGGGTTACAGCTTTGACGATGGCACCAGCGCGATGCTCTGGGTTCTCCGACTTGAAGATGCCCGAACCGACGAAAACCCCATCGGCGCCTAACAGCATCATTAGGGCAGCGTCGGTCGGCGTGGCAACGCCGCCGGCCGCGAAGTTGACCACCGGCAGGACTCCAGTCTCATGGATTTCCCTCACCAACTCGTAGGGGGCTTTCAGGGTCTTAGCCTCGGCCATCAACTCATCCGCAGGCATGCTCTTGATGTGCCTAATGCCGTCCATGACCGCCCGCATATGCCGCACTGCCTCTACCACGTTGCCGGTGCCAGCCTCTCCCTTGGTTCGGATCATGGCCGCCCCCTCGCCAATGCGACGCAGGGCCTCCCCCAAGTCGCGGCAGCCGCAGACAAAGGGAACCTTGAAGTCATGCTTGTTCACGTGGTGAGCCTCATCGGCGGGCGTCAGCACCTCCGACTCATCAATGTAGTCTACACCCAAGGCCTCCAGCACTTGTGCCTCGACAAAGTGCCCTATGCGACACTTGGCCATGACCGGGATGCTGACCGCCTCCATGATGCGGACAATGACCTCGGGATCGGCCATGCGGGCGACCCCGCCAGCGGATCTTATGTCCGCGGGCACCCGCTCCAGGGCCATCACCGCACAGGCCCCTGCCTTCTCAGCGATCTTGGCCTGTTCCGGCGTCACTACATCCATAATCACGCCGCCCTTCAGCATCTGGGCCAGGCCCTTCTTCACCACCCAGGTACCCTTCTCCTCAACCATCATCCCGATTCGCTCTCCTCGACCATCAAGAGATTTGCGTCGCTTCAATTCTACTATCCACACGAAGGGGTGCGCAAGTGCGCCTGCCTGCCGGTAAGCGGGTGCACTTGCTCGCTAACGCATATACATAGGAACCTGCCGAGGTGACCCCGATGCCAGACTGCTGGAGCCGAAGGCGGATTCAGAGCATGGAATCATCGGCAATTGACACTCCTGGTTACCAAGGCTTAGAATCCTTCTACGCGGACCGGAAACGGGTAGAAGGTGGGGTGCTGGCTGGGGAACCTCGTCAGTGCGAGGTTCTCGCTTTTTGCTGTATGGGCAAGATCCGCTATTTTCTGGCGGTATCCTCATTGGCAGTGGGGGTGTTGATCCTCCTATTCAGCCTGCTTCAGCCTGATCGGCCGGCATTAGGAATCGCCTTTGGCGTTCTACTGGCACTAAACGGGATTATCAGGTTGTACATAGGTCAAGCGGGCTGAGGGCCCTACCCGCTATGACACGGTATGAACGCCCTCATCGCGCCTCAGGTTCAGATAGCAGCAAGTGCTATCTCCCGCTGTCTCAGGAATAGTGGATAGCCCTGTTGCGGCTTCTCTGGGGGGCAACTTATAATCTATCGTGTCCTGCGAGGCCCGTAGCAGGTCAATCGGCGATCTTGAGAGGATAGCCCATTGGCGTCCATCGACCCTACTGCCAAGATGAAATCGATCCTCGTGCCTACCGACGGCTCACAGGCAAGCATGGAGGCGGTAGCCCTGGCCTGCAGCATCGCCAAGCGTAACAAAGGGAAGGTCTACGTAGTGCACGTTATGGAGGTTAAGCGGTCCCTGCCCCTCGACGCTGATCTGTCACCTGAGGCCGCTCATGGCGAAGAGATCCTGTCCCAAGCTGAGAGAGTGGCCGATGATTTGGACTTCGAGGTGGAGGGGGAGTTGCTCCAGGCCCGTGAGGCTGGCCATGCCGTGGTGGACGAAGCCGCCGAGCGGGGTGTGGACGTCATCATCCTTGGCGTGGAGTATGAGCGTCCCTTCGGGGGATACCAGCTGGGAAAGCTGCCACAGTACGCGCTGAAGAATGCCCCCTGTCATGTGTGGCTCTGGCGTCATCTGGTAAGGGAATAGGATGAGAATCATCATTATGGGCTGCGGTCGGAGGGGGTCAGAGTTGGCGGCGCTCGTGGATAGGGAGGGACACGAGGTCACAGTCCTGGATGTGGATACGGCGGCCTTCAGTTTTCTTCCCGATACCTTCGGAGGCACCAAGATAGTGGGGAACGGTATCGACGAGGACGCCCTCCGCCGGGCTGGCATAGAGCAGGCCGATGCTTTCGTCTCCACCACCCGTGGTGACAACCGAAACGTCATGGCCGCCCAAATGGCGAAACACATCTTCAACGTGCCTCGGGTAATCACTCTTGTCCACGACCCCATCAGAGAGGAGATGTACCGTTCCCTTGGCCTCCGTACAGTGAGCCCCACTCGCGTGGTGGCTCGCTTTCTCGTAGAGGCCCTGGAGGCCGAGGAGACGCCCAACGACGTGCCGACATCCGGCCCTTCGCTTGAAGGCCCCAACGAACCGCAGAGGAGTGATCGCTAACGTGTATATCATCATCGTTGGCGGCGGCAAGATAGGCTACTATCTGGCCAAGCAGCTATTGGAAGACCAGCATGAGGTGCTGGTTATTGAGCAGAACGCCGAGAAATGCGCTCAGATCGCCGAGGACCTGGGCGAGATCGTGATGCTGGGGGACGGCTGTGAGGCAGCCACCCTGGAGCGCGCAGGCATGGCCCGGGCCGGTATGGTCATAGCGCTGACCGGTGACGACGAAGACAACCTGGTGGTGTGCCAGGTAGCCAAACATAAGTTCAACGTACCTCACACTGTGGCCCGCATCAACAACCCCAAGAACGAACGCATCTTCAAGACCCTTGGAATCGACGCTACCATCAGCTCCACCAGCGTCATACTGGCCCACATCGAACAGGAGCTGCCCTCACATCCCCTGATCCCCCTCATGACCCTCAAGGGGGGCGGCTTGGAGATTGTAGAGGTCAAGATACCGCCCGAAGCTCACGTGGTGGGGAAACCAATCAAGGACATCCTGTTGCCCCACCAGTCCCTGATCACCCTGATTATCGGTTCTGGCGGGCAGCCCAGACTTCCCACTGGCGATACGATCATTCAGGCCGGCGACGAGGTGGTAGCGGTGACTATTCTGGAGAGCGAAGAGGCTCTTCGCTCCGCCCTCACGGGGGTTCCCGGTTCCCAGAAGTCCTAGAGGCAGGCATCCCTATGACCAAACGTCTGGCATACCTGGGCCCTGCCGGCACCTTTACCGAACAGGCCGCCTTGCTCTATGACCCCCAGGCCCAGCTTATGCCCCTCACCACCGTCGCGGCGGTGGCAACGGCGGTCGATTCGGGCATGGCCGATGAGGGCGTGGTCGCCATCGAAAACAGCCTCGAGGGCTCGGTCACCGATACCCTGGACGTCCTTATCCACGAATCTCGCCTGGCCATCCGGCGGGAGCTCGTCCTGCCTATCGAGCACTGCCTTGTGGTGACTACGGGAACCAGCTCTGAGCAGGTTGAAACCATCTACTCTCACCCGCAAGCCCTGGGACAATGCCGGCGCTTCCTGGAGCGCTGCTTTCCCAAAGCGCGGCTGGAGGCATCCCTGTCCACCACCGCCGCCGTGGAGGAGATGATGCAGCACGAGGGCAGCGCCGCTGTGGCTACCCTACGCGCCGCCGAGCTCTACGGTATCCAGGTGCTCGCTCAGGGTATTGAGGACAACCGCAGCAACGAGACCCGCTTCGTGGTTCTGGCGGCCAGCGATAGCGGGCCCAGCGGCCGTGACAAGACCTCCCTCGCCTTCTCCGTCGCCCATGACCGGCCCGGCAGCCTGGTGGATGTGCTGAAGGAGTTCTCAGAGCGCCAGATCAATCTGGTGAAGATCGAATCCCGTCCCACCAAGCAGGAGTTGGGCAAGTACGTCTTCCTGGTAGACCTGGAGGGGCACCGCACCGACCCAACGGTAGCGGAGGCCCTGGAGAAGGTGCAGGCTCAGTCCTACTTCTTCAAGATATTCGGCTCCTACCCCCGCTTCGAGGCAGCGTAGCCTGTGTCATCATAAGGCCGGTTCCGACCACCGGGGAGCATTCGCATGCCCGAGCTACCAGACCTGGAGGCGATCCGCGACTTCCTCAACCAGCGCCTGCCCGGCACCCGCATCGAGCAGGCGCAAGTGTTGATACCCGTCGTCTTTCGCATCCCCAAGGCAGACTTCACAGCCATCCTGGAGGGCAACACCTTCGGCGATACCTTGCGCCAGGGCAAGTTCCTCCTATTCCACCTTGACAGCGGCCATCAGATGGTCATCAATCCCATGCTCAGCGGCCGCCTCCAATATTGCCATCCCCGGGAGAAGCGATGCGCCAAGACCTGTATGGTCCTGACCCTGGCAGACGGCCGCGAGTTGCGCTACGTCGATGAGAGGCTGATGGGGAAGGTGTATGTGGTCGGGAAGGAGGAGCTGGGACAGATCCCCCAGTTTGCCGAGATGGGGCCGGACACTCTCTCGCCTGAGCTGACAGAAGAGGCCTTCGCCGAGCGGCTGCGGCGTCACAACGGCCAGGTCAAGAATATCCTCGTGAACCATAAGTTCGTCGCTGGCATCGGCAACGCTTATGCCGACGAGATACTGTTCGCCGCTGGAATCCACCCCTATCGCAAGCGTCCCACACTCTCGAAGGAAGAGGTGGGCCGCCTCTACCACGCTGTCCACTCCGTATTCCAGTGGGCCATCCCCATAGTCGTCGAACGGATGAAGGAGGGCCTCCCTCAAGAGGAGGTGCGGGACTTCCTCAAGGTGCACCGTCGCGGCGGCCAGCCCTGCCCTATCTGCGGCAACCGCATCACCGAGATCACCGCTGGTCGGCGCATCACCAGCTTCTGCCGCCACTGCCAGAAATAGGATCAGCAGGATCGGTCAGTTCAGCGGCAAGTACGGGGCGCCCAGCGACATGCCTCATACCAGGTAATGAGAAAGCCCTCGCGGGCCCTTCTCTGTCGCGCTGTAAGAGGCGAAATCCCTAGGAATAACCGTTCGGCACTTCCCAGCCAGGAATGAACTTCCGCCACTCCTCCTGGCGTTCTAGGTAGTCGTAGAATAGGTAGAAGGCGGTAGAAGGTGGCCGGGTCGGCTGACGGAGTAGCCGCATGCGCGCCTCCTGAGGAGTCTTGCCTGCCTTGCGGTGGTTACACATCTTGCAGGCCGAGACCAGGTTCTCCCACACGTGCTCTCCGCCCTTGTTGCGGGGCATCACGTGGTCGAGCGTCAGGTCGCGGGTATGCTTGCCGCAGTACTGACAGGTATAGTGGTCGCGGCTGAATACCTCCTTGCGCGATAGGCGCATCTGCGGTCGCGGCCTCTTGATCATGTACACCAGGCGAATGACCGACGGCAGCGAGAACACGTAGCTTGGGCTGCGAAGACAGCCATCGCCGTGCTCCAGCACCTCCGCCTTGCCCCGATCGACCAGCACAAAGGCCCGCCTAGCGTTGCAGACGTTTAGAGGCTCATAATTCTGATTCAGGACCAGTACAGCAGAGTTGACCATGGATGTTAGATTCGAGAAGGTTATTTAGAAGGCCATGATAACAGAATGTTCCCTTGCCGGGCAACTGATCGCAGTGCATGGCTGATGATCCGAATGGAGTGGCTAATCAGAGGGCATTAACAGCGTTGTCGAACTCGCCGGGTAGTATCTTCAGGAGTATGGGGATCCAGTCTAAGAACATCGGCCCAAACAAAGACTCGTCGATGGTCTCTCTCAGACCCAGGGCAGGGTAGGTGACGAAGACGATGAGAAGTACCTCCACCACCACCAGGCCCTTCACAAAGCCGAAAACCGCTCCCAATAGCTGGTCAAACGTGCCCAACATCAGCAGGGAGGCCGTCTGCTTGAGCACCATCGCCGTCAACTGGCCGGCAAGAGCGCAGGCCCCAAATATGACCAGAAAGGCTATTATCTCAGGAGCGTTGTCTGCATCTATCGCCAGCTTGACGTCGTCGGCCAGATCTTCGTAGAAAAAGCCAGCCAGAACTATCCCCAGAGCCACGCCGATGATGGTCACCACCTCGCGGATGACCCCCGCCGAGAAGGCGAAAAAGGTGAACCAGGCAATTACTGCGACTATGACGATATCTAGCCAGTTCATGATTTCTCAGGTCAACTAGGGTGCTGGGTGGACGAGCGCGGTCTCCGATAGGGCCGCGTTCAGCACCTCAGCCATGTCGCCAGCAAAGACAAAACGCAATCCCCGACGGACCCCCGTCGGCACTTCGTGAAGGTCCTTGGCGTTCCTCTTCGGCAGTACGAAGGTCTTGATACCCGCCCGATGGGCCGCCAGCACCTTCTCCCTTAGACCTCCCACCGGCAGTACTCGTCCTCTGAGCGTGATCTCTCCAGTCATGGCCACCTGGCGGCTTACTGGTCGTCGAGTCAAGGCTGAGATGAGGGCGGCAGCGATGGTAATGCCTGCCGATGGCCCCTCCTTGGGCACTGACCCCGCCGGAACATGGACATGTATGTCGTGCTTGTCGAATAGCTTGGGCGATACCCCCAGAATGTCTGCCTGAGAGCGGGCATAGGACAGTGCCGCCTGAGCCGATTCTCGCATCACGTCGCCCAGTTGGCCAGTCAGAATCAGATTGCCCTTGCCGGGCATCAGGGTTACCTCCACTCCCAGTATATCGCCCCCCATCTCCGTGCGGGCCACGCCGGTGGCCACGCCTACCTGATCTACATCTTCGGCCGCCCCCCAGAAAAACTTCTGCGGTCCCAGGTACTTGGAGATCATGCCAGCTGCCAGCGTCACGGGGTGGACGCTGCCTTCAGCCACCTGACGGGCTGTCTTGCGGCAGATGCTCCCTATCTCCCTCTCCAGATGGCGCACCCCTGCCTCTCTCGTGTATTCCCGAATGATCCGACGAAGGGCAGGGGCTGAGAATCTGAGCTGGTGGGGCGATAGGCCGTGCTCCTCCAACTGCTTGGGCACCAGGAACTGCTGGGCGATGTGCAGCTTCTCTTCCTCGATGTAGCCCGGCAGTTCTATGACCTCCAGACGATCGCGCAGCGCGGGTATTACCGGCTCCAGGAAGTTGGCCGTGGCGATGAACAGGACCTTCGACAGGTCATAGGGCACATCCAGGTAGTGGTCAGAGAAGGAGTGGTTCTGCTCCGGGTCCAGCACTTCCAGCAGGGCCGACGAGGGGTCGCCGCGAAAGTCCACCCCCACCTTGTCCACTTCGTCAAGCATGAACACGGGATTGATCGTGCCTGCCGTGCGCATGGTCTGGATGATGCGGCCAGGTAGAGCTCCCACGTATGTACGACGATGCCCCCTGATCTCCGACTCATCGCGGATGCCTCCCAGGCTTATCCGCACGAACTTGCGGCCCAACGCCTCTGCGATGGAGCGGCCCAGACTGGTCTTGCCCACGCCTGGCGCCCCCACAAAGCACAAGATAGGACTGCGCAGACGCTCTTTGGCCAACTGGCGCACCGCCATGTACTCCAGGATTCGCTCCTTCACCTTACTCAGGCCGTAGTGATTGCGGTCCAGAACCTCGGCTGCCCTCCGGATATCAAGACCGTCCCTAGTCTGAGCAGCCCAAGGGAGCGTTGTCAGCCAGTCAAGATAAGTGCGAATGACCGAGACCTCCGGCGAGAGTGCATGCATCTGCTCCAGGCGCCCCAACTCCTCCTCAGCCCTCTGCGCGACCTCAGCGGGCATGCCGCTGGCGGCGATCCTGACCCGGGTCTCCGCCGCCTCCCGCGCCTGGGGATCCGTTTCCCCCAGCTCCTTCTGGATCGCCTTCATCTGCTCCCGCAAGAAGTACTCTCTCTGGGTCTTATCCACCTCCTCCTGCACCTGGCTGTGAATCCTGGACTGGAGCTCCAGCACATCCAGCTCCTTGGCCAGGATGATGCTCAGACTCTGGAGCCGCTCCTTGGGGTCGATTGTGCTCAACACCTCATGGCCGGTCTCTGCCTCCAGATCGATGGAGGAGGCGATGAAGTCGGCCAGCCAGCCCGGCTTGTCGATGTTCATCGCCATCACGTAGGCGTCCTCCGGAGTATTGGCGGAGAGGTGCACGCACTTCTCAAACAAGGCCAGGACAGCCCGCATCAAGGCCTTGGTTCCTACTGACTCCTGCTCCGGTTCTTCTATCGGAGTGACGCGCACGCAATAGTAGGGCGCCGACTCTACGATCTCCTCCATGCGCAGGCGGCGCTGCCCCTGCACCCAAACCTGCGTCGTGCCGTCAGGCAGTCGTAGGGCACGGCTTATCACTGCCTCGGTCCCTATGGGATAGACATCTCCCAGTTCGATCTCCGAGGTATCGGGATCCCTTTGCGTTGCCACAACCACCGCGCTGTCGCGCAGCGTAGCCTCCTCTATTGCCCGTATGGAGGTAGGTCGGCCCACTAGTATTGGGCCGGCAGTATTGGGGAAGAGAATGCCGCGGCGACGCGGCAACAGAGGCAGTTCGAAGGATGGCTGCTGGCGCTTTCTCCTACGGGCCAATTGCCCGCACCCCCTGCACTTCGGAATAACCCCGCCAGCCCCACCAGGGACAGAACCAGTCTAGCACAAGCCCAAGGCTCTGACAAATGATGGCTCGATCCTCACCTATCACCACGGAAGCCCCATGCCCACACCCGCCTACGGTAGGCGAGAATCAGCAGTGACAGTACCAACAGCCCAAACAGATAGCCTCCCAGCACATCGCTGGGCCAGTGCACCCCGACGTACACGCGCGCCGGCCCCGTAGCCAAGATCATGAATACGCAGAAGAGCTGGAACAGCAATCGCAGGCCACGATGAGGGAGCACTTCTCTCGCCATGACGAATAGAAGGCCGTAGAGAACCATGGCTCCCACTACATGGCCACTGGGGAAGCTATACCCGGAGGCCCCGTCCGATACCCGCACCAGGTCCGCCGACGGTCGCGGTCTGGCGACCGCCTCTACCAAGAGCCAGCGCAAACCCCTGGGCACAAATGTCAGGAGGACAAGAGTGGCCTCCCAAAGGCGTCCTATCAGAGCCAGCGCGCCCACAGCCGCCAGAGTTATCAGCGAAGCCGGCAGAGCATCGCCGGCCCTGTTAGTGAAGGATGCGATGGGCCCGAAGCCAGCCTTGTCCAGGTCTTGAATCCAGTGGGCCAGGCGCAAGTCGGCAGGGAAGTATGAGGTTGCGGCCGCGAAACCCGCCATAGCTGCCAGCACCAGCGCGCCCAGACACCAGGCAGACCCAAACAGGGCTCTATTGGATATCAATCGCAACCGCCAGAGCTATCTCGATCCTTGGAGCGATTATGACATGGATGCTCCAAGCCCTCAATAGCCGAGCTCTGGCCTTTACCCCTCGAACTGGCCGATGTTATAATCCGCTTCGCTCCTACCAGCAGCGAACCACACAGTCAGTAGGAGGTAGACCTATCGGCGAGCAGCGGATCCGTCAACTCCTGGAAGCGATAGCCGCAGGCACCACCAGCGTTGAAGCCGCCCTGGAAGAGCTGCGACATCTGCCCTATGAAGACCTGGGCTTTGCCAAGATAGACCACCATCGGGCCCTGCGCGACAGCCTGCCTGAGGTTGTCTTGGGGCAAGGCAAGACCCCGGAGCAGATCGTTGCTGTGGCTCAGCGGCTGGTGGAACGCTCTGGCAGGCTCCTCGTGACCCGCGTAGACCAGGCCTGCTTCCGGACCCTTCGGGAGCAGATCTCCGACATCGCCTATCACGAGACAGCGCGGGCGGCCACTGTAAACCGCCAACCCCAAGTACCCACGCCGGGCGTAACGGTGCTCTGCGCCGGAACCGCTGACTTGCCGGTGGCGGAAGAGGCGGCGATAACAGCGGAACTGATGGATCACCAGGTAGAGCGGGTATATGACGTCGGCGTAGCGGGCATCCATCGCCTGCTCGATCACCTCCCCCAGCTCCGCGAGGCGCGGGCGCTGGTGGTGGTGGCCGGAATGGAGGGTGCTCTGCCCAGCGTGGTGTCGGGCCTGGTGGCGGTGCCCGTGATCGCCGTGCCGACCTCCACCGGATACGGCGCCAGCTTCCAGGGCATAGCGCCTCTGCTGACCATGCTCAATAGCTGCGCCCCCGGCGTCGCCGTCGTCAACATCGACAACGGCTTCGGCGCTGGCTACCTGGCCGCTGTCATCAATAGCCTGGCTCACTCCGAACGTGAGAGCTAGCTGCCAACCGCCGCCGCTGTCAGAGCCGTCCGGTGGAGAGTAGAAAAGTGACCTCAATAGCCTATCTCGACTGCTTCTCCGGCATAAGCGGCGACATGCTTCTCGGCGCCCTGCTCGATGCTGGCCTATCAGCACAGGCGCTGCGACGAGAGTTAGCCAAGCTCAGGCTGAAAGGCTATCGCCTGAAAGTGGAGAAGACACGGCGAGCCAGCCTGACAGCGACCCAGGTGACCGTAGAGCTGAGAAAAGGCCAGCGTCACCCCCATCGACGGCTGGACGACATTCTCAGCCTTGTCCGGGACAGCGATCTGCCCACCGATGACAAGGAGCGGGGCGTCTCCATACTTCGGCGTCTGGCTGAGGCCGAGGCGCGTGTACACGGCACCACACCCGATTCCGTGGTGCTGCACGAACTGGGTTCGCTGGACACCCTTGTCGATGTCATGGGGGCAGTGGCAGGCCTGCGCTTGTTGGGGATCGAGGAATTGTTCGCCTCTGCGCTGCCGGTGGGTCGGGGAGATGTGGAAGGGGCCCACGGGACGTTACCCGTGCCTGCTCCTGCCACCCTGGAGCTACTGGCTCAGGCCCAAGCCCCCATCTCAGCCGCTGACTGGCAAGGCGAGTTCGTCACCCCCACCGGCGCCGCCATCGTCACCACCCTCGCCCGCTTCGAAAGGCCTGCCATGACGGTGACGACGGTAG
This sequence comes from uncultured Dehalococcoidia bacterium, assembly GCA_964609475.1. Taxonomy (GTDB): domain Bacteria; phylum Chloroflexota; class Dehalococcoidia; order DSTF01; family JALHUB01; genus CAZSRY01. The sequence goes on from CAZSRY010000001.1 coordinate 33,623, forward strand.
GCTACGGCGCCGGCAGCCGCGATCCCGCCGACAGGCCCAATGTGCTTCGCCTCTGGCTGGGGGAAAGGCTGCCGGCAGGACGGAGCGTCATGCTCCTGGTCGAAACCAACATCGATGATATGACTCCTGAGATTCTGGGCTATGTGCACGAGCAGATCTTCGCTGCTGGCGCCGCAGACGTTTGGTTCACCCCCATCCAGATGAAGAAGAACCGGCCTGCCATCGAGCTCTCCGCCCTCTGCTTGCCTGAGAACGAGGACGCAGTAGTTGGCCTACTCCTGCGAGAAACCTCAACCCTGGGCGTGCGGGTGACAGAGGTGCGCCGGCATGAGGCCGTCCGTGAGACCGTCGAGTTCCCGTCGAGCCTGGGAGCGGCGATAGTCAAGGTCAAGCGGTTGCAAGGAGAGCCGCCGCAGATCTCCCCGGAGTACGAGGCGTGCCAGCGGTTGGCCCGAGAGCGAGGGCTTCCCCTCGCCGAGGTCTATCGCATTGTCCAGGCAGAGGCCCGCACCCGTCTAGAAGAGAGGGATATCCGCTAGGGATACCCCTCTCTGTCCTCACTCAAGGATGACCGAAAGCGTAATTTGCCGTCGGCTTCAGCTACTAAGAGCCTACCATGATCATTAGGCTGGTCGTGCCGTCCTCCTCACTGACGGTGATCCAGGCGGCGACCTTTCCATCGTCCTTCGACCAGATTCCTACGCCGCCCCCGCCTTCCTCGCCGCTGCTGCTAAGCGTGAACTCCTCTTTCCAGCCGTTCATCTTGTCCTTGTACCAATCGAAAACCTCATCCGAGGAGTCCTCGCATTCATAGATGCCGTACTCAATCTTGGTGTAGTCCGCCGCTTCTAAATCGCCGCCTATCGCGGGAATGAGAGCCTCTGAGCCTGACCACTCGCCAGAATCAGTTTTCTTGGCACCCGGGTAGACCGGCACATCTGCTATGGACCCCTCTCCACCGCCGTCCTCGGCACCGCCGTTCTCCTCGGCAACGGGCGTGGCTTCCCCATCGCCGTTCTCCTCGGCAACGGGCGTGGCTTTACCCCCGTCTTCGTCCTCATCACCGCCGCAGGCGACGAAGGCGGCACCAGCCGCTAGAGCCACCACTATCAGGAGATATATCCAGGTCTTCTTCAACTGTGCACCTCCTTGCACTCGTTAGCGAATCAGCAAGCCTCTCGCATTATTGACTAGCCGCGGGTCTAGTGTCAATCGGGAACACCCCGGCGCCCCGATCTCTGCGGCCGAGACCCCCTTTCTTGATAGGGTCCGTGGCAACATTTGGCTGGTCAGCCATGTGTTTCCGATCCCGATAGGAAGAAGAGCGCGACAATCATTGCGCCTTGGCTAATCAAACCCCAGGCCCCGCTCCTTGAGACTAACGTAGCGCCCGTGCCCGATGATCAGGTGGTCCAGCACCTCGATGTCTAGCAGTCGGCCCGCCTCCACCATCTTGCGGGTCATAGAGATGTCGTCGGTGGAGGGCGTCGGGTCGCCGGAGGGATGGTTGTGCACAATCACCACCGCCGGGCAGTTCTGACGCACGGCCTCCCGGAATAGCTCCCCCACTCGTACCAGAGAGCTGTTCACGCTTCCTCTGTATACCTCCGGAACACCGAGGACCTGATTCCTGGTATTCAGAAGCACTACCCGCAGATGCTCCTGCTCCAGGAGGCTCATTTCGGTTAGTAGCAGGTTGGCCACGTCGGCGGGAGAACGCACCACGGCCCGCTCCTCCGGCTGGGTCGACGAGAGACGTTTTCCCAATTCCAGGGCCGCCTTGAGCTGGGCAGCCTTCGCCTCACCCAGTCCCCGTTCGCCACAGAGTTCGGCGAAGCTCGCCCGCGCTAGTCCCACCAGCCCCTCATATCGCGACAGGAGGCGCGATGCCACGGCTAGCACGCTCTCCCGGCTGGCGCCTGTCCTCAATATGATGGCCAGCAGTTCGGCATTGGAGAGGGCCGCCGGGCCGTAATCTCGCAGCCGCTCTCGGGGCCGCTCCCCGGCCGGCAAGTCTCGGATCAGGGTATAGTACTCCAAAGAAGCTGTCTCTTTCGTTACCATAGTCGCTCCTCCTCGGAGTATGACAGCTCAGGGGGGAGCCGCAGGACTACGACTCTCCCCCTCCTCCGGCTGAGCCGGCTCCACCGTCACCACAGTGGCCGTATGGGAATAGTGGGTGACGGAAACTGCGTCGCCCTCTTCCAGAACGCTTGCCAGAGCCGCACCCCAGCCAGTCAGGATAGCGAGCAAGAGGGGGCGTAGATGAGGGCATCTCGAATGATGGAGGTCCTGGCCGAAGACCGTTGCCCCTCCAAGGCCTCCCCTGTCCTTATCTCGGTATGAGCAACGTTTGTCCAGGCTGGAGCAGCGGGTCTTCGAGGCTGAGACCGTTGCGCTCAGCTATTCGCCTGGCGAAATCCCCCAACGCCTCATCCGCAGGAAGGAACTGTTGGGCAATGCTGAACAGGGAATCCCCTGCCTCCACAGTGTACTCGATCACATCCGGCTCAGCAGCGGTGGCGGTGGCAGCAGGGGTAGCTCCTGGCGTGCCGACGACAGTAGCCTCCGCCGTCAGCGTCGCCATGGCGGGCATCGTCGGCGATAGGGTCTTCACAGAAACAGTGGGCGTTGCTGTCGGGGCAATGATACTGGGAACAGACTGACTGGCCTCCTCCGGCGGCTTCAGCAGGAGCCAAAGGGCGACCCCCGTTCCCACCAAAAGGGCCAGGAGGGAACCACGATAGAGCGTATACGAGGGCAAAGCGCTGGCAGGTCGGAGACACTCGGCGCATAGTTCGTCCCCGTGGTCGTCGCAGTACAGCCTACCGCAGCGCCTGCACTCGTGGGTGGCATCCTTTTCACAGGCGTAACACTTCATGCAAGCGGTAATATAGCAGTTTTCGGCCTCTGTGGCTAGTCAGACAAGGGCAAGCCGTCACAGAGGCTATCTAAGCCGACAGGGCAGGGCTATTGGAGTTCAACCGTGGCACCAGCCGCCTTCAGCTTGGCCACAGCAGTCTCCGCCTCGTCCTTAGTCACGCCTTCCTTCACATTGGTGGGCGCGCTCTCCACCAAGTCCTTCGCCTCTTTCAACCCCAGCGTTGTAACCTCCCGCACGGCCTTGATGACGTTGATCTTGTTAGCCCCCATATCCTTGAGGACTACGGTCCACTCTGTCTTCTCCTCCTCCTCGGCAGCGGCCTCGGCGGCTCCTGCCGCTACGTCAGCAGCGGGAATGGCTGCCGGTGCAGCCGCTACAGCCACAGGAGCAGCAGCCGTTACTCCAAACTCCTCCTCGATGCGCTTGTTCAGATCCCGAACCTCGAGGATTGTCATCTCCTTGATCAACTCAAACGCCTGCTCCACGCGGTCGGCTGCCTTCTCCTTCGCCGCCGATTTCGTTGTCTTGGTCGCCATACGCGATACCTCCTCCTATTCCTAGAATAGAACTAGATGACCTTGTCGTGTGGCCCAACGCCGTTCTGGAGCTAGGCCTCCTCCAACTGGTGCGCCCGGGCATCCAATAGGCCAGCAAGTTGAGCCAACCCTGAGTTCAGGAGCTGGCTCGTTGGATGGGCGATAGTCGACGCCAATAGCTGTGCCAGACGCCACAGCGGCGCTTGCAGGCTGCCTGCCAGATTGCCCACCAGCACTGGCCGTGACGGCAATGACGATATGTCGCTTAACTCACGAGCCGACAGCAGCCGTCCCTCCATGAAGGCCTGGCGAACAGCGAAGGCGTTCTTGGCCGACCGCACGTACCCCGTTATGACCTTGGCCGCCCCTATCGCATCGTCGTAGCCAAAGACGATCGCTGTAGGTCCCTCTGCCAGCTCACCGATCTCTGGCTTGCCCGCAGCATCGGCCGCCAGACGGAGCAGCCTGTTCTTGACCACCCGTACCTCTACGCCTCCAGCCTTAAGCTGACGGCGCAACTCATTTAGCTCTGTCACCCTAAGGCCCTGATACTCGGCGCCGATAGCGATGGTGCTACGGTTGATCTGCTCCTTGAGCTCCTCCACGATCTGCAGCTTCTTAGGCGCTGGCATCCCTCTTCCCTTCCAGGGTGATCAAAAAGGCCCTTGCCACCGCAGACAAGGGCTCAAACGTCGCCGGCGTGGGCCTACGCCCAACCACCAACGGATGTTCTTCGCCTCGGCGGGCAATCGATTAACCCCGATACATCGGGGACCCGCTGTCTGCGGCGCTCTTGATTAGTCTATAGCCAACGGACCGAAGCCGCAAGCCGCTCCGGCCCGCAACCCCTAGTTCGTGCTAAGGCTCAACGTGGAGCCCAGATCCAGCTTGATCCCGGGCCCCATCGTCGTGGTTAGGGTCACGCTCCTGATGAACTGCCCTTTGGCGCCGGCGGGCCGTGACTTGACCACTGCCTCCACTATGGCGGCCATATTCTCCAGCAGCTTCTCTTCCTCAAAGCCGATCTTGCCGATAGCAGTATGAATCAAGGCGCTGCGGTCGAGGCGGAATTCTACCCGTCCCTGACGAGCGTCGTTGACCGCCTTGGCCAGGTCCTGCCCCTCCAGAACTGTGCCGGAGCGAGGGTTGGGCATGAGGCCTCGCGGCCCGAGGATGCGCCCCAGTCGGCCCACCTTGCCCATCAACTCGCGCTGGGCCAGGGCCACGTCGAAGTCCGTCCAGCCGTCCTCGACCTTCTTGATCAGTTCATCGCCGCCGACGAAGTCGGCCCCCGCCTCCTGCGCTTGCTTGGCTGCCTCGCCCTCCGCGAACACCAGGGTTCGCACCGTCTTGCCCAGCCCATGCGGAAGGAGGACGGAGCCGCGAATCTGCTGATCGGCGTGACGGGTATCCAGACCTGTCCGCATGTGCAGCTCCACTGTCTCATCGAACTTAGCGAAGGCGGCCTTCTTGGCTAGCTGGATAGCCTCCTTGGGTGGATAGGTCCGCTGACGATCCACCAGGCCTGCCGCCTGCTGATAATTCTTCCCCTGTCTAACCATCGCTCACAGCATCCCCAACCGAAACCTGTTCCACTACCTCGATGCCCATGCTACGGGCTGTTCCCTCGACTATCCTCATTGCCGCCTCTATGTCCGGGGTATTCAGGTCCTTCATCTTGATCTCAGCGATCTCACGGATCTTGGACCTGGGAAGCTGGCCGACCTTTTCCCGTTTCTGGGCAGGGCTCCCCTTCTCGATTCCCAGAGCCCTCTTCAACAGATCGGACGCGGGCGGCGTCTTCAGGACGTAGACGAATGAACGGTCCTCATAGACCGTGATCTCCACAGGCACAATAGTACCGGCCTGGGAGCCGGTGCGTGCGTTATAGTCCTTGCAGAAGGCCATGATATTGACCCCGTGCTGACCCAAGGCGGGACCAACAGGCGGCGCCGGGTTGGCCTTACCAGCCTCGATCTGAAGCTTGATGATTGCCCGAATCTTCTTGGCCAAGCTATAGCCTCTCCACCTGAAGGAAGTCCAACTCCACAGGCGTCTCCCTGCCGAAGAAGGAGACGAGCACCCTTACCCGGCCCTTCTCCAGATTGATCTCGTCCACCTGGCCCACGAAGTCCATGAAGGGGCCGTCGATGACGCGCACACTCTGACCCACTGAGAACCCTACCTTGACACGAGGCTCCTCCGCCCGCATCTGTCGCAGGATCTTCTTCACCTCCGCTACATCCAGCGAGGTGGGACGAGTGCCCGAGCCCACGAAGCCGGTAACCCCCGGCGTATTGCGAACTACAAACCAGGCTCGGCTTGACTCCGGATCATCCTCACGCAGCTCGATCATCTGCACCAGCACGTAGCCAGGGAACACCTTCTTCTCCACGGTACGCCGCTGGCCATCGCGGATCTCAATCTCGTCCTCGGTAGGGATAACCACCTGGAAGACGAGGTCCTTCGCATCCATAGACTCGACGCGGTGTTCCAGGTTGGCCTTCACCTTGTTCTCGTAGCCCGAGTAGGTATGGATCACGTACCAGACCCGCCCCTCCACGGAGATATCGGTCAGTTCCTCCTCGGGGGGCTGGCCCTCCTCTTGCGTCTCCTCCTCGGCAACCACGGCCTTTTTCTTTCTGGGCACGGTCGTTCTCCCTAAGCCCCCTAACGCAAAAGGGTATTGCTGATAACCCAGTTGAAAAACATGTCGATACCGCCCAATAGAAGCCCCACGGCCACGGCCACCACCAAGACCACGATGGTCAGGTTTACCGTCTCGTGCCGGGTGGGCCAGGTCACCTTTCTGAGCTCATTGATGATGTCCTCGATCCAGCGTGGCCTCAGTAGAGCGCGCCAGCCCCGGCGAGAGCGGGGCGATGGCGCCCGCTTGCCTGGCCGTTGCGGTCGTACGGGGCCGGCCCGTTTCTTGGACTTGCTAGTCAGGGGATGACGTCTGAGGGTGCGGCTCATGATGGCGGATGTCTCTCCGCGTCCTGCGCCCTTCGTCCGGAGGATGCTACGAGCGCCAAAACCCTACCTCACCTCCCTATGCGGACGATGGGCGCGACAGCGCGGGCAATACTTACGCAACTCTAGGCGGTCGGGGTCATTCCTGCGGTTCTTGGTGGTAGTGTAGTTCCGCTCCCGACACTCAGTGCAGGCCAGGTCAACGATGATTCGCTCTTCCTTCTTAGCCATCCAATGTCTTTCCCTTCACCAGCCTGACCTGTCGGGCCCTGGGCTTCTAATCGAGAACCTTGGTGAGCACGCCGGCCCCTACCGTCCGGCCACCTTCGCGGATGGCGAAACGGACGCCCTCTTCCAGGGCCACCGGCTCAATCAGATTGACCTTCATATCGACGCTGTCGCCGGGCATCACCATCTCCACTCCCTCTGGAAGCTCAATGGAGCCGGTCACGTCGGTAGTGCGCAAGTAGAACTGGGGCCGATAACCGGCGAAGAAGGGAGTGTGACGCCCCCCCTCATCCTTGGATAGGATGTACACTCGCCCCTCGAAATGGGTGTGAGGCATAATGCTGCCCGGTGCAGCTATGACCTGTCCTCGCAGCACATCATCCCGCTCGATGCCCCGCAACAGCAGGCCTACGTTGTCACCAGGCTCGCCTGAGTCCAGGGTCTTGCGGAACATCTCTACGCCCGTCACCACCGTCTTGCGGGTCTCCGCTAGACCGACGATCTCTATCTCCTCGCCGACCTTTATGACGCCCCGCTCAATCCGACCGGTCACCACCGTGCCGCGGCCCTTGATGCCGAAGACGTCCTCAACAGGCATCAGGAAGGGCTGGTCGCGTGGCCTCTCGGGCTGCGGGATGTACTCATCTATCGCATCCAGGAGCTTCCAGATACTCTCAAACTCCGGAGCATTGGGGTCTTGACTCTCCGACTCCATGGCCGCCAGAGCAGAACCGCGGATGATAGGTATCTCGTCCCCCGGGAATCCATAGCCGGTGAGGAGTTCACGCAGTTCCAACTCCACCAGGTCCAACAGTTCGGGGTCGTCCATCTGGTCGATCTTGTTGAGATAGACGACCATAGCTGGCACCTCCACCTGGCGAGCCAGCAGCACGTGCTCCCGTGTCTGGGGCATGGGGCCGTCGGGGGCAGCCACTACCAGGATGGCGCCGTCCATCTGGGCAGCGCCGGTGATCATATTCTTGATATAGTCCGCATGGCCAGGACAGTCTATGTGGGCGTAGTGCCGCTTCTCCGTCTCATACTCCACGTGCTGAACCTGGATGGTGATGCCCCGCGCCCGCTCCTCAGGTGCGTTGTCGATGCTCCAGAAGTCGCGGTACTCCGCCAGCCCCTTGAGCGCTAACGCCTTCGTCATACCTGAGAGAAGAGTCGTCTTGCCATGGTCTACGTGACCGATGGTGCCGACGTTTACGTGAGGCTTGGTCCGCTCGAACTTCTTCTTGGCCATGTCGTCAATTCCTCCTGAATTGTGGAGCCCACACCCGGACTCGAACCGGGGACCCCGTTCTTACCAAGAACGTGCTCTACCTGCTGAGCTATGTGGGCACCTGAACTGCTAATCAGCTGTGGGCCCTATCTCCTGTCTTCAGCCCCTTGCCGCTCTATTCTGACCCAGCGCATCGCCCCTTGGCAGCGCGCTTGTTACAGATATTGATGTTGGCCCCTCACAGCCTAAAGCCAAACAGCTTGCGGGCCACCTACTCAAACATCAGCCCCTTCAGGGGCACCCCTGACCTCCCACGCCTCCTCGCCCTCGTCGGCCTCTCGGCCTCCCACCTGCAGCCTTGAGAATGGTGGAGGGGGCAGGATTCGAACCTGCGAAGCCGTTAAGGCTGCGGTTTTACAGACCGCCGGTTTTAGCCACTCACCCACCCCTCCACATGCTTATCGAAGTCTGGAGCCCGAGGGGGGATTCGAACCCACCAACCTACCGATTACAAGTCGGTTGCGCT
>CAZSRY010000002.1:0-37015 GCA_964609475.1 uncultured Dehalococcoidia bacterium
GAGCTGGAGAAGCGCATGACCGCCGAGGGGCTGGACTGCTGGCGCATCGGCGAGGTTGTTGAAGGTTCAGGCGTGGGGGTGAAGCCATGACACCGACCAAGCGATGGCTCGTTCTTTGTCTGCCGCTGGTCGCCCTGGCCGTGCTGGGCCTGATACTGGCGGCCTGCGGCGGTGATGGGGAAGACGAGGAAACCGGCCCTCTGCCCTCGGTGGAGGAGATCCTGACCAAGGCCGTGGAGGGCGTCGACAAGATGACGACCTTCCACTTCCGCCTGGAGCACGAGAACGGCGCCTCGCGCATCCCCATGGACCTGGATCTAACCACCGCTGAAGGCGATGTGATCGTCCCCGACCGCATGTGGGCCAAGCTGGAGGCCAAGGCGGGCACACAGTCGGTGAGGGTCGAGGTCATCGGCGTTGGTGACGATGGCTGGATAACGAACCCCTTCAACCGCGAGTGGCAGCCGCTGCCCTCCGGCACCACCATCACGGACATCTTTGACCCGACCCAGGGGATCGAAGCTGTGGTAAATGCCCTCGAAGACGCGCAGGTGACTGCCCAGGAGAAGGTGGGCGGCGTCGACACCTACCGTCTGGAGGGGACTATCGACTCGGAGATGCTGGAGGGGGCGGCGCCCATCGCCGAGCCCGGCCTCACCGTCGGCGTCAAGGTCTGGATCGGAAAGGAGGACTCCCTCATCCGGCGCATCCGCCTGGAGGGGCCCATCGCCCCCGACGAGCCGGAGGATATCGTCCGCAACCTTGACCTATCTAAGTTCGATGAGCCGGTCACCATCGAGCCCCCCGCCTGATGTCCTCTAAGAAAGAGAACCCCGTGGCAACAGAGCAGGCGGCCGTCCCCAGACCGAGGACTCGGTCGGCGAAGTGGCTGCTGATTGCGGTGGGCTTCGCCGTCTTCCTCGGTGCCCTCGACCAGACAGTCGTCGTCACCCTCTTGAAGCCCATAATGGACGGCGTCAACGTCCCTGTCGACGAGTTCTACAACGCCGCCTGGATCGTCAACGGCTACATCCTGGGCTACGTAATAGCCATGCCCCTCATGGGCCGCGTCGCCGACGTGTACGGGCGCGGCCGCATCTTTCTGCTAGCCATGGCTATCTTCCTCGTCGGCTCCCTCTGGGTGTCGGCCTGTCACAGCCTGAACATGCTGATCGTTGCCCGCGCCGTGCAGGCTGTAGGCGGCGGCGCCATGGTGCCTGTCTCCATGGCCATCGTCGCCGATCACGTGCCCCCGGAGCGGCGGGCGCTCGCCCTCGGCTTCCTGGGAGCAGCCGCCGAGGGAGGGGGACTCCTCGGCCCTCTGTGGGGTGGAAGCTGGGTTCAGCTACTCGGCTGGCGCGGCCATTTCTGGATAAACGTGCCTCTCTGCATCCCCGTGATGTTAGTTGTCCTGTCCACCTACCGCGACAAGGGGGGCGTCAAGATGCCCGTCGACTATCTGGGCGGCCTCCTTCTCGCCGGCGGCCTGACCTCCCTCGCCGTCGCCCTCACCGATGACCCGGTGGCCGCGCGGCCGGTCGCCGTGAACGCCGGGCTATACCTCCTGGCTGCCGCCTTCGCCGCCGCCTTCATCTGGCGTGAGTACCTGACCCAAGTGCCGATGATGGAGCTCTCCCTGTTCCGCTCCCTGCCCTTCAGCGCCGGCAACCTGACCCACATGATGATGGGTGGTGGCCTCATCGTCGCCATGGTCTCGATCCCCGTCTTCACCATCGCCATCCAGGGGCACTCCTACTTCATGGGCGGCCTCAACCTCATGCGCCTCACGGTGATGCTACCGATAGGCGCCATTCTGGGGGGATACCTGGCGAGCTGGCTGGGCTATCACCGCACCACCGCCCTGGGCATGGCGACCAGCGCCGTCGGCTTCTTCCTCATGCGGTTCTGGGGAGCGGACATCGGCGACCCCCAGTTCACCCTGAACCTCATGCTGACGGGCTTGGGGTTCGGCCTCGTCATCGCCCCCATCAGCGCCGCCGTCGTCAACGCCGTCGCCGACCACCAGCGGGCCACCGCCTCCGCCCTGCTCACCGTCATGCGACTCGTCGGCATGCTGATCGGCGTGGCGCTGCTCACATCGAGGGGCCTGGGACGGTTCTACGAGCGGGCGGGCACCATCGCCCTGGACGACCCGCGCTACAGGGAGTGGGTCACCGAGTTCGAGGTGAGCACCTTCAGCGAGACGTTCACCGGCGCCGCCATCGTTTGCCTGCTGGCCGTGATCCCCGCCCTGCTGATCGGCCGCGGCGTCGTGCGGCGCTTCAAGTGGACGGAGATCTGGCGCGCCCCCCACTAGCTCTTACCGCTGTTCCTGAGTGGCCAAGGGGGAGTGCAGAGGGGGAGAATCCCCCTTTGCCGGGGGTTTGGGGCCTGCCCGCCTTAGGCGGGGTGTCCCCCAAATCCAAACCTATCTGGGTGGGAGGGTGGGAAAGAACCACGTGGTCTGGATGCTGTCCCCTACATCGCCCGCAGGACCGCGATACGCTCCTCCACCGGCGGGTGCGTCGAGAAGAGGTTGTTCAGGAAGCTCTTGTGCTCGTGCAGCGGGTTGTTGATGTACAGGTGCGCCGTCGCCTTGTTGGCCGCCTCCAGCGGGTCGGGGTCGGCAGCGATCTTCTCCAGCGCCCGCGCCAGCCCCTCCGGATAGCGCGTCAGCAGGGCCGCCGAGGAGTCCGCCAGGAACTCTCGCTGGCGGGAGATGGCGAACTTGATGAGCTGGGCGGCGATCGGCGCCAGGATCACCCCCAACAGCGCAATGGCGTAGATGACTAGCATCGCGTACCCGCCGCCGCGGCCGCGGTTGCTCGAACGTCCGCCCGCTCCCCAGATCGTGAGGCGCAGCATGAGGTCCGCCAGCAGAGCGATGAGCCCCACCAGCACCACGACAATCGTCATGATCCGGATGTCGTAGTTGCCGATATGCGACAGCTCATGGGCGATGACCCCCTCCAGCTCCAGGCGGTCCAGCTTCTGGAGGAGGCCCCGCGTCACGCAGACCACGGCGTGGTCGGGGTCGCGGCCGGTGGCGAAGGCGTTCGGCGAGCCGTCCTCGATCACGTAGACCCTGGGCATGGGCAGCCCCGCGCCGATGCACAGGTTCTCCACCGTGCGGAACAGCTCCGGCTCCTCCGCCTTCGTCACCTCGTGCGCCTGGGAGATCGCCAGCGTAATGCGCGACGAGCTGTAGTAGCTGAAGAGGGCGAAGATGATCAGGGGAATGACGATGAACGGCGCGACGGGATAGGGCAGGCCGAGCACGATGCCGATGGCGACGGCGAAGCCGGCGATAAGCACGACGAACGCCAGCATCAGCAGCCAGGTGTTGCGCCTGTTCTGGCCGATGCGGTCGTAGACAAGGACTGGCTGGTCAACCATCTCGGCCCGTTAGCGCTCGAAGCTCACCTGCGGCGCCTCCCGCTCCCCCTCCTCCGCCTCGAAGAACTCGAAGCGCTGGAAGTTGAACATGTTGGCGATGAACACGTTCGGGACCACCTGGATCTTGGTGTTGAAGTCCGTCACGTTGCGGTTATAGAACTGGCGCGCGTAGGCGATCTTCTCCTCGATGTCCGACAGCTCGCGCTGGAGGGCTATGAAGTTATCGCTCGCCCGCAGCTCAGGGTAGTTCTCGGCCACTGCGAATAGGGAGCGCAGGGCCTGCGTGAGCTGGTTGTTCGCCTCGGCGGACTGGGCCGGCCCCTCCGCCTTCTCCAGCATGGCGCGGGCGTTCGTCACGTTCTCGAACGTCTCCCGCTCGTGGGCGGCGTAGCCGCGGACGGTCTCCACCAGGTTGGGCACCAGGTCGGCGCGCCGCTTGAGCTGCACGTCGATGCCCGACCAGGCCTCGCGCGTCCTGACCCGCGACCTGATGAGCCCGTTGTATATGCCCAGCACAAACAGGGCCAGCAGCACGACGACCGCCACTATCACGATAAGGACGATGATCCCTGCTCCCACGGCGCTACCTCCTTGCTGTCAAACGATAACCCGGCCTGTCCATTGCGGCCAATTCTAGCAGAGAGGACCGGCCGTAACAATCAGCATTCCCCGGAAGAAGCCAGAGGGCCGACCCCACGGTCGACCCCCTGCTTATTGTCCGTCTCACAGCCCTGCTAGGGGCCGCGATCCTAGTAGTTTTCGCGCTCCCAGGCTGCGGCGTACCCCATGCCGCTTCCCTGGCAGAGCGTGGTCAGGGCCCACTGGCCGCCGCTCTCCCGCAGTTGGTAGCCGGCCGTCATGATCAGGCGGGCGCCGGTCGCCCCCAGCGGGTGGCCGATACCGATGGCGCCGCCCCAGGGGTTGACCCGCTCCTTGACCTTGTCGCTCACCTTCAGCTCGCGCATCCAGTAGGTCACCACGCAGGCGAAGGCCTCGTTGACCTCGATCACGTCGAAGTTCTCCAGGCTCATGCCGGTTCGCTTCAACAGCTTCTCGGTAGCCCACCTCGGCCCGACGCCCATGACATCGGGGTCGACCCCGATCGTCGCCGAGTGACGGTAGGTCAGCAGCGGCTTCCAGCCCCTCTCCTTGGCGATCTCCTTCGTCGTTATCAGGCAGAGAGTACCGCCGTCGTTGCGGGGGCACGAGTTGCCGGCGGTCACGAATCCGTCCTCTTTCAGGATTGGACGGAGCTCGCTCATCGCCTCCAGGGTGGTGCCGCGGCGGAACCCCTGGTCATTCTCAATAGTCTCGCTACTGCCATCCTTGTACTTGATGGTGACGGGCATGATCTCGCTCTTGAACTTGCCCGCGTCCAGGGCCGCCACCCCCTTCTGCTGGCTCCAGAGGGCGAACTCGTCCGCCTCCTGTCGGGTGACGTTGAACCGCTCATGCAGGTTCTCGGCAGTCCAGAGCATGTTCAGTATCATCGGGTTCTTGATGGCGAACCACCAGGGCAGCAGCTCCGCGTCCTTCCAGTCCTCAGGGTAGGGTGTATCCGACTGCGGGGGCATTATGCTGGGCCTTTGCGGGCCCCCTCCCGCCATCTCCTCCGGCGTCACCACGCCCATGCGGTCCATCGTCTCTATGCCGCCCGCGAGGACAATGTCGGCCGACCCGCAGGCGACGGCCTGGCAGCCCTCCACCACCGTCTGCAGGGCGCTGGCGCACTGGGTGTTGACGTCGGTGCCCCAGATGCTCTCCGGGAGGCCCGCCTCGTACAGGTAGTGACGCCCCTTGGTGATCGGGTTGGCCAGCAGCACCGAGCCCATGTGCGACTCATCGACGTCCTTGGGATCCAGGTTGTTGCGTTCCAGGAGGTACTTGTACAACGGCACCATCAGGTCGACGTGGGTGATCGCTCGGAACATGCCCCTCCTGCCGGCGCGGCCGAATGCTGTGCGTGCTCCGTCAGCAATTACTGCTTCTCTCATAGCTTATGCTTCCTCCTTGCAGTTTGTTACAGATATTTGTTACAGATACAGGATCACCCTCAGGATACGGGCCTCCCTGTTATGGGTCAATACTTTGTTCCGTTTTTCACGTTGTCAATTCTGAGAGTACGTACGTTGTATCCAGGCTTGGGTAGCCTATCTGGCGTGCCAGCTCTTCCACCGGATAGCGCTGTCCCAGAGACCATAGCTCCGTCAGTCGCTTGCCACCCTGATCATGAATGAGGCGGGGGTCATCGCGCCCACCCTTTGCCAGAGCGGCGACCGTATCCGCCGAGAAGAGCAGGGCGTGCCTTTCGAAGATGGGGGCCAGCGACAACTCTTCCTTCAGGCCGGAGCTGTTCAGATAGTACTCACGCTCCAGGGCGCGGCAGAACGCCTCGGCCTCGGCATCGAGGCGGTTCAGGAGGGGTTCCTTCGCCGCTGCGCGTCGTGAGGGCAATGGGCTCCTTCTAGCGCGGGCCCAGGGCCTCGATAGCGATCGTCGCTGCCCCCAGTGCCGGCGCCTCATCGCCCAGCCCCCCTTCGACGATGCACACGTCGTCACAGGACTGGGTGAAGCACTGGCTTTCTGCCGTCTGCCGCATCGGCGCCAGATACAGGTCACCCATCTTCACCAGGCTGCCTCCGAGGACGATCACCTGGGGGTTGAAGATGTTGATGAGGCTGGCGATCCCCACGCCCAGGTGGTGTCCCGCCCTGGCGATGAGCTCCCGCGCCGCCTCATCGCCCTCATCAGCCGCCCGGTGGATCGCTTCGGCGGTGAGCGGAGGGTCCTCCGCCGCCAGCCTGGCAAGCCGAGAGTCGGGCTCCTTGGCCGCCAGCTCCCGCCCCTGCCTGGCGATGGCCAGCCCCGAGCTGTATGTCTCCAGGCAGCCGCGTCGCCCGCAGGTGCAGGGAGGGCCGTCTTCGTTGATGATCATGTGCCCCATCTCTCCCGCCGCCCCCGACGTCCCCCGGTATAGAGACCCATCGATGATGATCCCGCCGCCGATACCGCTGCTGACCGTGAGGAAGAGCATGTGTCGTGAGCCCCGACCGGCGCCCCAGCGATGCTCCGCCAGGGCAGCGGCGTTGGCGTCGTTCTCCAGGGTGCAGGGGACGCGGAACTCCTGCTGGAGCAGGGATGCCAGAGGAACGCTGTGCCAGCCGGGCAGGTTGGGAGGATCGGTGATGATGCCCCTGACGTAGTCGACGGGACCGGGGCCGGAGACGCCGATCGCCGCCAGTTGCTCCTGGCGAAGGTTCGCCTTACCGAGGCTCTCCCGCAGCGACGCCACCATACGGCCGATCACCGCCTCGCGCCCTTCATCGCCCAGGCTCGGCCGGGTATCCTTCGCCAGCACCGATCCATCAGCCGTGATGACCAGGGACAGTATCTTGGTGGCGCCCAGGTCTACGCCGGCGGACGGAGGAGAGGCGTCCTTGTTCCTACTCACGCTGAGACTCTACCCAAGATAGGCGGATGAGACAAGTGGGGCCGGGACTTGACTCCCGACCCCACGATTCTTGCGTTTGCGGCGGCCAGCCTGCGGGGGCTGGTTACCGTGCGGAGGCTAGTACATGGGAGGTTGCGGCGGCATCCCCGGCATCCCTGCCTCCTTCCTCTCAGGGATGTCCGTCACCAGACAGTTGGTCGTGAGGACCATGCCGGCGATGCTGATGGCGTTCTCCAGGGCCGCCCGCGTTACCTTCAAAGGGTCGATGATCCCCTTCTTCTCCATGTTGCCGAAGTCGTCCTTCTGAGCGTCGTAGCCCTCGCCCTTGGGCAGCTCCTTGACCGTCTGAACCATCACCGAGCCGTCCTTGCCGGCGTTGATGGTGATCCGCCGCAGGGGCTCCTCGAGGGCCCGCCGCAGGATGTTGACGCCCGTCTTCTCGTCGCCCGCCACCTTCAGCTTGTCCAGGTCAGACAGGGAGTTGATGAAGGCCACGCCGCCGCCGGCGACGATCCCCTCCTCCACCGCCGCCCGCGTCGCCGAGAGGGCGTCCTCTACGCGGTGCTTCTTCTCCTTCAGCTCCACCTCCGTCGGGGCGCCCACCTTGACCACGGCCACGCTGCCCGCCAGCTTGCCCAGCCGCTCCTGGAGCTTCTCGCGGTCCCAATCGGAGGTTGTGGTCTCCAGAGCCGACTTTATCTGCGTGATACGCGCCTGAACGGCCTCCGCTGAGCCCTTACCCTCGATGATGGTCGTCTCTTCCTTTCCCACCACCACGCGGCGGGCTCGTCCCAGGTCCTCCATAGTTGCCGAGTCCAGCTTCCGTCCCAGCTCCTCGCTGATCACCTGGGCGCCGGTGAGGGCGGCGACGTCCGCCAGGTTCTCCTTGCGCCGGTCGCCGAAGCCGGGCGCCTTGACCGCCACCACGTTCACGGTGCCCCGCAGCTTGTTCACGGCCAGCGTCGCCAGGGCCTCGCCGTCGCAGTCCTCGCAGATGATCAACAGGTTCTTGCTGACCTGAAGGAACCTCTCCAGCAGAGGCAGAATGTCTGCGATAGCGGAGATCTTCTTCTCCGTGACCAGGATGTAGGCGTCCTCGATCTCCGCCTCCATCTTCTCGGGGTTGGTGACGAAATAGGGGCTGATGTAGCCGCGGTCGAAGGCCATCCCCTCTACGTACTCCGTCTCCGTCGCGATCCCCTTCGACTCCTCGACGGTGATGACCCCGTCTTTGCCCACCTTCTCCATAGCCTCGCCGATCAGCTCGCCGATGGCATCGTCGTTATTGGCGGAGATCGCCGCCACCTGGGCCATCTGCTCGCGCGTCGTGACCGGCGTCGCGTCACTCTTCAGCTTATCGATGATCGTCCGGGCCGCTGCCTCCAGCCCGCGCTTCAGGGCCATCGGGTTGGCGCCGGCGGCGACGTTCTTCAGTCCCTCCTGGACGATCGCCTGGGCCAGCACCGTGGCGGTGGTAGTCCCGTCGCCGGCGATGTCGTTCGTCTTCGACGCCACCTCCTTGGCCAGTTGAGCGCCGATGTTCTCGAACGGCTCATCGAGGTCGATGTCCTTGGCGATCGTCACGCCGTCGTTGGTGATGGTGGGGGTGCCGAACTTCTTGTCCAGGACCACGTTGCGCCCCTTAGGGCCGAGCGTGATCTTCACGGCGTCGGCCAGGGCATCGATGCCGTTCTTCAAGGCCTGTCGGGCTTCCTGATCGAAGAGAAGTTGCTTTGCCATTCGTCACTCCTTGTGGCGGTATTCTCGTCCGCCCGCCTGCCGGCGGGCATCGTTATCGGGAGACATTTTAGCACTCTTTGGCCGAGAGTGCTAATACTATATTTAGCCGATCGGGCCAGATTGCGCAAGAATCTCTAGGACAATAGGAGCGAAAAGGAGGGTGATACCGGCCATCCGGCTGCGATTTGTCCAATAGACCTCAGGAAAGCTCTGTGTGGCTCGCGTATTCTCGCTGGAACGCTAGAGGACGACGGCCCGCGGCTGCCGACGGAACAGAGATGGGAAGCTGGCGCCGTTGACCTTCAGGATCGCGGCGTACTTGCGCGCGTTCTCCAGATGCCGCTCCTCCCCCGTGCGACGGTAGGCGTTGAAGTTGTCCAGCATCTTGTCGGCGATCAGGTTCATGTCGAAGCCGAGGACATAGCGCTGGCTCAGCTCGTTCAGGGCGTCCATATAGATCTCGAAGTACGTGGCCAGCTTGTTCAGCATCTCCTTCTGCTGGGTGACATCCGCCAGCTCGTGCTCGGACGCCAGCCGGTAGAAGGTCTTGCCCGTCGAGACGTAGTAGCCGCTGTCCACGAAGGGCACCTTCGTCCCCCGGCGACGGCCGCCTCGCCATCGTCTGAGGCACTGAGGGAAGACGCCGGTGACGAAGAGGGCGTTATCGGCGTACTTCCGGTAGGCCTCGAACAGATTCTGGAAGTGGACGGGCTTCTTCCACTCCTCCAGCAGATCGGATAGGTACACGGCGTAGCGCCTGTCTCCGCGCGCGATCGGGAACAGCTCCCGCGTGTACAGATGGCGGGTGAGCAGCTGGCCCAGGTGATCCACCACGTCGGCGTCGGTGCTGCGCCGTCCCACGTACAGTATCTTGATGACGAACAGGTCGAACAGGCTGCCGATCGGTACGTTCCTGATCTCGCCGATGTCGTCATAGAAGACGTTGATGAGCTCGTCCACCGCCCGCACGAAGGTGCCGTCGGCGGCGTTGGCCCCGTTGTTCTGGCGGATAACCTCTTTCAGCTCCTGAACCCGTTCTGTCAGACCTGTCATCGCCTTTCACCAGTTCGACTCTTCGGCTCCGGCCGGCAAACGTTCGCCCCCCGAGGAGCGACGGATGCCTCAATACCAAGTAACGCATGGAATCGCGCGGCCGTTACTCGTCGATGCCTCAGCATCGAGATTCTCAGGCCGCTGCCCTCGTCAGAAGCACGGTCGAGCTAGGCATGCCCCACCCGCTGAAGCCGCCTATCCATTGGCGACGACGGGCGCCTCTAGCGGTACCGCTTGATCTCCAGGCTCTGGATGCGGCCGTTCACCTCCGCCCAGTTGATGTTCTGGAAGAAGGCGTCGATGTAGCCCTTGCGGCCGGCCCCGTAGTCCAGATAGTAGGCGTGCTCGTAGACGTCCATGATGAGGATGGGCGTGCATCCCCATACCCCGTCGGAGTGGATGTCCGACAGGTAGTTGTGCAGCCTGCGGTCCTCCCAGTCGAACACCAGGACCACCCAGCCGCGGGCCGCTATCCCCAGCGCCCGGAACCCCGTCTCCCACTTCTCCCAGGAGCCGAAGTCCTCCTTGACCAGCTCGACGATGTCGCCCGTGGGGGTGTTGTCGCCGCCGCCCAGGTTCTGGAAGAAGCCCTCATGGAGGCGGACGGCGTTGGTGCAGAACACCTCCTCCCGCTTGAGCTCGCGGATCAGGGAGTAGGTGGCGTTGGCCTCCGATGGCTCCGCCTCCGCCGCCTTCGCCTCGATCTCGTTTATCTTATTGACATAACCCTTGTACAGGACGTCGTGGTGCTGCTCCAGCAGCTTCTGGGAGAGGCCCGGATAGCCTTTGCCGTCGCGGGGGATGAGGTCCTTAGCCTGCTTTGCCATGGCGCAACCTCCTTGCTGGCTGAACTGTGAGGCTATGACGATGCCTATAGTATACCATTTCGAAAGTAAACGGTGGAGAAACTACCTTACTGCTTGCTGGATCATGGGATCGCCGTCCGGAGAGACCCGGCGCCGGGCGTCCGCCGGTCGGGTCAGGCGGTGGCCCTCTCGAAGGGTGGGAAAAGGGACTCCAGCTCCTTGCGGATCGGGTCGTTGGGAGGCAGGTACTGGCTGAAGTCGCCCGAGGGCTCCTCCCGCTCCCACCTGCCCTCGGCGGCCTCCCGCTTGATCTTCTCCTGCAGCATCATGAGGCCCGTCAGCAACGACTCCGGACGCGGCGGGCAGCCGGGGATGTACACGTCCACAGGCACCACTGTGCGCGCGCCCGGCAGCACGCTGTAGCCATAGGCGAAGGGCCCACCGGTGATGGCGCAGCCCCCCATGGCCACCACCCACTTCGGCTCCGGCATCTGGAGGTAGACGCGGCGGATGGCCGGTGCCAGCTTCCAGGTAACGGTCCCCGCCACGATCATCAGATCGGCCTGGCGGGGAGAGGCCCGCATCACCTCCATCCCGAAGCGCGACATGTCGTAGCGGGAGGTGGCCATCGCAATCATCTCGATGGCACAGCACGCCTGACCCCACATCACCGGCCACAGCGACGACCGGCGCGCCCAGGCGATGAAGGAATCAACCGAGGTCAGGAGGACGTTCTGACGTACCTCAGGCTCTGCTGGCCCCGGTATCGTGGGGGTTGGCTCTCCTATCACCTGCTCACCTTCTCGACCGTGGAATAGCGCAGCCAAACGCTGCCCCAGGACGCCTTTTGCGCCTGCAGTCCTATGATAAGGGGCACCGTGTCTGTGGACAAGCCCGGACCATGGCGAACGCGGCGGCGCGCCTCCAGGTATATATCACAAAAAACATCGAAAGCATTTCAAGCTTGACAATTGACTCGGGCGGTGATACAGTCGAACTGGCCGCCGGACGAGAGCACAGACACGAGGGGCTGGATGGAGAACACGCGCCACACCATACTGGAGATACTGCGCAAGCGCAAGCAAGCCACCGTGGACGACCTGACCCGAGAGCTGGGCCTCGCCCCCGCCACCGTGCGCCGCCACCTCGACATCCTGATGCGGGACAACTACGTGAGCGTCACCCAGAAGCGACGCGACATCGGCCGGCCCCATTACGTCTTCTCCCTCACCGACGTCGGCGAGGACCTCTTCCCCCGCAGCTATGCCCAACTCACCAACCGCATGATCGATGAGCTCGTCGGCCTCGTCCCCGGCGAGACCAAGGGCAAGAGCGGACTGGCTCTGGCCGAGATGATATTCGAGAGGATGGCCGACCGCGTGGCCCAGACCTACGCCGGCCGCATCACCGGCAAGACCCTCAAGGAGCGGGTCCAGGCGGCCACTGCCTTACTTGCGAACGAGGGCTTCTCTTTTGAGTTGCGTAAAGCCAAGGAAGGCTACCTGCTGCTTGGCCAGGGTTGCCCCTGCCCGCGCATCGCCAACGAGCACAACGAGGTCTGTGTCCACGATCAGCGGCTGCTCGCCCAGTTGCTGGACGCCGAGGTACAACCCGTCAGCGTCTCCCAGGAGGATGAGAGGAGCTGTTGCGCCTATCTGGTGAAGGAGAAGGCTCCGACCTCGCGATCGTCCTCAGCCGGCTAGCCCGCCGCTGCTGCTGGCGGCCGATCCTGTCCTCCCCTGAGGTCGCGCAGATCGGTCCTGAGGATAACCAGCTTTTTCTCCTCGCCCATCACTATGAGGCAGTCGCCTACCTCCAGCCGCCTCTCGGGAGGGGGCCCCACGATCAGCTCCCCAGTCTGCGTCTCCAGGCCCAGGACCACGTTCAAGCCGGGGCGGCCGCTGAGCGCCTCCTCGATACTCTGGCCCGCCAGCTTCGAGCCCTCGTTCACCTGTATCTCCGCCACCCACCTATCGCCGCGGACAGAGTCCACGAAATCCGTCTCCAGCGGGTAGAGGGCCGAGAACGCTATGCTCCGCCCGCCGATCCGGTAGGGCGAGATCACCTTGTCGGCGCCCGCCTGTCGCAGGTGCTCCTCTCCCTCCTCCGAGCCGGCGCGGGCCACGATGAACAGGTGGGGATTCAGTGATCGGGTACAGAGGGTGATATACGTATTCTCAGCATCGCTGCCCACCGCTGCTATCAGCCCGCGCGCCCGTCTGATGCCCCCTGCCAGCAGGGCCTCTTCGGTAGTGGCGTTCTCTGCCACGTAGAGATAACCCAGGCTGCGGGCCTTCTCCTGGTGCTCCGGGGCGCTCTCTATCACCACAAAGGGAACCTTCTGTGCCGCTAGCTCGTGAGCCACCTCCTGGCCCACCCGCCCGAAGCCGCAGATCAGGTAGTGATTGCGCAGCGCGTCGATTCTCGTCTTCATCTTGCGTACCCCCAGCACTTCCTGCAGGTGTCCCTCTAAGACCGTCTGGATAGTGGCGTTGAGGACGTATAGAACGGCTCCCACGCCGAAGAATATGAGAAACATGCTGAATATGACGCCGCCCGTAGACAGAGGCCGGATCTCGCCGTAGCCCACCGTCGATAGGGTGATAGCCGTCATGAACAGGGCGTCCAGAGGCGGCCAGCCCTCGATCGCCATGTAGCCGATCGTTCCGGAGGCCAGCAGCGATGCGAAGACAGCCACGCCCGTCGCTATCCGCCGGACGTGCGGATCATCCCTCATCCTGTGGATCACCGCCGACCCCGCCGTGGCCGCCAGGCGCCGCTCCCTCTGAATCTGATTCTCCACGTTCTTGCCTTCCGACCGGCCGCAGAGTCAAGGGTTTCTGAGGGGTTATCGGTATGCCGGCGGGAATACTGCACTAGGCAGACCCCAACCCTTAGGCATCCTGCTATAATGGGCGCGGTCGCGCTTCCCTATGTAGTCGGAGCTGCTCCACTCATGGACGTCATCGGATTCGGGGCCATCAACCTCGACGAGATCTACTCGGTCTCAGTTTCGCCACCGCCGGCTGATGCGGGCGGCATAGCCCCAGGCTCGGAGGCGCTGGCGGATGATGACACGTATACCAGGCTTACCCAGTGGCTGGAGGCAGCCGGCACTTCCGCTGCCACATCGGGCGGCGGCCAGGCCGCCAACACCATGTACGCCCTGGCGCGCATGGGATTCCGCACGGCGGTCATCGGCGGCGTCGGCGCGGATGCCGAAGGCGATTCCCTGCTGGCCGGTCTGGCGCCCGTGGATACGTCCCACGTCGTGCGGGGCGGGCGGACTGCCAGATGCGTCGTCGTCCTGGACGAGCGCGGCGAGCGTACCATCTTGGTGCGACCTGCCAGCGAGGTGCCTGCGCCTGACCCCGTCGCCGCCTGGACTGCTCTGGGAGGGGCGCGCTGCCTCCACCTGACCTCCCTCACGCACAGCCAGGGGCTGAAAGCGCAGCGCAGGCTCGTGGAGACGATACCCAACCATGTGAAGCTGAGCTTCGACCCCGGCGAGCTGTACTGTCGCCTGGGGGCGCGGGCGCTCGCGCCCATTCTGGAAAGGACTTATGTCCTTTTCCTCGGCGAGCGCGAGGCGGAGCTCCTGGTTGGCAGCAGCGACGCTGAGGGCTGCGACAAGCTGCTCTCGCTGGGCCCTTCTCTCGTCGTCTGCAAGAGGGGCGCCCAGGGCGTCGAGGTGCTCACCGCCGACGGCCAGCGGTTCGCCATCGCCGCCAAGGATGTCGCCCTCGTCGACCCCACGGGCGCCGGCGATGTCTTCGCGGCGGGCTTTCTGGCCGGGCTGCTGCTGGGCCAGGACCTTCAGCGCTGCGCTGCCCTGGGCACGGAGGCGGCGGCGCAGAGCATCACCAGCTACGGGCGCTCCAGCTACCCGGGCCCTGAGCTTCTCCAGTCGATGGACCTGCCGACGCCGGCCGAGAGCCGTATGAAAGGGAGCGCGCCGACATGACCCTACGCCTGGGATGGTTCTCCACCGGTCGCGACCAGGACGCCGCCGACATCCTCGCCCGTATCCACGACGCCATACTGGCGGGAACCCTCGACGCCACCATCGAGTACGTGTTCTGCAATCGCGAGCGCGGCGAGTACGACGTCAGCGACCGCTTCCTGGACCTCGTGGAGGAGCGGGGCCTGCCTCTCCTCTGCAAGTCATCCGCCGCCTTCCTGCCGGAGCTTCGCAAGCAGGACCGCGAGAGGTGGAGACCCCTCTACGATAGGGAGGTGCTCCAGGCCATATCGCCGTTCCAGGTGGACATCTGCGTCCTGGCTGGCTACATGCTCATAGTCAGCGAGGTCATGCACGGGCCCTACCTGATACTGAACCTTCACCCCGCCAAGCCTCACGGCCCCGCTGGGAGCTGGCAGGACGTCATATGGCGCATCATCGCCGAGAGGGAGAAGGAGGCCGGCGCCATGATCCACATCGCCACGGCAGAGCTCGACAGGGGCCCCGTCGTCGCCTATTGCACCTTTCCGACCGTTGGCGGCCGCTTCGACCCGCTGTGGGAGGAGATGGCCGCCAAGCTCCGAAACGCCGCCCTTGAGCAGATCAAGGCCGCCGAGGGACAGCGCGAGCCCCTCTTCGCCGCCATCCGCGAGGCCGAGTTCAAGCGCGAGATCCCGCTGCTGCTCGGCACGCTGGTAATGGTGGCCGACGGTCGCATCGCCTTCCGCGGCAAGACCGTCCTCGTCGACGGCCAGCCCTCCGAGGGCGGCCTCTGCCTCAACGAGTGGGTGGAGAAGCAGCTAGCCGAGGCCCAAACATGAGCGTCCCCCGTCCCATCCAGCTGGATTCCGACTGCGAGGGGCCTCTCTGCCTGAACGATAACGCCTTCGAGGTCTGCGCCAGGTACGTGCCCAGCGGAGAGCGCCTCTTCACCCAGGTGAGCCGCTACGACGACTACCTCGCCGATATCGTCCGGCGAGAGGGCTACGAGGCGGGCAGCACCCTCAAGCTCATCGCCCCCTTCCTGAAGGCGTTCGGCCTCACCAACGCCGAGATGCTCGCCTTCTCCAGGGGCAGCGTCGACATGGTGCGGGGCGCCGAGGAGCAGTTCGCCCACGTGCGCCGCTTGGCCATCCCCGCCTTCGCTGTGAGCACCAGCTACCAGCAGTTCGCCCACGCCGTGGCGGAGAGACTGCGAATCCCCCTCGACCGCGTCTACTGCACCCCCTTCGACCTGGACAGCGTATCACTGCCCAAGGCTGAGCAGGGCGAGCTCAGAGCCCTCGCCCAGAAGATAGCCGAGATGCCGGCCATCGAGCTCCCGGACAGCGCCGACGAGGGACTCTCCTCTTCCACACTGGAGTCCATCGCCCTCATGGAGGAGCTGTTCTGGCGGCGCCTCCCCGACATGAAAGCGCAGTCGATCATCGACTCCGTCCAGTTGGTGGGAGCGGAAGGGAAGGCCCGCGCCATCCTGGACAGCCTGGAGAGGACGGGGAAGCGCCTGGCCGACCTCATCTACATCGGTGACAGCATCACCGATGTCAAGGCCTTTGAGCTCGTCAGGAGCGGCGGCGGGCTGACCGTCTCATTCAACGGCAACCGCTACGCCGTCGACGTGGCGGAGATCGCCTGCGCTGCCGACGACGCCATCGCCAGTTGCATTATCATCGATGTCTTCAGCAGGCACGGCAGGGAGGCAGTCCTTGAGCTGGCCGGGAAGTGGCCCGAGAAGAGGTCTTCTCAGCTCGCCCTTCTCGACGACTTGGGCGTGGCAGCGGCGGTAGCTCACAGGCTGGAGTCCCTGACCAGCCGCGGCATTCACATCCGGCACGTGAGCGACGGCTCCAAGGCCGAGATACGGGAGCAGAGCGCGAAGATGCGCGTCCTCCTCAGGGGAGAGCACATAGGCAGCCTGGGGTAGCCGATGCCTGTCGCCGAAGGCGGCGCCGTATTATCATACGCCTACCGGTCGAGAGCCTTACGACCAAGCATGACTGATGGAGGGTAGCATGAACTCCGACTGGCCTTTCTACCTCGCTGGACAATGGGAGCGCTCGGACGAATCGCTCCCCGTGACCAACCCCTACGACGGCAGCGTCGTCGGAACGACCTACCGCGCACCCCCTGAGCAGTTGGAGCGGGCCATCGTCGCCGCCGAGAAGGCCTTCCCGATCACCCGCAACCTCGCCAGCTACCAGCGTGAGGAGATACTCCTTGCCGCAGCCCGCGGCATCGAGGAGCGAAGCGAAGAGCTGGCCCGTCTTCTCGCCCAGGAGGCCGGCAAGCCCATCCGCGATGCCACGGCGGAGGTCAATCGCAGCGTCTTCACCTTCCGCGTCGCTGCCGAGGAGTGCAAGCGGATCGGCGGCGACGTGATACCCCTGGACTGGATGGCCGCGTCGAAGGGACGTTTCGCCATTACCCGCCGCTACCCCATTGGGCCGGTGGCGGGGGTATCCCCCTTCAACTTCCCTCTCAATCTTGCCGCGCACAAGGTGGCCCCGGCCATCGCCGTAGGGAACCCCCTCGTGCTCAAGCCGCCCTCTGACTGCCCCCTCACCATGCTGGCGGTGTCCCAGATCATCGACAAGACGGGGCTCCTCCCCGCCGGCGCCCTCAGCGTACTGCCCATGAGCCGCCCCGTTGGCGACCGCCTCGTCCCCGATGAGCGCCTGAAGCTGCTCACCTTCACCGGCTCGCCGGCCGTCGGCTGGGATATGAAGAAAAGGGCCGGGAGCAAGCGCGTGGTGCTGGAGCTGGGTGGAAACGCTGGCGTCATCGTCGACCGCGACGCCAACCTCGACTACGCCGTGCCCCGCAGCGTCTTCGGCAGCTTCGCCTATGCCGGCCAGATCTGCATCTCCATCCAGCGCATCTTCGTCCAAAGGGACATCTTCGACGAATTCAGCAGCCGTTTCATCGAGGCCACCCGTCGCCTCAAGGTGGGCGACCCCCTGGAGCCTGAGACCGAGATGGGGCCCATCATCAGCGACTCCGCCACCGAGCGCATCCAGTCCTGGCTCGACGAGGCTGTCGCCGGCGGGGTCAAGCTGCTCACCGGCGGCGAGCGTCAGGGTCGTCTCATGCAGCCCACCGTGCTCCTGGACACGCCGCGCGACTTCAAGATCTCCTGTCTGGAGGCCTTCGCGCCGGTCGTCAACCTCCAGGCCTACGATGACTTCGCCGACGCCCTGGCCCTGGTCAACGACTCCATCTATGGTCTCCAGGCGGGCGTGTTCACCGGCACCCTGGAGCACGCCCTGGCTGCCTTCGACGGGCTGGAGGTGGGCGGCGTAGTCCTCAACGATGTCCCCACCTACCGCATCGACCACATGCCCTACGGCGGCGTGAAGTCATCCGGCCTTGGCAGGGAGGGACTGAAGTACGCCATCGAGGATCACACGGAGATGCGCCTGCTCGTCGTCAACCGTCCCTAGGGGTGGGTGGCCTATTGCGGCTTGGCGGCGTAGACGACGATGCTCTTGGGCAGCAACCGGTTCCCCGCCTGGTCCAGCACGTGGTAGAAGAGGGAATAGGGCTCCTCGTTCGACCGCTCCCGCCACCTGGTGACGGCATCGACGCCCCAGGCGCGAAGAAGGGGCCAGGCGTCGAGCAGGTGGAGCAGGACCCAGTACACGGCCTCCACCGAGTTTCGGAGCCGCCTCGCGTAGACCCGCAGGCCGGCCGCCTCCACCGCCCGGACGATCCGGCCCCGCGTGTAGATACGTTTATGACCCCAAGGGTCTATTCTGTATAGCTCCGACAGCTGGTAGGCGACAAGCTCAGTAAGCGTGTCCGGCACGCTCACCGCCAGGCGTCCGCCCGGCCTCAGCACCCGCGCCATCTCTCGCAGCGCCAACCCGGCGTCGGCCACGTGCTCCAGGGTCTCCGTGCAGGTCACGAAGTCAAAAGAGGCATCGACAAAGGGCAGGCGTCCGCCGTCTCCCTCCACCAGCTCGATCTGCGGCCACACCTCGTCGAGGCGGCGACGGGCCTCCCCCAGGTCGGCGCGGACCACATCGATCCCCGTCGCAAGACATCCGCGGCGCCCCATCCTCAGCATCAGGCGTCCCGCCCCGCAGCCGACGTCCAGCACGCGGCCTCCCGCCTTCACCCCCAGCAGGTCCAGGTCGACGACCTCCAGCCGGCGCAGCACCCCCGTCGGCACCCCCAGCAGGTCCAGATCGGCGACCTTCAGCCAGCGCCGCACCCCCGTCGGCACCCGGCGACGGCGTGGCCACGGCTCCTTGTCCTGTCCCTGACGACTCTTGGTTGTGACTGAGGCCATCATCTGAACGGCGACCGGCTGGAATGATTCACCGCTAGAACCTGGGCAGTCTCGAGGCGATGCTGGCCAGTCTTGGATGATCGATCACGAAGCGCAGCTCAAGCAGGTACAGGATCTTGCTCAGGTCTTTGATCGCGCTCAGCGGTGTCTCACGACCTTCGACAAGTTCGACCAGCTCCTCCTGCATATCCTTGAGGTAGTCCTCAGCGGATCTGCTGTCCACCATGCCTTCCAGGTAGCGGAGGATCTCTCCGTACTCTTCTTTGTCCAGCCAGATGCCGTTGCATTCAGAGCATATGTCTACGGCGATAGATGATTCGCCGTAGTGCACCGTGGTCATCGGACTGCCGTCCCTGGGACAGGCGTAGCGCTGCTGTCTCCGCGCGCGGAACTTATCGATGTCCTTCCACAGATCAAAGTCGATCCAGCAGTAATCGCCCCGGGAACCCTTGTCCTTCAGCACCCGCAGTTCGTCTTTGTCGTACCAGGTGCCGGCGCACTTGGGGCAGCGCTCGACCTGAACGCGACTGATGGTGATGGTTTCGAGGGGTTGGTGGCACTTGGGGCAGTCCATGAATACCTTTCCTCTCCAGAAGACCACGTACCCGCGCTCTGAGACCTGACCTGTCCTACGCCAGGGAGCCTGTCATGGCCGGTCAGTGCGACTCCGGCCAGGTCATCTTCGGGCACGGAATGGCGCTTGTCAAGTATGGATTGGCCTTTGCTGTCGCATCTTCGTTCTCAATGTGGTAGAGTAGGGCGCGGATGGGCTCTGCCAATCGTGGCCGCGACGACGCCTCTCTGGCCACCGTAGCGGCGGTGGCGATACTGGCGGCTCTTCTCGCCTTCCGCTGGTTCGGCCCCTTCACCTCCGCCGCCTCCCCCGACTGCAATGGGGACTGCTCCTCCCTCTCCGTCACTACCGGCGACGCCGCCCTCAGCGACGCCGCTCGCATGACAACCACCCGCACCGACGAGGGCGAGGCGCCGACCGTCACTGCCCAGTCGGTGGCGATCGTGGATGAGGCCTGTGGGACGCTCATCTTCTCCAAGAACCCCCATCGCCGACTGCCGCCGGCCAGCCTCACCAAGATCGTCACCGCCATCATCGCCCTGGAGACAGCGGACCTGAATGACGTCGTCACCGTCGATGTGGACGGCTTCTACTACGGCGACGGCACGGTCATGGGGCTGGAGACGGGAATGCAGATGTCGCTGCAGGACCTCATGTACGGCCTGCTGCTCCCCTCCGGCAACGATGCCGCCGTCGCCATCGCCAGGTACGTGGCCGGCGACGTCCCCGCCTTCGTCGCCAGGATGAATGCCAAGGTGCGGACCCTCGGGCTCCAGGACACCCACTTCACCAACCCTCATGGCCTCGATGCCCCCAGCCACTACTCCTCGGCCTACGACATGGCCATGCTGGCCCGTTACGCCATGAAGAACCCCATCCTGGCCCAGATCGTGAGCACCCAAGTCTGGCAGCCCGCCTGGGACGGCCCGCAGCTCTGGAACGGCAACCTCCTGCTCTGGCTCTATCCAGGCAGCGACGGCGTCAAGATCGGCTGGACCGAGAAGGCGGGCCAGACCATCGTCGCCTCCGCCCAGCGCGACGGCCGCCGCCTTTTCGTCGCCCTGCTGGGCAGCGAAGACCGCTACAGCGATGCCATAATGCTGCTCGATTGGGCCTTCGACAGCTCCGCCTGGAGCCGTTCCGGAGGGGCCTGCGGCGTCGGCGGGCCCTGAGGAGACACCTGGTTAGTAGATAACCTGCTCCTCCGCCAGCCTCTCTATCTCCTCCTGCGACATCCCCAGCAGCTCACCCAGCACATAGTCGTTGTGCTGCCCCAAGAGGGGGCCCGGTCGCCGGATCTGGGCCGGCGTCTTCGAGAATCTCCACGTCGGGCCGACCACCTTACTCCTGCCCAGGGCGGGATGGTCAACCTCCTCGATAGTACGCCGGTTCTGGATGTGGACGTCCTGCACCATTGAGGGGCCGTCAAAGACCGGCATGGCCGCCACGCCGACCCTCTGCAGGGATTGCATCACCTCATGAGGACTCTGGCCAGCGGTCCACTCGCCGATGATCCTGTCTAGCTCCTCTTGGTTCTTCCAGCGGCTGTAGGCATCGGCGAAGCGTTCGTCCTCGGTCAGCCGAGCGTCGCCGATGACGCGACACAGGGACCGCCACTCCTCCTCCGTGCCCACGGCGATCGTCACCCACTCGTTCTCTCCCCGGCCTTGCCTACCGGCAGGCAGGCAGTGATAGCAGTTGTGAGGGGCCATGATCTGGTCGCGGTTGCCCATCCGGTTCTGCACACGCCTGTTCATGGTGTAGTCCATGAACGCATCCCCCATGAGGGCGCTCACCGCCTCCGCCGACGAAAGGTCGATGTACTGCCCCTTGCCGGTGCGCTGCCGGTAGTACAGGGCGGCCAGGACGGCGAAGGCGGAGGTGCTTCCTACCCGCAGGTCGATAACTCCCATCAGGGGGGCGGGGCGGCCGCCGGCCCGTCCCGTGATGTAGGCAAGGCCGCCCATGGCGGCGAACGTCGGCGCGTAGCCCGTATACAGGCGCTCGGGGCCGCTGGCCCCCACCGCCGACGAGGACAGCATGATGATATCGGGCCTTATCGCTCTTAGGTCCTCATAGCCCAAGCCCAGCCTCTCCATGACGCCGGGCCGCATGTTCTGGGTGACGACGTCGCTTATACCGGCCAGCGCCCTCGCTATCTCCACCGCCTTGGGCTGGCTCAGGTTCAGGGTCACGCTCAGCTTATTGAGATTCAGCGTATTGAAGATGAACGAGTGATCGGGTCCCGTCATACTCGGCCCCGAGACCAGAGAGCGCAACCGCGAATGGTCCAGGCGACGGCGGCTCTCCACCTTGATCACCTCCGCCCCCAGCAGGGCCAGGAGCAGGGTCGCCTGCGGCCCGGCCCACGCCCAGGTGAAATCGAGTACCCTGATTCCCTCCAAGGGGGCTCGCTTAGTCACCTAAAGAATCCTCTCCTGTCTAGATAATCCCCGCCGCGCTCAGCCTCGACAGATCGTGACGGGAATAGCCCAGGCGACGGCAATAGACCTCCTCATTGTCCTGGCCCATCAGGGGGGCTGCCCGCTCGCCCCGCCAGGGCGTCTCCGACATCTTGTAGGCGGCGGTCGGATAGCTGAGCCTCCCTGCCTGGGGGTGCTCCAGCTCAGCGAAGAAGCCCCGGTGCTGAACCTGCTGCCAGTTGAACACCTCGGCCGTCGTGTTCACCGGCCCCAGGGGAACGCTGTGGCTCTGGGCCAGGTGGTACAGCTCATCCTTGGTGTATTGGGCCACCCACTCCTCCAGGCGCGGCTGGATCTCCTCATGATGCTGAGCGCGCACCGTCTCGTCGCGAAACTCCTCCCGCTGCGCCCACTCCGGATTGCCCATCGCCTCAACCAGTCCCTGCCACTGATGATCCTGGGGGAGAACAAGGAGCACGTAGCCGTCCTTGCAGGCCATGAGGCCGCCCGACGGCATCCCGATGCGAGCGGGGGCGGTCGGGCCGTCGGCGAAGCGGGACACATCCACCCGCTCCAGGCTGATCAGGGTGTCCTGCTTGGAGACATCGATATACTGGCCCTCCCCCATAGCCGTGCGAGCCAGCAGGGCGGCTACACAGGCGATGCCTGCGTTAAGTCCGCTGTCATACTCGCCCACGTATCCGCCCGGCGGCACCGGCTCGCGGGTGTCCTTGATGAGCTGAGCTATGAAGAACTGGGTCGAGTGGGCGCTGGCGTGGTGCAGGTTGAGGGGATAGCACTTATAGTCGCGATAGGGCCCCTTTTGCCCGAAGGGCGTTATGGAGGTCATTATGAGCTGCGGGTTGAGGGCGCTCAGGCTCTTGTAGTCGAGCCCCAGCCCTCGCATCTGTCCCGGCCGACGGTCCTCAACGAGGATGTCTGTCTCCCCTACCAGCTTTCTGAAGATCTGCTTCCCCGTGGCCGTGCGGACGTTCAGAGTAATGCCCAGCTTATTGGTGTTGAGATAGAGGAAGAGGCCGCTCTTCTCAGGATGGGGGACATCGTCGAGAAAGGGGCCCCGGCGGCGGGCCCCGTCGCCTGTCCGTGGCTCCTCGATCTTTATCACCTCGGCCCCCAGATCAGCGAGGAGCTTCCCGCAGTAGGGGCCGGCCACCATGTCGCAGTACTCTAGGACTCTAACTCCCTCGAGGGCCCTCTCCGTCATCGCTTTGCCATTTCCTATTTCACCCAGCGCATCCACTCAGCACCGACGAAATCACAGCAATGCTACCTAGCCTTATCTACTGTAGCATAGGCCTCCTAAAGCCAAAAGGCCCGTCCAGAGCAAGTCGCTTGACTGGCAGACGGCGTGGCCCTGCTCGCCTGGGGGCTACCATCGCCCCTCTCGCCGCCCTCGGCCCCGCAGCGCCGATTGACTTTTGCTCAGCCCGTCATCTACGTTGGGAGTAACAAGCGTCTCGTCTCAATGGGCCGGGCAAGGAGGACGCCATGGTAGGCATCAGATGCGCTGGGGCGTACATACCCAAGTACCGTTTGGGCAAAGAGACCGCGGGATGGCACTCGTCCGCCGAGAAGGCGGTGGCCAACTTCGATGAGGACAGCGTGACCATGGCCGTGGCCGCCGGCATGGACTGCCTCCGCGGCATAGACAGGTCTCAGGTGGACGGCATCCTGTTCGCCACCACCAGTCCCCCCTATCTTGAGAAACAGAACGCCGCTATCGTCGCCGCCGCCCTCGACCTCAGGCGCGACATCTTCAGCGCCGACGTCACCAACGTACTGAGGGCTGGGACTACGGCCCTGCGCCTGGCCGCCGAGAGCATCGGCAGCGGCTCGGCCAAGAACGTCCTGGTCATAGCCGCCGACTCGCGTCTCACCCTTCCCAGAGACCCCCTCGAGGCCAGCGTCGGCGACGGCGCCGCCGCCCTCCTCCTGGCGAAGGACAACGTGGGCGCCGAGATCGAGGCCGGCTACCACGTCACCGACAGCATGCTTGACGTCTGGCGCTCCAAGGAAGATACCTTCGTCAGGTCCTGGGAAGACCGCTTCGTCATTGAGGAGGGGTTCCTGCGCGTCATCCCCGAGGCCGTCTCCGCCTTCATGTCCAAGAACAAGCTGCTCCCCAAGGACTTTCAGAAGGCCGTCTACTACTCCAACGACGCCCGCAGGCATGGCCAGCTGGGGCGAAGGCTGGGATTCGAGGAGGAGCAGATCCAGGACCCCCTCTACGGGCAGGTGGGCAACACCGGTGCTGCCTTCCCCCTCCTTCTCCTGGTGGCGGCGCTGGAGGAGGCGAAGCCCGGCGACCGCATCCTGGTGGCCGGCTACGGCGACGGCTGCGACGTCTACTCCGTCAAGGCCAACGAGAAGATCAGCAAGGTGAGCGACGGACGTCGGGGCGTGAAGGCGCACCTGGAATCGAAGCGCCTCCTGGAGAGCTACGTCGAGTACAGCCGCTGGCGGGAGCTCATCACCACCGCTGCCGCCCGCCGACCACCCCTTCCCACCCCGTCCGTCTCCGCCCTCTGGCGCGAGACCGACAAGAACATCCGTCTATACGGCGCCCGCTGCAAGGACTGCGGCTACCTGCAGTACCCGCCCCAGCGAGTCTGCGTCAAGTGCCAGAGCAAGGACAACTTCGAGAAAGAGAGGCTATCCGACAAGCGCGCCGAGATATTCACCTACTCCATGGACTACGTCGCGGGCACACCCGATGTCCCCCTCGTCATCCCGGTGATAAACTTCGAGGGAGGCGGCCGGATGCTGTGCATGATGACCGACCGCGACCTTGACGACGTTAAGATCGGCCTGCCGGTAGAGATGAGCTTCCGGAAGCTGCGCACCGTCGGCGGCGTCCACAACTACTACTGGAAGTCGACCCCGGTCAGGGCCTAGCCTGAGGAGGGGAGCACTATGGAGGGCATCAAAGACAGAGTCGCCATCGTCGGCATGGGCTGCACCAAGTTCGGCGAGCGCTGGGAAGTGGACGGCATCGACCTGCTGGTCGAGGCCTGCTACGAGGCCTACGAGGACGCCGGAATAGAGCCCGACGACATCCAGGCAGCCTGGCTGGGCACCGTTGGCACCTTCGCCACGGGGCAGCCCCTGGCCAGGGCGCTGAAGCTCGACTACGTCCCTATTACCCGCGTGGAGAACGCCTGCGCCACCGCCACCGACGCCTTCCGGAACGCCGCCTACGCCGTCGCCGCCGGCATCTACGACGTCGTGCTGGCGGCGGGCGTGGAGAAGCTGAAGGACACCGGGTTCACCGGTCTCAGCCTCGCGGAGGCCGCCGGTTCCAACGTCGACCCGCCCGTTCCCCCGCCGTCCCAGTTCGCCATGGTTGCCACCAGGTACTTCCATCACTACGGCCTCTCCTACGAGGAGGGAAAGAAGACCCTGGCCCAGATAGCGGTCAAGAACCACTACAACGGCAGCCTGCATCCCAAGGCCCACCTCCGCCGCGAGATAACGGTCGAGCAGGCGTTGAAGGCCCCCATGATCGCCTGGCCCTTGGGTCTCTTCGATTGCTGTGGGGTCAGCGACGGCGCTGCCGCCGCCATCATCACCCGTCCCGACATCGCCCGCGGCATGAACCCCGACTACGTCCTCGTGAAAGGGCTGGGGGTAGCCGTCGGCGGCATGCAGGGGCTTCTCCTGGACGACTACGACTTCGTTCACTTCCCGGAGAACGTCAACGCCGCCCGCCGCGCCTACGAGGAGGCCGGGATCAAGGACCCCCGCCAGGAGATAGACCTGGCCGAGGTGCACGACTGCTTCACCATCACCGAGCTGGTAATCTACGAAGACCTCGGCTTCAGCCCCAGGGGCAAGGCCAGGGAGGATGTGGAGGCCGGCTCCTTCACCCTGCGCGAGGGCGATCTTCCCATCAACCCCGACGGCGGCCTCAAATGCTTCGGCCACCCGATCGGCGCCAGCGGCCTGCGGATGATCTATGAGGTCTACAAGCAGCTCCAGGGCAAGGCGGGCGACCGTCAACTCAAGAAGGCCGACATCGGTCTCACCCACAACCTGGGTGGTATGCCGGGCTCCTTCACCTGCTCCGTAGCCGTCTTTGGGGGCAAGAGTTGACAGTTAGTGCCGTCGGCGGCAGGCGCCATTCGACCGCCGAAGATATGCCCGCCCGGAATATGTCGCACCCAGGGCGGGCTGGAAGCTTTCAGCCACGAACGTGGTTCACTGCGATAGCTGCTGGTTGGCAGCTACTGTCAGGCGGGCCTTCACCTAAGCAGCGCGCTATTGCTGCTGGATCTTCAGGCGTGGGCCCTCAGGTCCCTGCTCGACGTCAATCACGGCCTCTTCCAGCTTCTCTGCCACGTCCGGCGCGACCAGAAGGACGGTTCTGCCCTCTGTATCGTGGACCTCGTCATCCTTCTGCGCCGAGTCCACTGCCAGAGCGTAGCCGGCCTCGGGCTGATGGACCAGCCGTAAGCACTGATCATCTTCCAACGAGCTGGCCTGGATGCTGGTCAGAAGTAGGTTCGCAGCATCGTTAGTCACTTCTACCATGATGGGAGTACCTCCTTTCAAGCACTACGGCTTTCAGTCTACAGGGCCTGTCAAGCGGGGTTAGGGGGTGTTTGGGGCAGGAAATGCTCTCCAGATCGACTATCAGGCGGCAGATGGCAGCCAATGCCAGCGCCCTGCTGCTAGATCAGCGAGGGTGAGGTAGACACCCTGAGAAATGGTGAGAAAGAGGGTACGCTGCTCAGACGATCGGTCGACGGGACGTGTTCGGCTCGCCACGAGCCTCTAGAGGGATAGACAGATGGCGAAGGAAAGGGCAAAGGCAGGAGGAAAGAGAAAGGCAAGGAGAAAGACAAAGGTCCACCCCCTCGATTTCCTGTTTCACCCCCGGTCGGTGGCCGTGGTGGGCGTCTCCGCCAAGCAGCGCGACTGGGGCGGTGGCAACATGTTCCTCCAGGCCTACCAGTCGTCGGGCTTTCGGGGGGCCATCTACCCCCTGAACCCCAAGGCCGAGGAGGTCCTGGGTCTCAAGTGCTACCCCTCCCTGGTCGATATCCCGGGCCCCGTCGACTTCGTCATCTCCAGCATCCCCACTCAGGGCATCCTCCAACTGATGGACGATGCCGCCGCCAAGCGCGTGCGGGCCATCCACTTCTTCACCGCCGGCTTCCGCGAGACGGGCGAGGACGATAGGGTGGAGCTGGAGCGCCAGGTGCTGGAGAAGGCCCGCCGCGCCGGCATCCGCGTTATCGGCCCCAACTGCCTGGGCCTCTACTGTCCCTCCTCCGGCCTCGCCTTCAACCCCCGCCTGCCCCGCGACTCGGGCCCCGTGGCCTTCATCTCCCAGAGCGGCCTCAACGCCGACGACCTGGTTCAGCACGCCGCGCTGCGCGGCCTTCGCTTCAGCAAGGTCATCAGCTATGGCAACGCGACGGACCTGGACGAGAGCGACTTCTTCGAGTACTGCGCCGCCGACCCCGAGACGGAGGTCATTATCGCCTACATCGAGGGCGTCAAGGACGGCCGGCGCTTCCTCCGCGCCCTCAGAGCGGCCTCCGCCGCCAAGCCGACCATCGTCCTCAAGGGTGGCCTCACCGGTGCCGGCAGCCGGGCCGCCCACTCCCACACCGGCAGCCTGGCGGGGTCGCCGCAGGTCTGGGATGCCCTCTGCCGGCAGAGCGGCGTCGTCAGCGTCGACAGCCTGGAAGAGCTGGTCGACGTGGCCGTCACCTTCCGCTTCTTGAGGAGGCCCGCTGGACGCGGCGTGGCCATCATCGTCATTGGCGGAGGAGCCAGCGTGCTCGCTGCCGACGGAGCGGAGAGGCTGGGGCTGCGGATCCCGCCGCTCTCGGAGGAGGTGCAGGCGGAGTTGCGCCGGTTCACCCCCATCGCCGGGACCAGCATACGCAACCCCCTCGATACCGTTGCCCTCGAGGATAAGGATGGCTTTCGCAAGACGGTGAGCATCGTCGGGAACTCACCCGGCATCGACACTATCCTGATCCTGCCCCGCCTTGATTGGGGAGTCGGCCGCGTCGAGGACATGAGCCAGTTTGTGCGGGCGACGGTAGACAAGATGAGCGAGGCAGCGCAGCAGAGCCCCGTACCCATCGCCATGGCCGTGCGGGCGCCCGAAAACGCAGAGATCATGGCGGCGCTGGAAGAGTTCTACGACCTATCGGCAAAGGCGGCGCTGGCGGTCTACCCCGACTACAGCCGCGCGCTCAACTCCATCGCCAAGTTCATCTCCTGGCACGAAGGCCGCGATGAGGCCTCATAGGAGCCCCGTCGCTGACCTCCTCTGACGGGAAAGTGGTTGCTCCTCTAAGTAGAAACGGCACAGTTGGCCTTTCCCTTTGATTTCTCTACGAGTGACAGCGCGACGCGCCTTTCCTTTCAGCGGTCTGG
Organism: uncultured Dehalococcoidia bacterium; assembly: GCA_964609475.1. GTDB lineage: Bacteria > Chloroflexota > Dehalococcoidia > DSTF01 > JALHUB01 > CAZSRY01. Next base: position 28,113 of record CAZSRY010000002.1, read on the forward strand.
CCCCTTAGTGGAGAGATGTCAGATCGTGTACAATCGGGGCAAGGAGGCTCGTCATGACCACTGACACCCCCAGGGACGCCGACGAAAGGCGCTCGACCGCGGCTGGTGCCCATAAGATCAACCTGGGCGATCTGAAATGCCCGCGCTGCAAGAAGAGCTTCACCATGAGCTACTGGAGCGGTGACCAGTTGATCCAGGCCCGCTGCCTTAGCTGCGACCTGAAGTGGCCGCGACCAGACGTCGTATGACCGCCCTCTCCTGCCAGGAAACGGGCCTTCCCGGCAGGTATCGCTCGACCCTGCTATCGCTGCTGCTTGGCCTGGGCTTTGGCTGTGTTGGCGAGTCATCTTATTTCGGATACGGTTGAACAGCGCTCAGACCAGCGCTTGCTCGTATGAGGTATGCCCTGTAGAATCACGTCATCCTGCCCATTTGGAGGGGGAAGAGATGGAGCAGATGACGATCCCGGCCGTGTTGGAAGAGACTGCTAGTCGTCGCGAGCGAAAGCTCGCCTTCCAGATGAAGGTGGGCGGAGAATACAGGGGCCTGACGTTTGGTGAGCTCCGTCAGCAGGCGAGAGCCTTCGCCTCCGGCCTCATCGCCATTGGCCTCAGGCCGGGCGACAGGGTGGGCATCGTCTGCGAGAACAGCCTGGAGTGGGTCATCGCCTACCTGGGGGTGTCGTCGGCCGGCGGCGTGGGCGTGCCTCTCTACTACGAGCTCAAGCCTCCGGAGATCGAGGGCTGCCTGCGCAGGGCCGAGGTCAAGTTCGTCGTCGCCTCCGAGAAGGCTCTCGCCAAGATACCGGAACGGCTCCCCAACCTGGAGGCGATCTTCGTCGTCGGTGGGGCAGAGGCGAGAGGTGCCTCCGGCGGCCTCTTCAGACGCCCGCGCGCTCGGGTAGTGCCCGTCGAGGCGGTGGGCTCCTATGCCACAGCCGAGAGCGATGCCGCGCTGGCGGCCGTGAACATCCAGCCCGATGACCTCGCCTCGATCGTCTACACGTCCGGCACCACCGGCGGCGCCAAGGGCGTCATGCTCACCCATCGTAACTTCGTGTCCGACGTCGCCGTCGTCCCCAAGGCCCTTCCCGTGGGCGAGAAGGACAGCCTGCTGCTGGTGCTGCCCCTCCATCACTGCTTTCCCTTCACCGTAGAGCTCCTTCTGCCCCTCGCCATGGGAGCGACGGTCACCATTGAGAACGACCTAGTCCGCGTCAGAGACCGCATGGCCGAGACCCGTCCCACCGTCTTTGCCGCAGTGCCCGCCTTCTACGACCTCATGTTCCGCGCCATCCGCTCCCAGGCCGAGGCGCAGGGGCGTGGCCGGACCTTTGACCGTGGGCTGAGGCTCGTGGCCCGGATCAAGGAGCGCACGGGCGTCAACCTGGGCCACCTGGTATTTCGGGAGCTGCACACCCGGCTGGGCGGTCGTCTGCGCTTCCTCGCCAGCGGCGGCGCCGCCCTCAACCCGGAGACGGCTCGTCGCCTCCATCTCCTCGGACTGCCCATCCTCCAGGGATGGGGCCTTACCGAGACCGCCCCCATATGCACGGCGCAGCGCTTCTACCCCGGCAGGTTCCGCTTCACCAACTACTACGAGCGGCAACTGGGGACGGTGGGCAGGGCGCTCCCCGGCGTCGGGGTCGACCTCATCGACGTTCCTGAGAAGGAGATCTACGTCCGCCTCCATGACGAGGGCGAGCTGGTGGTTCGGGGGGACAACGTCATGCCCGGCTACTGGAAGGCGGAGGCCGAGACCAGGGCGGTCAAGATCGACGACTGGTTGCGAACCGGCGACGTGGGTCGCATAGACCGCGAGGGCAACGTCTACATCACCGGTCGCAGCAAGTACGTCATCGTCCTCGACTCAGGCGAGAAGGTCCACCCCGACGAGGTGGAGGAGAGGCTTCAGATGAGTCCCGTCATGGAGGACGTATGCGTTATCCCCCACAAGGTGCGTGACAAGATACAGGTCTGGGCCGTCGTCTACCCCAGCTATGCCGCTGTCTCTCAACAGCTTGCCGCTGAGGGGCGGCCCCTGGATGAGTCAAGCCTGCGGGCGCTCGTCGAGGCCGAGATAGACAGCCACGAGGAGGGCCTGGCGCCCTACAAGCGCATCACCGAGTGCGTACTCACCGAGGCGCCCCTGCCCAAGACGGCCCTGCGCAAGGTATCCCGCGAGGAGATCTCCGACCACTACTCCTTCGACCTCAAGCGCTGGCAGGAGAACGCCGCTGCCGGTCTCCCCTAGTCCCTGGGTCATCGCTCCAATCGGGCTCATGTCTGCCTGGGCGGGTGGGCCCGGGTTGTGAAGAAAAGTACTTCCCAAGAAAACTGATAATCGGTAACGTAAAGTCTTGACAAGCCGTGCCGACTGTTATATAGTGAAGGGTGCCCCGAGCAGCGGAGCAACGAAGTCTCGGTGGACGAAACTGGGGGAACTGGAAGTCGAAGGCGCAAGCCCCAGACCAAGGGAAACTCAGGGCAGGGTGAAACCGAGAGGACGGAGTGAGGTTACTCGGGGCATTACTTTGTCACCTGGGAGCCCCTTCACCTGTCCCCCTCCATCCAGCCCGGCTTCAGCGTAGCGATGAACGACAGGTTCCGGTATAGCTGGCGGTAGTCCAGCCCGTACCCGATCACGAACTCGTCCGGTATCTCAAAGCCGACGTAGTCGATGGGCACGTCCACCAGGCGGCGGGCCCGCTTGTCCAGGAGCGTGCACACCTTCAGGCTGGCCGGCCGACGAGCCCGCAGATACCCCAGCAGGTGATTCAAGGTCATCCCTGTATCAATGATGTCCTCCACCACCAGCACGTCGCGCCCCTCAAGATTCTCGTCCAGGTCCTTCAGGATGCGGACGACGCCGCTCTCCGTGTTGTCGAACGAGGAGATCGCCATGAAGTCTACCGCCACGGGAAGCGGGATCTGGCGCATCAGGTCCGCCATGAAGCAGGCAACCCCCTTCAGAACGCCGACAAGGAGCGGCGTCTTCCCCGCGTAGTCCTTGGATATCTGCGCCCCCAGTTCGCTCACCCTGCGCTTCAACTGGGCGGAGCTGATCAGTACACGGTGGATGCCCTCGGTGCTCTTAGGGGATGGCGGGCCGAAGCCGTACTTGAAGAGCAGTCGCAGATAGTCCCGCTTGTTCAGCAGCTTCACCTTGACGCCGGGATGAAGCTGCCGCAGCATACGCACCTTGTGGTGCTTCTCCGTCATCAAGTCCTGCTTCAGAGTAGTGAGCTCTATGTACGTATCGATGTCGGGCAGGTAGAAGTCGGGCGTGAAGGCCTCCACCACCACCTCGCCCTCAGTGCGGAGGGGGAAAGTCCGCGGCTCGTACTGCCAGGCGATCCCGTAGAAATCGAGGATCTTGGCGAACTCCTCCTCGCTCTCGTGCGCGAAGCGAACGGCCGGCCTCTCTTCCCGAGTCTCGGCGCCCCCTCTTGTCTCTCCGCCGGCATCTGCCGTCGTGTCGCCCATCGTCTATCCCTTTCGCACCGTTCCTCAACTCCTGACTGCACCCATTCTCACCCTAATCCGTTCAAATGTTCAAGTCCGTGAGTCTGAAGACGTCCCTCGCAAGTAGGATCACACGGCATCACAAGTTGGTTGATTTCTGGCCCCGCGCCTGCTAGTCTAGTGTCGCAACGCCGCATAGATGAGAGGGGTGGCCGGCCATCGCTCGTCGAGGATTCCGCGGAACCTGGGAGCTGCTATATCTTCTCACCCTCAGGGACCTTAAGCTCAGATACCAGGACACTGCCTTAGGATTCGTTTGGTCGCTGCTTAAGCCCCTTCTGCTGGGGGCTGTTCTCTATTTCGCCCTCCAGCGCGTAGTCAGAATCAGGGTGGACGACTATCACCTTGTCCTTCTCTCCGCCCTCTTTCCCTGGATATGGTTCCAGACCTCCGTGCTTCTGGCGGCCCCGGTCATCGCTCACAATGGCAACCTCATCAAGAAGGTCCATTTTCCTCGCTACGTCCTCCCCTTTTCCACCGTCGCCAACAACATGGTTCACTTCCTGCTGACCATTCCCATCCTGGCCATATTCGTCGTCGCCTCTGGCTATCGACCTTCGGCCACCTGGCTGATCGGCATCCCCGTGCTGACGGTGATGGAGCTGGCCCTTCTCATGGGTGTCGTTCTCTTCATATCCTCACTGGATGTCTACTTCAGAGACCTGGAGCACCTGGTCGAGGTCTTCCTCAACCTTTGGTTCTATGTCACTCCCATCCTCTACCCCCTTGACATGGTGCCCGAAAGCTACAAGAATCTCCTCCTGATAAACCCTCTCGCTTCGCTCATCGAGGCCTGGCGGCAGATGTTCATCGACAACGCCCTGCCCGGGGTCACCGACCTATGGCCCTGTCTTCTCTTCACCATTGCCGCCCTGGCGATCGGCAGCGGCGTCTTCAGGCGCCTGGAGAGGGGCTTCGCCGATGCACTCTGACGCGCCGGCCGTCATCACCCTCGAAGGGGTATCGAAGCGATACTACCTTCGCTCCCAGCAGCCGGAAGAGCTGAAGACAGCCGTTCTTCACCTGCCCTCCTTCCTGAGGAGGGACCGCGCCCGCAGACCCTTCTGGGCCCTCGAAGACGTCTCCCTCATCATCAGGAAGGGCGAAAGCGTGGGCATCATCGGGCCCAACGGCTCGGGCAAGAGCACCCTGCTCAAGATCGTCGCCGACCTCGCCCGTCCCACCAGTGGCCGCGTCAAGGTTCAGGGCCGCATCTCTGCCCTCCTCGAGCTGGGGGCCGGCTTTCATCCCCAGATCACCGGCCGAGAGAACGCCATCCTGAACGCTGTCCTCCTGGGCCTCAGCCGCAGGGAGGCGGAGGAGAGCCTGCCTGACATCATTGCCTTCTCCGAACTGGGCGACTTCATCGACCAGCCTATGCGGATGTACTCCTCCGGCATGTACATCCGTCTCGGCTTCGCCGTAGCCGTGCACGTGCGGGCCGACGTCCTCCTGGTGGACGAGGTGCTGGCCGTGGGCGATACTGAGTTCCAGCAAAAGTGCTTTGCCAATATCGAGAAGCTGCGGGCCGACGGCGTCACCATCGTCCTCGTCTCCCACGACCTGGGAAGTGTGGTCCGTTTCTGCGATCGGGCTGTGCTCCTGCAGCAGGGGCGTGTCCAAGTCGATGGCGAGTCGCAGCCGGTAGTCCACGAATATCTAGAGAGGATCACGGCCCTCGTCGGCCACCCAGTATCATCCTAGAAGGATCGGAGGCGTAGCGCGGACATGGTCAGCTTGGAGATCGACGGCACACGGAGACACCGCGGAACCCTCAGAGTCAGCAAGAGGACGGATGCTGGCGTCGCCGTTCTGGCGGACCTGGAACGGGGACTGCCCTTCCAAGACGATACCGTCGAGGAGGTATTCCTCGATCACACGCTGGAGGAGGTCCATGACTTCGTCGGTGCCCTGGAGGAGCTCTGGCGCGTCTGCCGAGCGGGGGCCCTCATCCACGTCTGGCTGCCTCACGCTACCTCCTCCTGGGCGACCTCCAGGAACCCCAGCCAGGCGAGGCCCTTTACCATCGAGACCTTCGAGTTCTTCGACCCCGAGAAGAACCCCCAGCACCCGCCGCGGGCGGCCTTCGAGATCGAGCATGCCAAGCTTTACCTGACCACCCTCAGGCAGGGCCAGAGACCGAGACTCACCGGCGGTGTCGTCTCCACCCTCGTCGAGAGCCTGGCCAATCGCAACCGGGGCAGCCAGTATCGCTGGGAGCGCTGGCTCGGCCCCCTGATAGGCTTTGAGGAGTTCTACGTCCTTCTCACCGTCGTCAAGGCCCCGCCCTGGGCAGAGCCCTGATGCGGCGCTCCTCTTCCCGAACCGGCGCCCCCGTTGGAAGATAGCCATGCCAGAACCTGCCGTCGACCTGGACTACGACCTGGAGGAGGACAAGGGCCTCTTCACGGGCTGGCTCTTCAAGGGCCTCTGCCGTGCCCATCTCTTCTTCTTCGACAGGGTGCGAGAGGCGGTCGTTGAGACTACTGGAGATGGCCCGCCGGGACGTGTCCTGGATGTGGGCAGCGGCCTGGCCTATGAGGCGGCGCTCTTCCTCCGTCGCGGCTGGGAATCCTGGGGCCTGGAGCCCTCTCTGGCCATGCTGGCCCGCGCTCGCGTCAATCTGGAGGAGATGCAGGCTGGGGTCACGCTGGTGCGGGGGATCGGCGAGAGCCTGCCCTTTCGGGATGCCACCTTCGACCGCGTCCTCTGCCAGGGCTCGCTTGACCACTTCGCCGACCCGCAGGCCTTCGTGGTTGAGCTTGCCCGTATCCTCAAACCAGAGGGCCGGGCAGTCATCGCCCTCACCAACTACGAGAGCCTGTCCTGTCGCCTGGGGCGGACCTTCTTCGACATCAGGCGCTCTCTCGGCCTTCCCTATCCTCCACCGGAGTATCGCTATTGGGAGCCCCCTCCCACGCACACGTTCAAGGGAGGCTACCGATCTGTGACGAGGCTGGGCGCGCCCTGGCTGGAGATGGAGCGCTGCTTCGGGGTCTCCCTCCTGTGGCTGTTGCCGCGCTGGACGCAGATCGTTGAGCGCATGCCCGATCGCTTGGCCCAGGCCGTATTGCGGGCGTTGGACCGTATCGCCTATCGAGTGCCCGCCCTGGCGGACATGATCATCTCGACGTGGCGCCCGCGGGGGTGCTGAACAGGGGGATGGCGCTACATACCGGCCTCAAGACCGCTTGAGCGCAAGGAGGCGAAAACCTAACCGGCATGTTCGAGAACATCCGCGCAGACTACAATGCCTACGTGATCGCCAGCTTCACCTGGATCCCCGATGGTCGCAAGCGCTCCCGGTTCGCCCGTTGGCTTGAACAGACAAGCGTGGTCGTCTTTCGTGACTCGTGGCCGTCCGTAGTCCTGTACAGGCTGCAGGTGTGGACCCGCGGGCACTACATCCCCCTTCTTCCCTTCATCTGCGATACCCTCAATCGCCTCTTCTGGGGCGTCTTCATCGGCAGGGGCGTCCAGATCGGCCCCGGCCTCTGCTTCTCCCACGGAAACGTAGTCATCGATGGAGTCGTGAAGATCGGCAGGAACTGCTTCATCAACCCCTTCGTGACCATCGGCCTGAGCACACAGAGCGAGATCGGCCTCAGCCTCTACGGCCCCACCATCGGCGACGATGTCTACATCGGCACCGGCGCCAAGGTCCTGGGCCCCATCACCGTCGGCCACAACGCCAAGATCGGGGCCAACGCAGTCGTCCTCCACGACGTCCCGGCCAACTTCACGGCGGTCGGCGTGCCCGCCCGCGTCATCCCCCAGAAGCCGCCGCGAAAAGGGGGCGACGGCGACCAGATGATGGGGGAACAACCGGTCAGCGGCGGCGATGGAGGCACCTGAAAGACAGGCTGCAATACTGAATGTTCGAGAACCTGAGAGAAGACTACAAGGTCTACGCCGACCTGACCGGAGTGAGAGAGCTTGGGGGAATACTGGGGGCCCCCTGGATTCGCGACGCGCGCCGCTTCCTGGCCGCCCTCTGGATGTTTCCCCTCTCGGCCGTCGTCCTCTACCGTCTCAAGTGCTGGCTTCGCGATCATCACATCCCTCTCCTGCCCCGCACCTGTGACTGGGTCAACATGCTCGTCTGGCGCGTGCAGATCGCCGACAGCGTGTCCATCGGCCCCGGCCTCTGCATCTCTCACGGCGAGGTCATGATCGCCGGCGAGGTGACCGTTGGCCGCAACTGCACCCTGAATCCCTGGTCCGGCATCGGCCTCCTACACAGGCGGCGGGTATCCCATCCCTGGGAGAGGCTTGTTGGCCCCACCCTCGGCGATAACGTCTTCATAGGCGTCGGGTCGCGGCTTCTCGGCCCGATAAAGGTCGGCGACAATGTCAGGATAGGCGCCAACTCCGTCGTCATCCGCGACGTGCCCAGCGACAGCGTGGTGGCGGGGAACCCCGCCCGGGTACTGGACGACGACGACCCGGAGCTGGGCCTACGGGCGGAACAAGAGCAACCAGACTGATGCTACTGCTGGAGGTCATATGCTGCGACGGCTGTGGGAGCGACTGCGCCCTCCCAAACTCGTAGTCTGGATAACCCCTGAGCTGGCCCTGGGGCCCAGCTTCCCCAAACACCAGATTGCGATCCTGGCCCGAGCCGGCATCGGCAGCGTCATCGATGTCCGAAGCGAGGCCTCCGACGACGTAGAGGCGCTGGCCAAGCATGGCCTTCGCCTCTACCATCTGCCGGTCGATGACCTGCGGCCGCCCACCCAGGAGCAGCTTCAAGAAGCCACCCAGTGGGCCCTCAAAGAGATCGCTGCCGGACGCAAGATATACGTCCACTGCCGCAGCGGCATCGGCCGTAGCCCCTCCCTCGCCTGCGCCACCCTCATGGCCATGGGCTACCCCCTGGCCGGTGCCTACAACGCCGTCAGGCGCCAGAGGCCTTGGGCCACTCTCACAGAGAGCCAGTGGGAGGCCCTCGAGCAATTCGAGAGGACGCTCCAGGCCCGCCGCTCATCGGACGAGAGCCCCTCCTAGCAGCCTGCCCCGGCGGCCACCTGCAGGGACTTCGCCGCAGCCCGGCCTCCGCAGGCGGCGATCGGCACCCGATCCATAGGGTGTTCTCCCTAAGGGCAAACCCTCGCTGAGACCCGTCCCGACCTCTGTCTGCCCCCCCTGGGTGGATGCAGGTGGTCATGAATCTGCTGGTCCATGTGACCGATCGATTGCTCCTGTCCCAGGAGCGTCACGACCGGAGAGCGGACGTGAACCGTAGACCTCACCAGAGCCCGGCCCCGTAGCCTGACTTGACGCCAGTTGCGGAATTGGTGAACATCTGCCGCCTCATTGGGGAGTTCCCTGATTGAGCAAGCCCCTATTGATCGGCAACCATTGTTCAAGCGGCTTGCC
>CAZSRY010000003.1:0-35346 GCA_964609475.1 uncultured Dehalococcoidia bacterium
GGCTTCACCCACGTTGACATGCCATACTCCTCAAAACTGCATCCGATGCCACGCTTCGGCCCTTCAGCAGCGAGCATAGCCGGGCGTCGCCGCGGGCGTCAAGGGCGCGGGAGTCTGGGTCGGCACTGCCGAGGACTCTGCTGTGAGGCTATACGGTGGGTTCAGCGCTGTGACGCGGCACCGCCTCTTCACCGATGGGCGGCATTGGTGTAGACTTGCCCTGGCTTTGGGTTACAAGGGAGGGAGTCGAATGCCATCCACTGACCTACCGTACCAGGGGCTGAGGATGAACCGGCGTGAGGTGCTGCGGCTGGCCGCGGCCGCCGGCGTCGGCCTGGTGGCGATACCGCTGATCGGCTGCGGCGATGACAAAGGGGAAGAGAAGGAGACGCCCACCTCGCCGGCGGCAACGGCCACCGTTGCCCCCTCGGGGTTCTTCGATTCCGACGGCGTGCAGATCCACTACGAGACCTATGGCGAGGGGTACCCCATCATTCTCGTGCACGGCTATACCGCCAACCTGGAGATCAACTGGGTGGCCAGCGGCTGGGTGGAGACCCTCCAGCCCATACGGCGGGTCGTCGCCCTGGACTGCCGCGGCCACGGCGAGAGCGACAAGCCGCATGACCCCGAGGCCTACGGCTACGAGAGCATGGCCGGCGATGTCCTGCGCCTGATGGACCACCTGGGCATCGAGAAGGCCGACCTCCTTGGCTACTCCATGGGGGCCGGTACCTCCACCTACCTGCTTGCCAACAACAGGGAGAGGTTCAGCTCCGTGGTCCTGGTTGCCATCGGCGACAGCTTTGTCTTCGGGTCCGCGGAAGAGGAAGGCCCCAATGCGATGGCCGATGCCATGCTCGCCGAGGACCCCTCGCAGATCAGCGACCCTATAGGCCAACGCTTCCGGGCCCTTGCCGAGGGGATACCCGGCAACGACCTCAAGGCGCTCGGCGCCTGCGCCCAGCGTGCGCGCGAGCCCATCGACCCCGCCGACCTCGCTGACGTCGATATACCTGTCCTCATCGTCATTGGGGCAGACGATGATGTGATGGGAGAGGCTGACGCGCTCGTTGCCGCGATCCCCGGCGCCGAGCTGGTCAGCATACCGGACGTCGACCACCTCGTCGTCTTCGACCCGCGAGCCAAAGAAGCGGTGGTGCCCTTCCTGGAGGAGCAATAGACGGAGGGGCGATATCGCCTCGATCTCCGGTGGGCGCTGGTTGTCAGTTCAGTTTCATAAGGGGGGAGCAAGTGCTACTCAGTGACCACCTGTACCATGTTCAGATGGTGGGGATGAGGCGGCGGGAGGTGCTGCGGTTGGCCGCCGCCGCTGGCGCCGGGCTGGCGGGCATGCTGTTCGTCGGCTGCGGCGATGATGATGAGGAGACGGGCACGCCGCCGGCGGCAACAACGGCCACCGTCGCCCCCTCGGGGTTCTTCGATTCCGACGGCGTGCAGATCCACTATGAGACCTGGGGTGAGGGGTACCCCATCATTCTCGTGCACGGCATCATCGCCAACCTGGAACTGAACTGGGTGGCCGCCAACTGGGTGGAGACTCTGCAGCCGCTGCGACGGGTCGTCGCCCTGGACAACCGCGGCCATGGTGAGAGCGACAAGCCGCACGACCCCGAGTCCTACGGCGCTGAGAACATGGCCGGCGACGTCCTCCGCCTGATGGACCACCTGGGCATCGAGAAGGCCGACCTGTTCGGCTACTCTATGGGGGCGTCCATCTCTGCCTACCTGCTTGCTCGCCACCCGGAAAGGTTCAGCTCCGTGATCCTGGGTGGCGTCGGCGACCAGTTTCTCTTCGGGTCCCTGGCTGAGGGCGAACCCGATCCCGTAGCCGCTGCCATGCTCGCTGAGGACCCCTCGACGATCACCGACCCCGTGGGCCAGGGCTTCCGGGCCTTCGCCGAGGGGGTCCCGAACAGCGACCTCAAGGCGCTCGCCGCCTGCGCCTCGCGTGTGCGCGGGGCCGTCGAGCCTTCCGAACTGGCGGATGTCAACATCCCTGTCCTCATCGTGAATGGGGCAGACGATGATGTGATGGGAGAAGCGGACGAAATCGTCGCCGCGATCCCCGGCGCCGAGCTGGTTATCATACCGGATACCGACCACCTCACCGCCGTCCCCGACCAGCGGTTCAAGGACGCGGTCGTGGCCTTCCTGGAGGCGCAGTAGCTACACGTAGACAGGGTCGAGGTAGACGGAGCCCCTGATCTCCTTCGGTGTGAGGGAGGTCGGCGTCAGTATGCGGAACAGCGTAGGGGAATGCGGCAGCGCCTCCATTAGAGAGAAGAGGCGACTTTCCGTCGGCAGCGCTATCGATAGCTCGTTCCTCTCCCACCCAGCCGCCGTCTCCATCAGCGCCATGAACACCTCCACCATCGCCTCCTCAGCGCCCGCGGCGTAGCCGTAGTCCAACACGAAGGCGGGGAGGGACACGCGCTCCCTGCCCGTGGCCTTGTCGCGCTCCGTTATGCGCAACGACCGACCGAAGTCCCAGAGGCCAGCCGCCGCCACCAGCCCCTGCTCCGACCGATAGCCCCGCCAGTGCTGCCAGCCGTAGGCAGGGCTCCGGCTGAGCCGCGCCTGAAGTCGCTCGGCCGTGTAGGGCATGAACATCTCGCGGCCGGCGTGGGTTCCGTTGATCAGCTCCAGCACTTGTGGCAGGTCGTCGGCCCCTACGCCGCCTACGCGGTCGCTGGCCTTCTGCCGGGCGCTGACATCGAAGCCATCGAGCCGGCCGTCCACCGGCCAGCACTCGATCCCGATCCCCTGCCGCTGGCCGAACGCCAGCGATTTCTCGTTGTCGGGGCTGATCAGCCAGTAGGGCGCCTCCACCCTGTCATCGGCAGTGCGTACCAGATGCTGAATCACCAGATCCGTCGCCACCCGCTGCTGCCTGTGCTCCGGCGAGATCCTGCCCTGATGGATGTAGATGAGACGGTGCTGCTGACCCCCGATGAGGATGTCGTGCCAGGCGGCGGCAACGACCCCCACCAGCCGTCCCTCGTCCTCGGCCACCAGCATGCGGCCATGCTCCTCGAGCTCCTGGCGGGCGAAGAAATCGGGGCTCCGGTCGAATATGATAAGCCTATCGCCCAGGTCGAGCGCGGCCCCGCGTTCCATCTCGATGAGGGCGTCGTTGTCGTCTCTGGTGGCCTCGCGGATGACGCGCCGCGCCTTTCGGCCTGGGAGCGGGGCTCTCTCACCGCCGCCCGCGCTGTTGCTGGTGGCGATCTCCCGGTACAGATGGGCGACCGGCCTGGGCAGACGGTTCAGCGTCTCCGGCTCGATGGCGCACATGCCGAACTTCTGGGAGTAGCCCAGCACCCACTCGAAGTTGTCCATCAGGCTCCAGTAGAGGTAGCCGCGCACGTCCGCCCCCTCCCTGATCGCCCGCTGCACCTCCCGCAGGTGTCGCAGCAGGTGGCGGCTGCGCTGGCCGTCGTCGAGGGTGGAGATGCCGTTCTCCGTCACATAGATCGGTCGACGGTACCTGCTGAGGCGCATGACCCCGTGGTAGAGCCCCTCCGGATAGACCTCATATCCCATCATCGTCGTCTCCGCGCCGTCAGGTACCTCGCCCCACAGCCTGCCGGCGGGGCTGCCCCCGGCAACGACGTTCCGCGTGTAGTAGTTGATGCCGATGATGTCCCACGAGTCCTTCAGGCCCGGCACCTCCTCGCCGCTCCCGAAGGGCGGGCCCAGCGTCCCCGTATCGATGCCGGCCAGGAAGTACTCGTTCAGAAACTGGTCTCGCTCCTGAGCCGCCTTCCTGTCATCCTCCGATTCCGGATCCTTGGGCATAACGTAGGGCATATTCTTGACCGGCCCCACCAGCGGGTTGTGGCCCGTCGACTCGTGGACCGCCTGGTACATGCGGCCGTGCGCCATCAGCAAGTGACGCGCCGCCGCCGCCGTCCGTTCCCATTCCCGCTCTCGCGGTGGGAAGACCCCCAGGGCGTACCCCAGAGTGACCACGACCATCGGCTCATTGATCGTCAGCCAGACCGGCACGAGGTCGCCGAGCTCTCTTGCTATGAACGCGCTGTAGCGGGCTATGTATTCGACCGACTGCGGGTTCAGCCAGGCGCCCTTCTCGGCCAGCCACAGCGGATTGGTGAAGTGGTGAAGCGTTACCAGCGGCGTCAGGCCGTGCCGGTGCAGCGACTCCAGCACCCGCCGGTAGTGCTCCACCTCCGCCTGGTCCCATTGCCCCTCCTCGGGCTCGATGCGGCTCCACTCTATGGACAGGCGGTGGGCGTTGTGCCCCAGCTCCGCGGCGAGGGCGAAGTCCTCCTCGAACCGGTTGTAGTGGTCGCAGGCGATCCCCGACTTGCTGCCGTCGCTGATGAACCCCTCCCGCTGCTCCCACTGCCACCAGTCGTTCTTCGTGCAGTTCCCCTCCACCTGGTGAGACGAGGTGGCGCTGCCCCACAGAAAGCCGTCGGGAAAGCGGATATCCTCGTGTTCCGGCATCGTCTCCTCCGCGAGGGCTCAAGGAAGTCGATCTTGGGGCAATACTAGCCCATTCTCGGCCAGTGGCCAAACGGCATTCGCCCAGGTTGAGCGGACTACTCGTACCTAAGCGCCTCGGCGATGGGGATGCTCGCCGCCTGCCGCGAGGGGATGAAGGTCATCACCAGAGAGGCCAGGTAGGCGAAGAGGCAGATGAAGGTCAGTTCCAGCCAGGGGACGTAGAAGCTCTTGATACCGGTGGCGGCGAACTCGTCGCTTGTTACAAGGAAGTAGGAGAGCAGTATCGCCAGGCCCAGGCCCGATGCTATGCCCAGCAGGGTGACGAACGATGACTCAATAAGGAAGCTCAGGGCCACCATACCCCGCGTGTAGCCGATCGCCCGCAGCATGCCGATCTGCTGCCGTCGCTCCACCACCGTGCGGAAGGCGATGACTCCCACCGCCGCGATCCCCACCACCAGGCCCAGCCCCATGAACGCCTGCATCAGGTAGAAGAAGCCCTTGAACAGGCGTTGCTGGTCCTCCCGTGCCGCTTTGATCGACGTCGCCTGGGCGCCGCTGGTGAATAGCGCCGCCTCGATCGCCTGGGCGGTGTTCTTGGCCTGGTCCGGGTTCTCCAGCCGGACAAAGTAGAGCGAGTAGTCCGGCTCCTCGAACACGTCTTGAATGAACCTCTGGGAGGTGATGAGGCCGGCGAAACTGGAGAACGGGTTGCTGCCGCTGGCGCCGCTGTTCAGTACACCCACTAACTGCACCTCGCCGACGACCCCCGTTGCGTCGTCCCGCACCTGAATGGTGACGGGGTCGAACTCGGTGGTCTGGTAGTCGATGCCGTCCAGGCTGAACATATCGAAGCCGCCGAAGGCGAAGTCCTGGGGTATGGCGTTGACATCGATGATCGCCAGGTTGCGCCCTGTGCGCATCGCCTCCCATACCGCCTCATCGTCCGCGTATCCCTTCGCCCGCGTCTGGAGCCCCAGGCCGGCGTTGCCCAGGAACTCGTCGTCCGCCCCCTTCACCATGTAGTACTTGAAATCATCCTGACCCTCCTGGCGCAGCTCGGTGGCGAACATCCGGGCCACGCCCAGCCTGCCTACTGTGGTGAACTGGCTCGTGTCCACGGAGTCCTCCGCCAGCGCCTGGCGCAGGTCGCCCAGAGGGTTGTTGGGGTTCTCGTCGACCTCGATGTCCCAGCCGCCGCGCGCCTCCTCGCTCAGGAAGAGGCGGTTGAAGTTGGCGTTCATGGTCGACATCATAGTGAGCGCGAAGACCACCAGAGCGATCATCGCCAGCGTCATCCCCGTGCGGAACTTGCTGGCCAGCGGGTAGGCCACCGCCGTCTTCACCGCCGGCAGGATCCGTCCCAAACGCCCGCCTGCCAAGGTGAGGGTGTGCAGCAACAGGTCGGCGTTGTAGACGAGGACGAAAGTAGCGGCGGCCACCATGACGATGCCGCTGAGGAAGAACATCTCCATCCCGCCAGCGTCGAGTTCACGGTTGGCGGTAGTCCAGTCGGGCAGGCGGTTTCCCGCTCCCAGCAGCCAGAAGAGCAGCAGGACTACCCCTACGACTGTGAAGAGCGGCCGCTCCGGCAGCCGCAGATAGCGAAGGGCGATCGCCAGACCGAAGAGCACCAGCGAAAAGCCGAGGGTGTAGGGGAAGCCCTGCCCACCTGCGATCCCCGCGAACATCAGCAGGCCGCCCAGGATGACAACGGCCGCCCCCAGCAGAAATGAGCGGAGTCGGGGACGCGCCGGCGGCTCCGGCAGGTCGCGGATCGCCCGCACGATGTTCAGGTTGCTCGCCCGCCAGGAGGCGAAGACCACCGTGAGGAAGGTGAGCACCACCCCCACTGAATAGGAGATTATCAGGCTGCGGGCGGTGACATTGGGCTCGATCGACAGGCCGAACTCGGAGAAGAGCACGGCCATGATCCCAGTCAGGGCGAACGCCACCAGCACGCCCAGGGTCACCCCTACCAGCGCCGACATCATGTTGTAGCCCATTCCCTCTGACAAGAATATCTGCACCAGGTGGCGGCGCTTCGTGCCCACGGCCCGCGAGATGCCCATCTCCGTCTTCCGCTCCGCCGCCAGCATGACGAAGATCATGATGATGAGCAGGATGCCGGCGGCGATGGAGAAGAGGCCGAGGATGATGAAGAAGGTCATGATCCCGTTGCCGAACTCCTCGGCGAACTCCAAGTTCTCCTTCTTCGTCGGCTCCACCGTCAGGTCCAGGCGTTGCGTCTCGATCGCCTGCTCCAGCTTCTCGGTGACCGTATCGCTCAGGGCCACCGAATCGCGTACCCCTCCCCGGTTGGACACGGCGATGAAGTCCACGTCGCCCTCGCGGCTGAAGGCGCGCTGCAACGTCTCCAGGGGGGCCGCCATCCCTGCCTGCGATTCCATGCCGACGGCGCCCGTCAGCGCCTTGTCTTTCACGATGGCGGCCACCTGGAAGAGGAGGGGCTCGTTCTCGAAGTAGACGGTCACCGTGTCGCCGGGCTGGACGTTCAGCTCCTCGGCGGCGCTCTCGTTGACATAAGCCTGGTCCTCCGCCAGGTCGGCCACGTCCAGCACCTCCCCGTCCAGGCTGATGACGTCGGGGAAGCCGTCCATCCGCGTCGGGTCCAGCCCCATCATGTTGAGGTTGGGCACGCTGAGGCGCGCCTGCTCGTTGACGGCGGGCACCTCCTCGATGAGTATGGGGGCGATGCCGTCGATGCCCGGGTCATCGCCGATGACCACCTCCAGCTCATCCACCGTCCTGAGGGGGATGGTGACGTCGCTGCCGGCGAATCCGTGCCCGCCCTCCGCGCTCTCGAACTGCACGATCTCGTCCACGTGGCCCAGGGCATCGTAGACGGTCTTGGTGATGCTGTGAGCCACCGTGTCGCCCGTGGTGAAGGCGGCCGAGATGATCAGGGTGCTCAGCATCAGGCCGATGATGATCAGCACCGTCTGCGCCACCCGCCGCGGGATGTTGCGCAGGCCGACGATGAACATGACGCGGTTGCGCAGAGCCGTGAAGGCGATGCTGAGCACGGCAATGCCCAGCAGCACCAGCATGGCCACCATAATGCTGTTCATGGGAATGCCGAACAGGCTATCCATGGGGTCTCCTCGCTGATGGCGGTGTCGCCTGCACCCTGGCTAGACCTCGCAGCCCTCGCTCCGCTTCTCGTCCACAATCAGGCCGTCCACCATGTAGACGATGCGGTGAGCGCGGGCGGCGATGTTCGGGTCGTGGGTCACGAGGACGAAGGTCTGGCCCTGATTGCGGTTGAGATCGCAGATGAGGTCCATGATCTCCTGAGCGTTCGTGCTGTCCAGGTCGCCCGTGGGCTCATCGCCCCAGACGATGGCCGGCTCGTTCACCAGCGCCCGCGCCACCGTCACTCGTTGGCGCTGTCCGCCCGATAGCTCCGCCGGCCTATGACCGGCCCACTCCGCCAGGTGCACCTGCTCCAGTGCCGCCATCGCCTTCTGCCGCGCCTCCCTCATGCGCGTCCCCGATACCAGCAGGGGGAGCTCCACGTTCTCCGCCGCCGAAAGCACCGGCAGCAGGTTGTAGAACTGGAAGACGAACCCCATCCTGCGGGCTCGGAACTCCGTCTTCTGGTTGTCCGACAGGCGGTTGATGTCCGATCCGTCGACCAGGATCTGCCCCGAATCAATCGTATCCAGCCCGCTGAGGCAGTTGAGTAGCGTGGTCTTGCCGCAGCCGGAGGGGCCCATGATGGCGATTATCTCGCCGCGCTCCACAGACAGGGTAACGCCGCGCAGCGCCCTCACCTCTATCCGGCCGGTGTCGTATGTCTTGACGATCTCGCTGGCCTGGACGATCAGGTCATTCGATGGGCCGTGGACACCCTTGTCCTGTCGCTGCTCTTCTTGGGGAGAAGCGATCACTGGACACCTCCGCTGGGGGGCCATTACCCAACAAAGGGCTGCTGAGTCGCATTGAACGAAAGCTCAGCCGCCCCCCTCGAAAAGATCATAGGGTCTACCGCGAGACTATGTCAAACAGAGCGGTGTCACTCCACCGCCGGCCACCTGCTCAGCGCCTCTTCGATCGTCTCATACTCCCCCGGCAGGGCGTTCTGCCAGTCCCCCGGCATCAATATAATCGGAGACGATTCGCGGGCGAACTTCATCCGATAGTAGACGAAGCCGATGCGGTAGTCACGGGCCCCGCCGGCCGCGAGAGGGGCCAACTGCTGCAGCCTCTTCACTATGTCCTCGGGGACCTGCGCCGGGGGGTAGGAGTCGCCCAGCAATACCAGCGCCTCTGCCTCCTCCAACTGTGCTGCCCGTATCCATTCGTCGCGGGCGCGCCCGATGTCCCCTTGGGCGGCGTACCACCTGCCGAGGGCGGTCCGTGCCCGCCCCAGGTCGGGCTCCCGCGCCACCGCGAAATCCAGGTGCTCGCGGGCGGTGTCGTACTCAGCCAACGCCATCAGGATCTCGGCCAGGTCCACCCGCGCGCTCAGATCGTCGGGGTTGCCCAGCACGAACAGGCCGCATTCTTCCTTCAGGCTCTCCAGGTCCAGCGTTGTTAGCTGCAGGCTCTCCGTTCTCGATCCCGCCAGCAGGTCCCCTTTGGTGCAGGGGTTCAGGGCCAGCACCGAGCGGTCAAGGATCTCCCCGTAGTGATCGCGGCGGAACTGGCTCTCCATCCAGAAGTCCGAATCGGCGATCGACGCCATCCGCGACACGGCCATGCCGTACGTCTCGACCGCCTCCTCCGTCGCCCCGACCTCCTCCAGGACGCCGGCCGCCGCCAGAAGCACCGTGGCGTCGGCGCCTGCCAGCCTTTGCGCCTCCAGCGCCGCCGCGCGCGCCTCCTCGCTCTCGCCTGCCAGCGCCAGCGCCCGCGCCAGATTGGCGTAGCCGATGGCGCTGCGTGGCTCCAGCTCCACCCCCCGTCGCAGATGCGCGATCGACTGCTGGAGGAGCACCTCCGGCCCTTCTTGAGTGAAGGCCAGCCCCTCGCTCAGGCCGAGCTGCAACTGATAGATGGCGAAGTCCGGGTCCATGTCCGCCGCTCGCCGCGCCTCACGCACCGCCTCCAGTGTCTGGCCGTCGCGGAGGCTTCCCAGGCTCTCGGAGTAATGGTAGTGGGCGGCGTCGATCCGTCCCCAGCAAACGAATAGAGCGACGAACGCCGCCGCCAGCAGCGCCCGCGGGATCAGATGCGCCAGGCTGCGGACGGGAGAGGCCAAGGGACGTCCCAAGGGCCCCTCAGACGCGCGATCGGGCGGAGCGGGATCGTCGGCCCGGCCGCTGCCCCGATAGTTGCTGACGACGATGGCCAGTACCGCCGCCAGCGCCACCAGGGGCGACTTCCAGACATTGGCCGCGTCCGCCAGGTTGTGCACCGCGAAGCCCACCAGTGCTCCTCCGCAGGCCACCGTCAGCAGCCTCTGCGCCTCCGACCCTTCTCGATAGCTTCGCCACAGCATCCAGGCCACGACGCCCGCCAGCACGACCAGGGCCGCCAGGCCCACCAGCCCCGTATCGACGGCGGCCTGAAGATAGCCGTTATGGGCGTGAATGGCGTGAATCGGGTACTCGCCGCTGTATTCGGGATAGAGGAGACCGAAGGTGCCGGGCCCCGCACCCAGCGCCAGGTGGTCGCCGAACATCTCGCGGCCGGCGTCGAAGACGTCCTGCCGCGGCGAGAGCGACTGCCGGAAGAGCCACTGTGGTCGGGACTCCCACTGCGTCGCCGCCAGGATCACGCCCACCGCCATGACTAGCGCCATCGCGCCCGCCACGACGAGCAGCGTTCGGCGACGACGTAAGAGATCGATGAGGGCGCTCCGCTGCAGCGCCTCCCGAGACCGGACCGTTGCGACTATTGCCCCGACGGTCACAGCCGCGCCCGCCAGGCCGCCTATCCACGCCCCCCGCGACAGCGTCAGGAATACGGCCCAGGCCGCCGCCAGCAGCGCCGCGCTCCAGGCCAGGCGCTCCCAGGGGGACGCCGCGCGGTAGGCCGCGACGATGTAGAAGGGCACGATCAACGTCAGGGTCATTCCCAGTACGTTGGGATGGTCGCTGACGCCGTGCACCTTGGGCACCGTGGGAGGGATCAGGTCGGCGAGCTGGAAATCGCCCCGCGCCGTGCGGGCGAAGCTCAGCCAGTCCATGTAGTCGTCCGCCACATTCCACAGAGCCCACACCGAGGCCGCTGCGCCTGCCAGCATCAGGCTTCTCTGGAGCGTGCTCGCGTCCAGGAACATGAGGTCGCTCAGGACGTAGAACACGAGGACGGCCATCAGCACCAGCAGGCTGCTCTCCAGGCTCACCCGCCAGTCGATCGAGGTGGCCGTCGCCGCCAGATAGACGCCGAGCAGAAGGACCAGCGGCCAGTCCAGCGGCGACCCCCCCGGCAGCCGACGCCGGATCAGCAGATAGCCCCCATAGACCACCGCCAGGGCGAAGGTGAGCGCCTGAAGGGTTATGGTTCGCGAGAACACCTGCAGGCTGACCTGGGGCATGCCGCTGCAGATGTAGTATCCCAGCCAGCTCGCGGCCAGTATCAGCGCCACCCAGCGCAACAGGTGGGGTATGACTGACGTCCGGGTGTCCCTATTCACCATGGGTTATCCGTAGCACTGAGCGGGATGGCCGGCTAGGGGTGCGTACGAACGGACGTGAGACCTCGTCCGTGGCCTGCCCACAATGGCCACATTGTACTGGCCAGCGAACCTTAGGGCCAACAGGGAAGAATCTGCGCCCGTCCGCCGCCGGGCAGAGGAGGAGTCCCCGCAGGGGGTAGCCGCCATCCGCCGAGCGACAGATATCGGTGAACTGGACGATTGTGATCCTGGAGGGCACCATGACCAATCGTGCCCTCGCTGGCATACCGACAAAGGCAAACCCGTCGCAAGGCGGGGACGCAAAGCCACGGGGCTCACGCAGCCGGCCGGGTCGCCGAAGTTGCCCTGCCGAAAGGCAAGCGCCCCTATACCTGCGACGGCGTTCGGCATTGAGATGACGAAACGCTTTGTCCGTTCGATTCAGTCCGAGCGCGGGTTCAACCTGGTCAAGGGCAGCCTGCTGCTGGCCGTGGCGATCGTCCTCGCCGCCATCGCCCTTGACCTGGCTATCTTCATCGCCCGCGTGAACAAGGCCCAATGGGAGGCCGACGGAATGGCTCTGGCCGCGGCCAAGCAGCTTCGCCAGAGCCCGGATCAGGAGGCCGCCCTGCGCGCCGGCAAGGACTGGGCCTATCGCAACGAGATCGATCCCGCCAGGGTCGAATGCTGTACCTTCGGCGACCTGCGCCCGGCAGGGGCCGCCGACGGCTTCGTCGACACCGTGACCGCCGCCTCGCGTGTCTCCCACAGCACGTTCATCCTCGGCCTCCTGGGTCTTCCTAAGAGCGTCTCCGTCAGGCGTACCGCCACCGCCCGGGTGGTCGGCGCCGGGGGAGGGCCCCTCTGTCCCTTTGGCGTCATCGGCGACGTGTCGGGCCCGGCCTCCGACGGCAGCTACCTCGGCCTCGTCCCGGGCAGGGTCTACGCCCTGGACCTCGGCGCCAGCCCCCAGGGAACGGGCGACTTCCTGCCCCTCGACCTCGCTCAGTCGGGGACCGCCGGCTATCAGGAGGCGATAGCGCAGGGGTGCAGGAGCGAGGAGGTGGGCGTCTGGTCGGTGGGCGACCTTGCCGGCTTCATACCGGATGGAGACGGTATCTCCGGCGTGACCCTCCAGGCCTTGAGCGAGCACTATAACTATGAGGTCGCCGACGGCATGGCCGACTACCTGAACTTCGGGTGGTGTGACGTTGATTTCCAGTTTGATGAGGAGGGGCCGGGTGTCGGCCACGCCGTCGGCTATAGCCCCCATTCGCAGCTTCCCCGTACGGAGTGCGTTCGTGGCACCTTGGATGGGGGCGCCGGCCGCATAGTGATCGTCCCCATCGTCAGCCGCCCTCCGGACGACCCCGGCGGTGCCGTCCGCATCCTGGGGCTGGCCTCCATGTACATCGTGTCCTGGGACCGTGGCGACTTGTCGGCTGTGGGCGGGGTCTACGGCATGTTCCTGGATCGGGCCCAGGTTGACGCCATCGACCTTGTGGGCGAGGACGACAATCCGCTGGCGCCCCTGAGGGTCGTCCTGGTCGACTAGGCCGAGGGCGCCCGCGGCCCGGCTAAGGGTGTCCTAGGAGGAGGGCGGCGCCGGCGCGCTTCCCCGTTCCCGCATGAACCGGTCGATCGCCTCGGCGATGCGTTGGGCCATCGCCTCCCGTGCGCGGTCGTCCTTGAGAACGGCGGCGTCGGCGTCGTTGGTGAGGAACAGGAGCTCAGTGAGGATGGCGGGCATCTGCACCTCCCGCGTCACCAGGAACTGGCAGAAGCCCTCCGAGTGGTGGGCGGTGGAGTCCTCTTGGAGGCCGCGACGCACGGCGTCGTAGCCGTAGTCGCTGAGGCCCTGCATGGCGGCGTCCAAGGTCAGTTCCGCCAGGCGGGCGCTCTCGTCTCCGAACTCGTGCTGGCCGCAGTACCATATCTCCGCCCCCGATTGACGGGGGTTGACCGACCCGTTGCTGTGTATTGAGACGAAGAGGTCGCCCTCCACCGCGTCGGCGAGCTGCACGCGCGCCCACAGGTCGGCCCAGATGAGGAACTGAGCCAGCGGTCCGGGCCCCAGCCGCTTGCCGAACCCCACCCGCGTCACGTAGACGTCGTACCCCTTCTCCTCCAGAAAGCGTTGCAGGTGCTCGGCGATGGCCAGGTTAGACTCTGCCTCTGTCAGGTCCACCACGCCCCCCGCGCCGTAGTGGACCGCCCCCGGGTCGCCGCGACCATGGCCGGGGTCGAGGATGATCGTTGGTCGGTGGGGCTGGGGCGTCGGCTGGCGTCCCAGCAGAGAACCAGGCCCTTCCACGGCGCGCGCCTTTGTCGCCGGCAGGGCCTCCCCCGGCACCGGATAGACCTGTGTTGGGGCGCTGTCGGGGACTGTGCGCGTGGTCTGCCGCTCCGGGGCGGTTGCCGTCGGCTCCGGGGCGGTTGTCGTCGCCTCCGGCGTGACCGCCGACGGCCTCACGTCTGACTCCGGCTCGGCCTTCATCACCTCGTAGCTTGGCGTCGATCCCTCCGTCAGATGGGCGTGGGCGGCCAGGGTTGACGCCACCACCAGGCTGGCCAGTATCGCCAGGCCGCACGCCGCCAGAACGTGAAATCGGACTCTCATCGAAGGTCAAGGCCCCTGTGGGACCCCTCCGCTTGCGCCGTGCCCGGCTACAGCGTCGGGTCGGGGTTTTCCTCTCCCCCTCCCGTTCTCACCCCGAACGCCGCCGCCAACACACGCAACTCCGCCAGCAATTCGCGTGCCGGCACGTCTTCCAGCCCCGAGACGAGGGCTGAGTTGTCGACGTATTCCTCTTCTACGTCGTGGAATACCTTGAGCATGTCGTCATGTTCGTCCTCTGGTTCCCTCTCCTCCTCCTCCTCCTCCTCTTTCTCTTCCTCTTCGCTCTCCTCCTCCTCGTTCTCAGCGTCCTCCTCCGCTGAATCGGTGGGCTGCTCCTCCGGAGGTAGCTGCAGCATGTTCACCGGCAGCTCATCCGGGAGCTCCTCCTCCTCATGTCTTCCACCCCAGAATCTGAACAAGGGCACTAGCTTCATGTCTGCCTCCTTCGTTCTCTACATCGGGCTTGCCACGCTGGCAAAGATCCCCTGCACGATGAGGGGGACAATCAGCAGGGCGATGCCGGATAGGAAAGTCATCACCGCGCCATAAAGGCAGAGCTTATACGTATGTCCACCCCCGGCCGCGAAGGGAGCGAACGTATTGGCGGCCGTCAGCACGACGATGACGGCGATGATAAACGCCCGTACGAAGGCGATGTCAGGGGATGTGAATACCAGGTCCGTATCTACCTGTGCCTCCGTTGCTATATCTTGGTTGAGTCCCTGCTCCTGAACCTCCACCATCTTCGTGCCAAAGATGACCAGCACCTCCGTCACGAAAAGCAGGATCGACAGTAGCGCCACGTGAAGAGGGATCATAATGAAGCTGAACGTCGATGAGACCAGCTTTCGGCTCGCCCGCAACAGCGATATCTTCATGGCGTACGTCGAGGCCAGATAGCCGACCCGCTCGGCGTCGCCGCCCAGACGCACGCCGTCCCAGAAGATGCGCACCGACCGCGTCACCAGCTCGCTCCCCGATTCGGCGGCCATCCGAACCCAGGACAGATCGGCCCTGAGGCCGCTCCTTAGTCGCACGTGCAATCGCTTGACCTGGGGTTCCAGCGACCCCAACGACCGTCGGTTCAGCCTCGCCAGCCCCTCGCCGACAGTGCTCCCCATCGCCGTTACCATGCTGCCCAGAGCCCGCAGAACGCTTGCGATGTCGCGGTCGCGGCGATCCACCTGTAGGTCCTCCCGGAAGGCCAGTGCTCCCACAGGAAAAAGGAAGACGGACATCGTGATGAAGGCGAGTGGCAGCCCGAATCCCAGCTGGAAGACACCCGCACTGGCCGCCAGCCCCAGAGGGACGACGTACCTGGCCAGAAGGGCGGCAAAGTGACGCTCATGGGAGAACTCCGCCAGGGTGCATGCCTTGACCTCCAGAGGCGCCACGCTGTATACGAGCCACGACCCGAGAAAGGTGACGGCGATGACGATACCGGCGAGGCACACGATGAATCCCGCGCCCACAGGGTAGATCATCATCGAGACGAGGGAGATGACCACGATGAGGGCGGCAGAGACCATCAAGGCTACGTAGGCGTCCGTCCACCTCTGAAGCGCCTCCAGGTCGCGCTCATACTGCTTCCCGTACATCTCCAGTTGTATCTCCATCTCGCGGGCCAGGAACTGCGACTCCGGCTCGCCCGAGGAGAGAGAGCTTGCCAGGCGCAGCAACAGGCTCCGCATGTTCTCGTCGGCGAGAGTCTCCGCCACCGCCTCGCACGCCTGGGCGTAGTCATAGTTCAACCGCTGTGCCGCCCAGTGTATACGCCGGAAGAGCACCGAGGTGCTGTAGTTCAGGGAGGCGGTCTGCTCGAAGAGCTGGGCGCGGGAGACCCCCGTGGTGGCTATCGCCGACATGTAGGTCAACTGTGTCACCAGGTCGAACGCCAGCGGCTCCCGCCCAAAGAACCTGGCCGGCCGCTCTAACTGCGCCCGTTCGACGTTGGCCGTGCTAGAAGAGGCCTTCGCGCTGCGCTTTGGCCAGAAGTTGATAGAGATCATGGAAGTTCTTCTTGTCTTGCTGGTGTAGCTTCTCCAGGATGGCCGCCTTCTTATCCAGCTCGGTGTAGATCTGGCGCTTGTTCTTTGCCGTCAGCCCCCTGCGGGGAGCGAGCCGGTTCTCCAGAAGATAGCTGTTCATATTGCCCAGGAACTCGAACGTGTCATCCGCCGGGTTCCAGCGAAACACCTCCACGAAGGAGAAGGAGTCGGAGGCACGGTCATAGTTGATAATCTCGTTTATACTGGTGGTTCGCCGCCCCGCCTTTCCGTTGGGGAGCCTTACCGCGGCGCAGATCACCACTACGTTGAGGTTATCCATGTAGGGCTTGGGCACGTTGATCGGGTTACCCGTGAGACGCTGGATCAGCTTCTCCACCGTGGAGGCGTGAAAGGTCGACATCACCTGGTGTCCCGTCTGCTTGGCCTGAAAGGCCACCGCCCCCTCTTCGCCGCGGATCTCGCCCACCAGGATGGCGTTGGGGCGCTGGCGCAGGGCTGCTTTCAACAGGCCGAACATGTCAACGGAGGCCCCCTTCTCCGACTCTCCCCCCATCCGGACCACCTCCCGTATCCAGTTCTTGTGAGGCACCTGCAACTCCGGCGTGTCCTCGATGGTCACGATCTTGGCGTCGGGCCTGATGAACGTGGTGATGGCGTTCAGGAGGGTCGTCTTTCCCGAGGCCGTCTCCCCCGAGACCCACAGGTTCAGGCCGTCTCCCACTACCATGGCCAGATAGGCCGCCATCTTGTAGTCCATGCTGCCGAACCCCACCAGCTCCAGGATGCTGATCGGGGTTTCCGAGAACTTGCGGATGGTGAAGTTGCTGCCCCGCTTGGACACCTCGCCCCCGTAGACGATGTTGATTCGGGAGCCGTCGGCTAGCGCGGCGTCGACGATGGGGTGCTTGAAGGTGACCGGCTTCTTGATGTTCTCCGATAGCCTGAGGACGAAATCGTCCAACTCCTCATGCGACTGGAAGTCGATGCTGCTCTTCAGCCCCTTGAACACCTTGTGCTCCACGAACACAGGCCCTATGCCGCTACAGCTAATGTCCTCGATGTTGCTGTCCTTTATCAGCGGCTCCAGCGCTCCCATGCCGATCTTGTCCCGCAGAATGACGTACTTCAGGGTCTCCAGCTCACGGGCCGTTACCGCCAATCGCCCCTGGTGGCCGGAGCCGCGGTGGAACAGGCCGCCCCTCCTCTTGTTCTTACTGCCGTTACCGGAATGGCCGCCTCCCTTTACCACGCACGACTGCTCCACAGCCTGCATCAAGGCCAGGACCTTCTCCTCTGTGGTCTGGGCCTGGGCCAGAATATCGACGAAGTCCAGCAGCCTTCGCTCCACCTTCTTGAGCAGGTCCTCCAGGTCCATGCCCGTCGACGGTTCGATGGCGATGTAGTAATTGCGGGGGTCTTCCAGATCCGGGTAGATGTGGATGAATGTGTCATCGCTCACCGGGTAGATCAAGTTAGGGTGCTCGATCTCGCCCAGCTTGCGGCTCACCTCCGGATAGTAGTCCGGCAGCCCCGTCTGGGCGATGGGGACCACGTGCAGGTAGTCCATCAGGTGGGGCATCGCTTCGGCACGCTCCCGAAGCGGCTCCGACAGCATCTTCTTCAGCGTGCAGGCCCCGTCGCCGCCCTGATGGTCGTCTACCGTGTTCTCGGCGGGAAAGGGCAGGGAGTTCGGCGACATCTTATGCCTTTGCTTTGGTGATGGGAACGATTCGCATGCCCAGTCCAGGCTCCACGTCGAAGCTGACGATGTTGCCGGTGGTCTTCTCGGCGCCGCGGATCTTGGCCACCTCCAGCACCTTCACCAACTGATCGCCCACCTCCTCGATGCGCAACCTGAGGTGGGCGGCGCAGATGGAGCGAATGCGAATGAACATCGTCTCGTCGAATGCATAGGAGTGCAGCGTGACAAGCAGCGTCTTGTCCATGTCGCAGATGCTCTTGCAGGCCGTGAAGAAGGACAGGGTCTCCTGCTCAGGTACGTGAGAAACGAACGAAGTCAACGAGTCCATCACCGCGATGTCGTAGTCGCGCTGACGCGACAGGTGGTCCAGGAGCTTGAGGAACACGTTCAGCGATTGCTCCTCGGTCATCGCCGAGGGCACGGGATAGATGTTGATCTTCCCCAGCAGGAAGTGGTCGGTTATGCTCAGGCTCAGGCTGTCCATCTGGCGCAAGAGGCTTCGCGTAGTGTCCTCCGTCGTGTAGTACAGGATGCGGAAGCCCTCTTGCAGGGCGCCCCAGGCCAGTTGCTGAACGAGCACGCTCTTGCCGGCATCCGACTGTCCCTCGATAAGGGACAGGGAGCCCTCAGGGATGCCGCCGCCGATCTTCTTATCGATCTCAGGGTTTCCCGTCGAGACGATTCTCTGCGCATCGTCAATGCGCGCAGGCTGTACCATGGCTCTACTCCTATGCTGTTACATATGCCGAGACGGTAATCCCGTTCTCGGTCGCTACGATCACCCAGCCGGTGGTTCCCGCTCCCATCGCTGGATTGATCCTGACCTGCATCTCCAGCACCTCTCCCGGGTTGAGCACGTTCGGCTCAAACACATCGTTCGAGATCGTCACCACCGTCCAGGTATTCGATTCCAGTGCCCCCGATGTGTACGGTATCCAGGTGACGTAGCGGCTTCCCCCCTCGGAGAAGTACTGGGCCACCACATCCATGCGGGCGTAGTCGGCCATCTTCGTCTGGCCGTCGTTGCGGAGCCTCAGCGTGATATTGGCGCCGCTCCCGTCCACGCTGGCCTCCACCACCGTCAGCTCGGTGTGCGTCTGTTCGCCCAGCCGCTGCTCCATGACCTGCCATGACTGCCCGAGCGAGTCCAGCGACGTGTAGCCGCTTCGGGCCAGCACGACCGTCGTGACCAGCAGGGTCGCTGCCACGATAAGGGCGGGAATACTGGTCTCCATCCTCCCTCACTCACTAGACGGTGAAGTACTTGGCGTCGGTGGACCCGTTCGGCGTCACCACCTTCGTGTAGTACACCACGTCGCTTTCCAGGGCGTCACTTACGTGGATAATGATGTGCAGGGTCGCCGTGGGCTTCCACTGCGTATCGTTCTCCAGTTCATACTCCCAGCAGGGGGCCGAGCAGCTGGCGCCGCCGTAGGGAACGCGGGCAAACTCACCCTCCGGGCCGAAGAAGACGTCGATCTTGTCGAGAGGCGCAATGGTAGTGGCACCGACGTTCTTCACCCAGACATCGGCGCTGGTAGCCGCGTCCTCGCCCGTGGCGTGGACGATCTCGATCTGGCTGCTGAGCCGGTCATCGATGACGTCTGCCGTAGAGATGAGAGCGCCGCTGGTTCGATGAACCGTCGGCAATATCGTGTTGACCACAGCCACGACGGCTATGATGCCGGCTACCGTGAGCAGGACCGTAGTGATGGCCTTCTCGATGGCTATACCCCCTTCTGCTCCGTCATCCTAGGGGGACGGACGTCTCCTATACCGTCTCTTGCTACCTCCTCGCCAAGGTCCGCCCTTGCGACACCCCTGTCATCTCTTCCCCTCGCATCAGAGCGTCGAGCTGATAGAGGATCACCAGGCACTCATTCACCGATGCCGGTTCCGTCTCCTCATCGACGACCAGACCGAGGTTCGCTACCCGCGCCAGGGCCTCCTTGGCCGCCTTCGGCAGATAGCCGGCGAACTCGCAGAGATCGAGGAGGATCTGCAGCCTTTCCGGCCCGACCTGCTTCAAGGCGTCCTCCGCCCACACCGCCAGCCCGGCCACCGTCATCAGGTTCCAACTGGGGATGTTCTGGGGAGGGGCAGCCTGCGGCTCCTGCCTCGCTGCCGGAGGGGGCTGAGGAGCCTGGGCTGGCAGTGCCTTGAGGGGGCTCTCCGGACTGCTCGGCGCAGGCCTGGCGGGCGCGCTCGCCGCCTCATGTCTCTGGGGCGCGACTGCCGGCGCCTCTGCCCTCGCCTCGGTGTGGGGCTCCTCAGGCCACGGCGTCTCAGGGGCAGCCTCTTCGGCTTCGCTGAGAGCCTCCTCCTCCTCGCCCTCAGGTGGCACCTTGACCACCCGTATGGGTGGCCGTGTCCCCAGGGCGTCTGGGTCTGCATTCAGCCGTTGGCCAGACTCCGTCGCGAACGGATTATCCTGACCGAGTATCGCCGCTCTGATTTCGCTAAGGATCAGCTTGACCTCCCCCTTGAGGAGTTTTACTTCTTCCTCTAGGGAGGAGATCTTGGCGTTGAGTTCCATGCTTCTGCCTCCCTGCCGAAGGGGGGCGGTGTCTCTTCCTGGGCGACCTAGCCCGCTGCATGCTAGAGCACCGCCCCTTGCGGCAATGAACTCGAACTAATGGAGATCAACTATCGTGTCCAGACCAGCGGGCGTCGTGCGGGCTATGCTCATGGTTCCACCCAACGATGGCTTCACCTCCAGGACGAAGTACTGGTTGGCGCCCAACGTCAACCCGGTCGTGTCAATGGTGATCTCCCCCAGCTCCCCGTTCTCCATCAGGTCGTCGCCGTCGCCGACCAGCCAGCTCACCGCCCAGCCAATGTCAGGCTCGTTGACGGTGCTATCGCGGTAGGCGATGACCAGCCGGTTGCTGGCCGCCAGGGGGTCCAGGTTGACCGGGTCGCCGCCGGCCGCGTTGGCAAGGTCGAACACCAGGCTTGACACGTTTGTGCCGTCGGTGTTGGCGATAACGCTGCCACGCAGCTCAAGCGAACCCCTGGTCTTCTGGAGTCCGGAGTACACCGCCTCCTTGCCTCGCTCCGAGCTGAACAGACCGGTGCTCAACACGACGAAGGCAAAGACCGTCGCCACTACCACGAAGGCGATCAGGATGATGGCGGTCTCCAGACCGGTGATGCCTCTCTCTTCTCTCGCGACGCGACTGATGAGCCTCTTGAATCTGATCATGTACTGTCCTCCGACTGTAAAACCTCTTGTCTAGCGAGCTATGATCTCGCTGAGTCTCAAACGTGCTCTCCCTGCGCACCTCCTTTCGTCGTCACGGCCGGCGGTCTCCATCCGCTACCTCCCTGACCGGCTGTGGGCGGTCGGCTCCGGTGCCAGACTGCTGGCGCGCGAGTGTAGTGAACTCACGCCTCAAACCGTCCTCCCACTACGGCAATCCCTGCGTTCTCAGAGATTTTCGTCTTCGTAAGGGGGGAACCGCATGGTGCCAGCACCCAAATCGAAGAGGGTGTCAGTCCCCAGCGACGAGTTTGGCGGCCAGGCGGCAGCGCGGCCAGGTGCCGCAGAACGTCGGGAGAATCCCTAAGGGATATCGGGGGTAGTGGGCAGAACCGGATGATCCTCCCCTGGAGAATGCGCGAAACAGGCGCAGCATACCCCTAAAGATAGACGCTCTCCGCCCGATAACAGATACAGGCTCCACCAATAGGGGGATGACCTAGGGGCGGATAGCCGCCAGCGCTCAATGAGGCGTCTTCTCAGGAAGGCTGAGCACATGCAGGGACGGCAGAACGGCGACAAGGTTCGCCTGCTCATCGTTGAGGACGAGGGCCTCTGGCGCGACATGCTGCGTATCGCTCTGTCCGCGAGGCCCCGGCTCGAGGTGGTGGGCACAGCGGCCAGCAGCGATGACCTGGTGTCCCTCTGCAAGACGCTCCAGCCGGATGTCCTGCTCATCGACATTGACCTCGATGGAGGCCCTCACAGCGTCACCGCTGCCCAGGCCATAAAGGCCGAACAGCCTCAGACAGGCATCGTCGTCCTGGCGGCCAACGGCGATAGGGAGTACCTTTCCTCATTGTCCTCCCCCAAGGCTCCAGGATGGTCCTATGTGATCAAGCAGTCCCTGGCCGATATGGCGGCTCTGGTCCGTGCC
Organism: uncultured Dehalococcoidia bacterium; assembly: GCA_964609475.1. Classification (GTDB taxonomy): domain Bacteria; phylum Chloroflexota; class Dehalococcoidia; order DSTF01; family JALHUB01; genus CAZSRY01. Next base: position 21,554 of record CAZSRY010000003.1, read on the forward strand.
ATCGAGGCCGCTGCCGCCGGGCTGGTAGTCCTCGACCCTGCCATCCTCGCCGGCGCCACCGAGGTACAATACTCACGCTTGGCCCGCCTGACGCCCCGCCAGATGGATGTGCTCCAGCTCATGGCCAAGGGCTACAGCAACGCCGCCATTGCCCGTGCCCTCGTTCTGGAAGAGAAGTCGGTCGAGAACCACATCAACGCCATCTTCAGCCAGTTGGTTGGCAGCCGTGACTCTTCTGTCCACCCACGGGTCAAAGCGGTGATCACCTACCTCCAGGAGTCGCACGGCCATCCCTCTCAGTCTGCCTGACATCGCCCCACATCCACTGGCAGGGACCTCCTATCCTCGCTCATCCCCAGAGGCCGGCCCTCGCCTCTAGCCAGGCGAGCCCACTGTAGCCCGTAAGATTCCGGGCCCATCGGCGTTTGTATATTGGATGGGCACCTGCTCGCCGGCTAGCGCACCCCTGGAGAAAAGCGATGTTCCAAAGAGTCCTGGTTCTTGCTATCATCCTCTGCTCTCTCTTGGTGTCGGCCCTGCTGCTGGTTATCTCCTTCATCGGCGTTGAATTGGGACCTGACTCGCGGCCGGCCACCGAAAGGCTTCCCCAATGGACCGACGGCGCCCTGGACGATCCCAGCGAGTACCACTCCTCCGTCAAAGGCTACACCATTCGCTTCCCCAAGGACTGGACGCATGATCCCGCCAGCATCGATGTCGGTGAGACCTCTACCGACGTCTTCTACGCCCTCGATACCGGCCAGGAGGCCGGTGTTGCGCCCACACTCAGCATAACCAGCGAATCCCTGCCGCCGGGAACCACCTCTGACGACTATCTGGCCGCCCAGCTTAGCTTCCTCGATTCCGCCAGGACAGAGGTCAGCAAGCCTGAACCCGTCGATATCGACGGCGTGCCGGCATACCTGATCGACTACGAGGGCTTCTCTCACACCTACCCTGTGGAGGTCACGACCGTCGTCCTGGTCAAGGGCGAGCAGGGTTGGGAGCTCACCTTCGCCGTACCCGAGGGACAGCGCTCCCAGTATAGGCCCCTGTTGGCGGCTGTCCTGAGCTCCCTCACCATCCCCTAGCGCCGTCGCCGAATTCCCTCCGGCGCGGCCTTCCGCGGCCTCTTCCGCCAGGGCCGCAGTCTAGACTATTCGTCCTCTGCCCGCTCGGCGCTAGCTGTCGTGTCTTCGTGTGGCCCTTGGCGATGGCGTCGCAGAGGGCGTTGGCGTGAGTTCGACGGTGGCTGTGGGCGAAGGCGTTGCCTCCGGGGAGGGCGTGTCGGTGGGTGGCGCGGGCGTGTCGGTGGGCGGCAGAGGCGTCTCCGTGGGCGGCAGAGGCGTCGGCGACGGTGGAACCGGCGTAGGGGGCGCAGCGACCGTGGGCGGTGCCGTGGCGCTCGCCGTCGGCGTGGGGGTGACGGCAGGGGCTACGGTGGCCGCAGCGACCGTGCTGGCTACGGTAGGCGTTCCCGTCGCGGTAGGCGAGGTGATCGCCGCCCCGTTGCCGTCGAAGACCCCCGTGCCCCAGGCGATCCCGCCCGCCGCACTCAATACGACCAACGCCGCTCCCAGGGGCAGGATCAGGTTGCGCCGCGAGCCGATGGCCGACGCAAGTCGTTGCCAGCCGTCGCCCAGGGCAGCGAGGGCGTTTGCCAGCGGGCCCCTCCCATCCCCTCCCGCCTCGCCGGGGGCGGCCCCCAGCGGCGGCAGCGGGCTCTCCGGCACGGGCGTTGGCGTGACCATCGCTGCTGCGCCCGCCCGCCATGCCTCGATGGCGCGCCCGCGGACGCTCTCGCGAAGCCCCAGCGGCGGCGGCACCGCGGCCAGCGCCCCCAATATCTCCAGCGGCGGGATCATCCCTCGCTGCGCGGCGCCGCAGACCGGGCAGGAGCGCAGGTGACGCTCGGTAGCCCGCTGCAACTGGTCTTTGCTGGCCGCGATCGGCAGCCCCAACAGCACGCGCCACAGCCCCTCGCAGTTGCGACTGCCCCAGCGGGCCATGATGAGTGACGAGAGACCCTTTTCCGTCTCCCTCTTCAGCCTGTTGAGCCTGCGCTGAGCCCTGCGGATGTTCAGGGCCGCGGCTATCTCGGTGTCCTCCAGGCCCTGTCGCAGGTGGAGGTCCAGCAGGGCATAGTCCTGAGGCTCCAGCCTTGAGGCGCCCTCCCAGACCAGGCCCGCGACCTCCTGGGCAAGCGGCATCTTTTCGGGGTCGCTGAGGCGCTGCGGGTTCACCTGATGGAACGCCTCGCTCTGGGCTTCCTCGGTCGGACGCTCGACCTGCAGTCGCCGCTCCAGCGCCACATCGAGGGCAATGGAGAACGGCGTGAAGCCCCCGCGCCCGGACGCGTCGCCCAGTGCCGTCATCGCGCGACGGAACGTCTCCTCCGCTGCTCCGGCCGCCGCCTCCGCGTTGCCCAGCAGCCGGATGCAGAAGTCGTACACGCGGTCGAAGTAGCGGTCGAACAGCTCGGCGACGGCCGCCTCGTCGCCCTGCGCGGCCCGTCCCGCGAGCTCTCCGTCCGTCGGCTGTGTCTCCATACCTCACCTGGCTTGGCCCTGCCGGCGGCCCCATTGTAGTGCCCGCGGCCCCTGATTGTCCAAGCAGTGCTGCGTCGGAGGGAGAGTGTTGACATAATGTCTCCCGGCGTTGCCTTAGGTGGACGGGCTGGAGGCGGTACTTTCTGAGCCCGCCCTTCCCTCTCTGGAAGAGTAACCGGCTCGGTGTGCTATCATTGCAGCACAAGAAAGGAGGCTGTTGACTATGAAGGTCAAGTGGCTGGGACACGCTTGCTTCTTGCTCACCTCTGACGCCGGGCTCAGGATCGTTACCGACCCCTATAAAGTCGGCGCCTTCGGCCTCGAGTACAGGGCCCCCTCCGAGACGGCGGAGATCGTCACCGTAAGCCACGACCACGACGACCATAACAACGTCGCCGCTGTGAAGGGGAACCCCCAGGTCGTGCGCGGCGCCGGCGCTCATCAGGTCAAGGGCGTCGATTTCAAGGGCATCGCCACCGCCCACGACGAGGCCTCGGGCGCCCAGCGTGGGCCGAACACCGTCTTCTGCTTCGCCCTCGACGGCGTGCGGGTCTGCCATCTGGGCGACCTGGGCCACGACCTGTCGGACAAGCTGCTGGCCGACATCGGGGATGTCGACCTGCTCCTGATACCGGTCGGTGGCAACTTCACCATAGACGCCACGGCCGCCAGTCGTGTCTGCGACCGCATCGCGCCCAGGGTCGTGATCCCCATGCACTTCCGGAACGAGAGGTGCAAGAACTTCCCCGTCGCCGGCGTGGAGGATTTCCAGAAGAAGTGCCCGCGCGTCCGCACCCTGGATGAGAGCGAGGTGGAGATCAAGAAGGAGGCGTTGCCCGCTGAGACAGAGGCGATAATCCTGAAGCCCGCCTGCTAGGGGGCGTCCAGATCCGTGGCGGGTCGCTCTCGGTTGAAGCGGTTCATCGCTGCCTCCAGGCCCTCGGTCATGATACGGCCCACGGCGTCGATGACGCGTGCCACCGCCTCGTCCAGCGCCCGTCGCTCCTCCGGCGGCGGGTCGCTGAGCACGTACTCCGCGATCACCTCCGGGTCGTAGGACGGCTCGCCGTCCACCACCGGCCGCCCGATGCCGATGCGGATGCGGGGGAACTCCTCAAGCCCCAGGCTGGCTATGACCGACTGCAGCCCCTTCTGACCACCGTGGCCGCCCCCGGGCCGGATGCGCACCGTCCCCACCGGCAGGTCGAGGCTGTCGCAGATGACGAGCAGCCCGCGCGGCGATAGGTCGTAGCGGCGGACCAGCGCCGCCACCGCCTCGCCGCTGCGGTTGACATAAGTACGCGGCTTCGCCAGCACGACCTGCCTGCCCTCCACCGTACCCTCCCCCATCGTCACCAGCGAGGTGTGCCTCTCGAGGGGGACGCCGTAGCGCCGCCCCAGCCGGTTGATGCACCAGAAGCCGACGTTGTGACGGTTGTGGGCGTTGTCCCTGCCGGGGTTCCCCAGCCCGACGATGAGCTGTACGGCAGGAGGGCCGTCCTCTTCGGATTGGGCCTCGCGGAGGGGCGCGCGTCCGCCTCGGCGGCGTCGGGGAAGCAACGATCGAAGGAAGGAAGCCAAGGGTCTACTCCCGACGCGCCCGCGCCTTGGCCTCGCCGAGGCGGACGCGCGCCCGACGCCCCGCCCTCCTCTCCGCCGCCAGCGCCTCCTCCAGTAGCCGTCGGAACTCCTCCACCGCCGCCTCCAGCGACTCCTCGCTCACCGTCGGATAGGCCTGGCGCAGCCTCTCCAGCAGGGGCGTCGGCGCGCCGGCCCCGGTTGTCAGGAGCGCTCTCAGGAACGCCACCAGGTCGTCGTCGAGCACCTCGGCCAGACCCTGGAGGTCGCTGGCCTGCACCACCTGGAGGAACTGCTCGATCCGTTCCCCCCTCTGCCGCGACAGGATGTGGCGGATCGCCTGGCTGGATAGTCGGTTCTGCTGCTGCCGCAGCGCCCGCTGCAGACGCCGCACGACGTCGCGCACCTGCTCGCCCGGCGCCTCGTCGGCGAGGGTGATGCCGCACAGCGGGCACGACGGCCGCTGGCCCAGGCTCTCCGCCAGCGTTTCCACCAGAGGGCAGCGCTCCATCGCCGTCCCCAGGTCGTCGTACTGAGCCAGCGCGTTCAGCCCCACCGCCTTGCCCAGCTCCCTCAGGCTGTTCAGGCGGGCCAGGGCGCGGGCGGTGGCCTCCGCCTCCTCCAGCTCCTGGCGCAGCCTCTCGCAGCCCTCCCAGTAGCGACGGTGATGCTCCCGATAGGCGGCCCCGAACCGCTTCTGGAAGTACTCGAACGTGGCCCGCATACCCTCCAGGCGATGCGGCTCCATGAACAGGGCGGCGCTCGACAGTTGCTCCAGGGTCACCGTCCGGTCCATCGCCAGCTCGCCGGCGGATTCGGGCACGACGGCCGCCTCCAGATAGGCGCGCATCGCTGCCAGCTCCAGCGCCGATTCGGCGTCCTTGGCCAGACAGCGACAGAAGAGCACGTCCTCCGCCAGGGCCAGCGGCTCCGGGTAGAGCGCCTGAGCCTCGGCCAGCGCCCTCTCGCCGCTATCAGCCTCGACGAGGGTGCGCACCCTCTCCACTACCCGGTGGGCCGCGCTGGGCGCCTCCAGGCGGCGCTTGCTCAGGCCTCTCTCAGCCTTGCCTATCAGCTCTCGCAACTTCGTCAGGGCCATCGTCGCATCTACGGCCTCGATCCCCGGCGACCCGGGCACCGCCATAGAGGAGGCGAGAGCAGTCAGGAAAGGCGTTTCCGCTTCCTGCGCCGGTGGGGCCCCTGATCTCTCCGCCAGCGCCCGTGCCAGCAGCTCCAGGCGCGGTGCCGCTCGGCGCGTCGAGAACACCTGGTCGGCCCTCAGGCCGAGCGGGGTCGCCGCCACGATCCGCCCGCGCGCATAGGAGGACATGTCGGACTCCGAGAATGGGGGGAAGGTTGCCGCGGGCCGCCTGTCAGATCTGGAGCCCGTGACCCGGTAGGAGGGTGCCGGCTCGCGAAGGGCGAACGGCGTATCGAGGGGGCGCTCCGGCACGCATACCGCCACGCCTGCCGAGACGACGCGAGGCGTTACCGGGGAGGGCTCCTCCAGCAGGACGATCAGAAAGGCGCTCTTCAGCCTGTCCAACTCTGGCTGCCAGCGCCGAGCCAGCACGACCTCGCCTTCCCGAGGCCTGCCCCGGACACCGGAAATGGTCAGCGTAAACCGGCGGGTTTCCATACCTGCTCTCGGAGTTCAATCCGTCCTTGGAATGAGGCTGCAGCCCTGATAATAGCACAAACTGCCGCCCGCAGCGGCTGCGGCCTTCGCCTGACACACGCCCGCCGCGCCGTCGGGGACGGCTGCCCTAGAACTTGATGATGCTGCGCGCTACCTCCCCCTTCTTCATCGCCTCGAAGGCCTCGTTGATCTTCTCCAGGGGGTACGAGCGCGTCACCAGCTCGTCTATCTTCAGCTTGCCGGCCATGTACAGGTCGACCAGCATCGGCATGTCCACCCGGAAACGGGTGGAGCCGTAGTTGCAGCCTTTCAGCGTCTTGTCCTGCATGAAGATGAGGGCGGCGTTGAGGGTGGTCTGCGAGCCCAGAGGCGGCATGCCTACCACTACCGCCGTGCCCCCGGGCTTGACCGATTCGAACGCCTGGGTGATGACCTCCGCCTTGCCGATGACCTCGAATGCGTAGTCGGCGCCGCCGCCGGTGATCTCGTGGATCTTCATCACGGGGTCGTCCTTCGAGGCGTTCACCAGGTGGGTTGCCCCGAACTGCTTTGCCATCTCCAGCTTGTTGTCCAGCATGTCCACGGCGATGATGGTGGTGGCGTCCGCCAGGTTCGCCCCCTGAACAACGTTCAATCCCACGCCGCCGCAGCCGAAGACAGCCACGCTGCTGCCGACCTCCACCTTGGCCGTGTTGATGACCGCACCCACGCCCGTCATGACGGCGCAACCCACGAGGGCAACCTTGTCCAGCGGGGCGTCATCTCGGACCTTGACCATCCCTATCTCCGGCACCACCGCGTGCTCCGCAAAGGATGATACGGAGATGAAGTGATGGATAGTCTGATCACCCTTCTTCAAGCGGCTGGTGCCGTCTCTCATGGTTGGCCCGGACCCGTGCCCGGTGCAGAGATACGGCTTGCCGATAACGCAGTTACGGCACATCCCGCATGAGGGGGTCCAGGAGAATATCACGTGGTCGCCGGGCTGGACCGAGGTCACCCCCTGGCCGACCTTCTCTACTATGCCGGCCCCTTCGTGCCCCAGGACGGCCGGTGTGGGCCAGGGCCAGAGCCCTTCCATGAAGTGGAGGTCACTGTGGCATACGCCGGCCGCCGCCATCTTCACCATCGCCTCGCCCTGCTTCGGCTCCTCGATCTCGATCTCCTCCACCACCAGCGGCTTGTTCGCCTCATAGAATACGGCTGCCTTCATGTCGAAACATCCTCTCGGCTTCTGACTGTTCTCTCACGATAGCAGGGAGTTCAGTCCATCCCCGCCCGGAACCGATGATAATCGATGACCTTACGTAGTGCCAGCGCCCCCTCCTCAAAGCCGGCGAAGGTGGGGATGCCCCGCTCCACCAGATTCGCCCGCTCCTCGGCCACCTGCGCCTCCAGATGCCCCGGCGGCAGGATGGCGATGAACGGTTTGGCGGACCGCTTCTTGTGCGCGGCGAGCATGTCGAGAAGCCGGCCCATCTCCGGCCCTTCCGGCTGCTGCCCCAGCGCCATCCGCACCATGAACCGCGACGTTATCTCCAGGGCGATGGCGTCCACATGCTCATCCTCGTCCAGGATCTTGAGCATCCGCCCCAGGTTCTGCGGCTGGGTGCCGAAGCCCAGGGTGCCGCCCACGTCCAGCGGGTTACGATAGCTGCCACCGACGATGTTGAAGAAGCCGCGCAGCTCCTCGTAGGACCGCTCGCTGAGCAGGGGAACATCCAGGCCCGCCCTCACGAAGGCGTCGCTGATCACCACCGACTGTCCGCCCGTCAGCGCCATCAGCCCCACGCGCCGCCCTGTGCAGGGCTTCGTGTAGAGCAGCGCCTTGACGACGTCCACCGTCTCATTCAGGCTATCCGTCGTCACCACGCCGCACTGCCGCGCCATCGCCTCCCAGAGCACCGACGGTGTGGCCAGCGCCGCCGTGTGCGAGTACATCGCCCTCTGCCCCGCCTTCGACATGCCCCCCTTCCATACGACCACCGGCTTCAGCGGCGTCGTCTCCCGCAGCAGGCGGAAGAGGCGCCGCCCATCCTGCAATCCCTCCAGATACATGCCGATGACCTTCGTCTCGTCGTCCTGGGCCAGGTACTCCAGATAGTCCGCCGGGCCCACCACGACCGAGTTCCCCGCGCTCACCGACTTGCTTATCTTCACCCCGTGCGCGGCGCCCAGCAGGCTGAAATTGATGGCGTGGGTGCCGCTGTGGGAGATGAACCCCACCGAGCCCTCGTCGCCGGCCGGCTGATCCATCGCCTGCCGCACGCCCAGGCGCCGGTTGTATATCCCCATGCAGTTGGGCCCCACCAGGACGAGGCCGGCCTCCCGCGCCATATCCGCTATCTGCTCCTGGAGGCGGCGCCCCTCCTCCTCGCCCGTCTCAGCGAAGCCGGAGGTGAACAGCGTCACCCCGCCCGCCTTCTTCTCGATGCAATCTCCCACGACCTGCGGCGCCGCCGTCCTGGGCACGGCGCAGACCACGTAGTCGAGCTCGTCGGGGATGTCGAGAAGGCTCTTGTAGTTGGAGATGCCCAGTTCCAGGATGCCGGGGATCTCGTTGGGGTCGATCTGGACGGAGTACACCTTCCCCTTGAAGGTGCTCATGTTGTGCAGCCAGAAGTAGCCCATGGCCTGCTTGGCGCCGACCACCGCCACCGTCCGCGGGTTGAAGGCTCGTTCCAGCCTCCCTGCCACGTCGCTCAACCGGCTCCCGCCTCCGATCTAGAGAGTGTCGAGGGGGTGCGTCAGAATGATATTGGCCGCCCTACCGAGGCCGGTTCACACCTCAGGAGACCTGCGTCAATCGAGGCCGCTCTAAGGAATTCCTTGGCGGAGCTACCCTAGGACAGGACGACCCGCGCGTCCACAGCCAACGTCCCGTCCTTATAGGCGAAGACGGGGTTCAGGTCCAGCTCGCTGATCTGCGGATGCTTCTCCACGAACTCGGAGACGCGCAGCAGCAGTCTCTCCAGGGCCTCCACGTCCGCCGGCTCCTGCCCTCGATACCCCTCCAGCAGCGGGTAGCCCTTTATCTCCCGCACCATCTGGCGGGCGTCGCGGGGCGCGATCGGCACCAGCCGGAACGATACGTCCTTCAGCACCTCCACGAGGACGCCGCCCAGACCGAACATCAGCACCGGCCCGAACTGCGGGTCCTGGCTCATGCCAATGATCACCTCGATGCCCGGGCGGGCCATCTTCTGCACCGACACGCCGTCGATCGAGGCCTTCGCCTTCTTGGCCGCGGCCGCGATCTCCTTGAAGGCGGCCGTCACATCATCCGCCGTGTTCAGGTTGAGCTTCACACCACCCACGTCGCTCTTGTGAGTGATCTGCGGCGACACCACCTTCAGCACGACGGGGAAGCCGATCTCCTGGGCGATGGCGGCGGCCTCCTGGGCGGTAGTGGCCAGCCTGGCCTGCGCCGTGGGGATGCCCGCCTCCTCCAGTATCTCCTTAGACTCCACCTCCGTGAGGATAGTCCGCCCGTCGGCCTTGGCCTTATCGATGATGCTGGCAGTACTCATAGGGGCCGCTCCCGTTCTAGACACAATGACGTGTCCGTATATTAGAGCGAGATCGATTTGCGGTCAACGGGCCGTCCCTCGTGGGGCGCGTTTACCTTCTTCCTCTACAGGCGTTATATCTGGTGCGAAACGCATCGTCAGGGCCCCGCCTCTACCTTGCTTCAGGAGGACGCCCGTGTACAAGCACCTGCCTAGGCTCTCCGCACTTCTCTTGTTGCTGGCGCTGGCCGTACTTCTCGCCGATGGTAGCGGGCCCGTCGCGGCCCAGGGCACCGGCAGCATCTCCGGCCGCGTCATCCACGACCTCAATGGCGACGGCGACGCCGATGGGGGTGAGCCCGGCCTTTCCGGCTGGCTCGTGGAGCTGGAAAGCTACAACACCGACGAGCCCCTGACCGGGGAAGCGACAACCGAGCGGAAGGGGCGTTACTCCTTTGAGGGTCTTCCTCCCGGCGAGTACGATATCTCCCTTCCCTGTGAGGGACAACCCAGTCTGTGGGGAGGAACTCCCACCGAGTACACAGGCTATAGCGTCACACTGGAGCCCGGCGAGGACTTTGAAGACCTTGACTTCTTTGTCATTCCGATCAACGCCCCGCCCTCTCGCCGCCATACCGGTAGCATCGAGGGCAGGCTCGTTCTGGACGAGGACAGGGACGGCGTAGCGGAGGCTCACGAGCCCGGTGTCGGTGGCTGGGAGGTGGAGACCTACTTGGCCGACGAGGAGCCGGTGTGTTTCTCCGAAGGCGAGCGGACAGCCCTTTCTGAGCCGGACGGCCGCTTCCGCTTCTCCGATTTGGTGCCGGGCTCCTACTGGGTCTCCCTTGACATCTCCGACAAGGCACCTCTCGGCAAGTGGGCGTTGGACGCGCCGGGGATGACCATGAACACAGGAGATTATGAGTGGTTTGAGCTCTCGTCCGTTGAGGTGCCTGAGGATGGCAGCGGCAGCATCGCGATTGGCGTCATCGCGCTTGAGGGCAGCGGTTCGATCTCGGGGGCGATATACTATGACTTGAATGAGAACGGGGTGCGCGACTCAGACGAGCCTCTTGTGAGAGGCACATGCTGGATCGGCCTGTCCTATCGCACCGTTAAGGGCTACAGCGGCGTTGGGCCCGTTCTTCAACAATGTCCGGCTGAAGGCCGCTATGAGTTCTCAGGCCTGGCTGCCGGGGATTACATGGTGGGTGTCATCTTCGGCCCCGGCCCCCCGATCAATCCGCCCGGTGGTTCCGACGGCATACCTGATTTCCTATTGACGCTGGGGGAGGGTGAGCAACGTGCGGATGTCGACTTTGGGTTTGCCGCGCTCCCGCCCGAGTCCACCGAAGAGCCTGCGCTCGAGCCTACGCTCATGCCGCAGCCAACGCCCGAACCGGCAACACCAGTGCCCCCTCCGCCGTCCGCTGCGATGGCTCCGCCCGCAACCGGCAGCGGCGCGCCATCGGCCGGTGGCGCCCCGTGGCCTGTTTGCGCAACAGCCGTCCTTCTGGTTGTCGGCGCTCTTGCTCTCTCCGGCTCCGTTCTCGTCGCCAGTCGACGGGCAGATCAACTTTGAGCCGGTCGCGCGCTGTCCTCCCCTTGACAAGTGTGGTAGAATTATTGACGTGTGTTAGCGTCTTACCACCAAGGACAGGGGAATGGTCAGCGAACCCTTCGATAACTACCTAGACCTCGTGGAGGCGGCGAGGGAGTTGGGCATCCACCCCCAGAGCCTGCGCCGCCTCATAAAGCAGAAAAAGGTGCCCGCCCTCCTCTTCGCCGGCAAATACCTAATCGAGCGCGACAAGCTCGAGATGTTCAAGGCCAACTACGACCCCCGGCCCGGACGCAAGCCGATCCGTCGCCTCCTCTAGACGCGCCCGGCACCTAATGAGGAAGAGGGCCCGCGGGCCCTCTTCGCTTGTGGTTCTCGGAGGCCGCCTACATCTCTGGCGGCTCAACGTCGATATCCGGATCGTTGAGATCGATTATGTTCATCTCCAGCTCGACGCGCATGTCCCGTCCGTCCTCATCCTTGCCCGCCATCTCCGCGACGATCCGTGTTGGATAGCCGCCGTCCGCGGTCAGCCACAGGTCTATCGTCATCTCCTCCACCATCTCCGCCCCCTGCAGCTCGGCGCCGAACAGCTCCGTCAGCTGCTCCGGGCTTGTCTCCGTGACCGCGTAGTGTACAGTATCGACGCCGTTCATCTTCTCCTTGCTGGTCACTGCCACCGCCAACATCCCCTCGTCTATGATGCTGCTCTTGAGGTCCACAGGCGAGAACAGCTCAACATCCATAGCCCCTTCTGTAGACTCCGTCCACTCCTCCCCGAACCTCAACCAGGTCTGGTCGCCGACAACGATGGCCTCCATCTCCTCGCCGTCCACGCCCAGCGCTATCTTCATCTGACTCTTGTCCGGCGCCACGAACATGCCCGTGACGTCGATGTCGGAGAACAGCGCCGCCAGGCCCTCTAGCATCTCATCCTCCAGATCCGGCATCTCTATGTGCATCTCTATCGTGAAGCGGAAGCTCTTCAGCTCCTCGAGAGAGGCTATCGATACAGCCGGGCCCTTGGCATCCTTTGTCACCTCAGCCGTCGCCGCGGGAGTATCCGCCCCGTCCTCCGCAGCGGGTTTCGTCTCCTCGTCCCCACAGGCGACCAGCAGAAGGGCTATGAACAACGAGCCAACGATCAGCAATAGGCTTGTTTTCATCTGCCACCTCTCATAGTCATTGCCATTCGCCGCCTCCTACGCCCCCCTATTCGCCTCTAGATACTCCAGCGACTTCCGGTACCACTCCTCCGAGATCTTGCCGCTTGACATAAGATAGTTGAGGATGACCTCCAGTGTCAATATGGAGTTCAGGTTGATGCCCTGCCGCTTCAAACGCTGCCGACCCCCTTGTTGACGGTCCACCAGCACCACGGCGTCCTTGACCTGCAGCCCTGCCTTCGCCAGGCGCCGCGCTGTGTCCAGAATGCTATGACCGCCGGTTATCAGGTCGTCGATTATCAGCGCCGTTTGGCCGGCCTCATACAGTCCTTCGATGTGCTTGGTCTTCGGCCGCCGCGGGTGCACGTAGATGAGCGGCACCTTCGCCCTGAGGGAGAAGGCCGTCGCCAGATGCAGGCCGCCGAGGGGTACGCCCGCCACCAGGTCGAAGGGCGCTACCTGCGGGTGGAGCATCCGCCGGAGCGCCTCCACCTCGTCGCGGATGACCCGACCCGCCCGCTGGAGGGCAGTGGGCTTGCTGATCAGCAGGCGCAGGTTCAGGTATACCGGCGAATGGACTGCCGTCCGCCCCGACGTGAAGTCGCCGAACTCGATTGCCCCCAGTTTCCACAGGGCGTCGACGAGCCAGAGGTTGCCCCTCTGCGAGAGTGGACGCGCCATAGACCTCCCTGTCCGGCGTAGGTGATGGCTAATAATAACAGAAACGGCGGAAAATCTCTAATCTCCGCCGCCCGCAGGCCCAAAAACCTCGGGGTTCAGGCAATCGGGCGGTCTCTCGCCGCGGAAGACGGCCAGGACGTTCTCCACCGCCATCGCCGCCATCTTCCCCCTCGTCGCCACGCTGGCGCTGGCGATGTGGGGCGTGATCACGACGTTATCCAGGCTCAGCAGCGGATCGTCCGGCGGGATCGGCTCCTCCTCCGTCACGTCGAGGGCTGCCGCCGCGAGGTGTCCCTCCTGTAGCGCTGCGTACAGCGCCCGCTGGTCGACGACCGGCCCCCGCGACGTGTTCACCAGGATCGCCGTCGGCTTCATCAGCCACAGCTCCCGCTCGCCGATGAGGTGCCGCGTCTCGGCGCTCAGGGGCACGTGCAGACTGATGAAGTCCGACTCCGTGAGCAGCCGGTCCAGATCGGCGAACTCCAGCCCCAGTTGGGCCTCGGGCTCCGGCCGGCGAGCGCTGTCGTGATAGAGGATGCGCATGTCGAACCCGCGCGCCCGTCTGGCCAGCGCCAGCCCGATCTGCCCCAGCCCGACGATGCCCAGCGTCGCCCCATGCACGTCGCGCCCCAGCAGGAACGAGGGATGCCACGTCTTCCAGCCGCCCGCGCGCGTCAGCCGGTCGCCCTCCACCACGCGACGCGCCGCCGCCATCAGCAGCGCCCAAGCCATGTCGGCCGTCGTCTCCGTGAGGACGCCCGGCGTGTTGGTGACGAGTATGCCGCGCTCGGTGGCGGCCGGGACATCGATGTTGTCGTAGCCGACCGCCATGTTGGCGACCACCCGCAGCCTGGGGCCGGCGCCCAGCACCGCGGCGTCGATGCGGTCGGTGAGCATCGTCAGGAGGGCGTCGGCGTCGGCGGCGCGGCGCACGATCTCCTCGTGTGGCGGCGGCGACTCCTCCGGCCAGACGACGACCTCCGCCGCTGCCTGCAGATGCGGCAGGGCGTCGCCGGGGAGCTCTCGCGTCACGAACACCTTGGGCACGGGGCTACCTCCGGCGGTTTGATTGACCTCTTGAATTCAAGAAGATCTGCGTTTGGCTGCGTT
>CAZSRY010000004.1:0-24372 GCA_964609475.1 uncultured Dehalococcoidia bacterium
CGCCGTCCGCCGGGCAGCCATCGTTCACCAGGGTGTCGCCGTCGTCGTCGACGCTATTCTCGCACAGCTCGGCTTCTCCCGTGTCGTCGCAGTCGGAGTCGGCGGGATTTGACAGGTCGCAGTCTAGCCGCGGCGACTTGATAGGGCAGCCATCGTTCACCAGGGTGTCGTCGTCATCGTCGACGTCGTTTTTGCACTTGCCAAGGATGATGGCGTCCACGCTGTTCGTGGCCCCATTGATCACCGAGACGTTGTCGCTACTGAGGTTGGCCACGTAGATGCGATTGGTGCTGGTGTTGACCGCTGTGCCCCGGGGGCCATCAGGCTCCTGCTCGCTACCCACATCATCGACGGTGTCTATCACCGTATTTGTCGCCCCGTCGATCACCGAGAGGCTGTCGCTGTCCATGTTGGGCACGTAGATGCGGTTGGTGGAGGGGTTGGCCGCCACGGCAGAAGGCCTGTCCTCCACATCGACGGTGGTCAGAACCGTATTCGTCGCCCCGTTGATCACCGACACGGTGTCGCCCTCGTTCTCGGGCTGTCGCCACGTAACGAGCTCGCTGCCACCCAGGTTGATGGTGTAGAGTCCCAGCAGCGACTCGGTAGGCAACACTGTCACGGTGGCTATTACCCCCGATCCGGTGGGGCCAGGGGGGTCCACCCCCGTGGTGACGCAACTTACACTCCATTTATTGCCGGTCTGGTTAGGCCCGAAACAATCGGCGCTGCGGCCGGTACTCTCTAGCCAGGCTGTCTTGTACGACAGTTTGACGTACTGGACCTCGGGAGGGAATTCCACATTGACCTGGAAACCCGCAAGGCCAGAGGGTTCTGTGACATCCTCTGCCCGGATATCCACGGTCAGTGTATGCCCCTCGATCGGGGTGTCTTGGGAGTGGAACGATGAGGCCGTGCCGTTTTGGGCCCGGTCGACCACCATAGTGTCTACGCTGCCCTCTTCAATGAGGTCCTCGATCAGCATAAGCTCGTCGTCTAGCTTCACCAGCCAGCCGACGCGCAGCAGGCTCTGGTCGCTGATCAGGATTTCAGTGTGTTGCAGACTGGCCTGTACGTCCTGTTCCAGCGCAACGCGGCTTTTGTACCAGGCTCCATCAACGGCGTACACGGCAGCCGGGTTCGGCGAAATGCAAGTGTAGGTACCCGCGTATGTTGTACTTGGCTCACTCGGCCGCAGGGTCGCCGTGACAACTAGCAGTAGCGCCATAAATTCGAGCCGACGAAGGATTATCCTCATTGCTCAGGCCCTCCTCTTGCCGCTATGAGCGATTGAACACCCTCATAGCCCTCCCGACCCGCTGCCCGCCTGGCAGGGCAACGGCAACAGATGGGGAATGCTATACTCGCGATAGGTTGGCTCCTGTAGTGTCGGATAAGTCCTCTCGAAACGTATTCGTCTTAGCTCGTATGTATCTCTTATTCGTGGATGCGTCGGCGGGAGCCAGTCCGCCGCGCGTAGGCGGCGAGCGATAGCAGGGCGGCTCCCCCTACTGCCAGCAGCCCGCCGGCCAGGGTTGGCCAGGAGGCCGGATCTTGATCGGGAGGCCCGCTGCCCGCCACCGGCGAGTCGCCCGTGGCTCCGCCAGCGCTGCCGCTGGCGGTTGCTCCCCTATTGGAGCTTGATGCACCGCCGGAGCTTGCGCCGGTCGTGTCACTGCTGGGTATGAGGCGGGTTAGGGGAGCTTCGCCGGGCTCCGGCGTAAGCCATGATGGGTCGGCGGGTGTCGCGGTAGGCGTTACGAACTCAGGGTAGGTCTCTGTCGGTATTGGTGTCGGTTCGTCGGGCTCGGGCGTCGCCGTTGGACCACTGCCTATCACCTCGACTGAGCCACCCTCTGCGTCAACCAGCAAGTCTTCCGCGAAGGGGTCTGACAGCTGGAACTGGTCTTTCGTAAGCCCCAGCCGTAGCTGGCTCAACCCGGCCTTTTGGGGGGCGAACGTTATCGTCGCCAGCAGGCCGGAGCCGCTGGCGCCGGGTATCCCTGTGTCGGAGGGGTCGGAGGGCTTGGAGGGGTTGGAGCTGGTACAGCCGAAGCGTACGGCGTCCTCGCTTGGCACGCTGGGAGCGGGGCTAATATGAATGGCTCCGGGGCAGCCGACAACGCGTCCAGTGCTGCCGAGGAATGAGCCCCCCTTTACTCCCACCAACCGCAGGACGGAAGGGTCAAAGGTCAGGGTGAACTCGAAGGAGCCAAGGTTGCTCACGTTCTCTATCACGATGTCCACCGTGAAATTGCCATCGCCGACGTCTACCGTTTGGCTGGCCGGCACAACCTTCATTACCGCTGTCTGCGCCTGGGCGGTGCCCCTGAGGGAAAACGCTCCCGCCGTTATCACAAGCAGGCTTACGCTCACCAATCCAATGGGCCAGAGAACCTTAAGCCAACGCTTCATCGTGCCGATTGTCTCCTTTGCTGGCCGCCGCTGTCTATCACTTTCTGTTATCCAATGTATAAACGTCTGTGAAACGTCTCCGTATCAGTCTGACAAGTGTACTGCGGCGCCCACGTAGGCGACAATTCTCGTTCCAGCCCATGGCGCTGGCCTGCTGTCGGCAGGCCTTTGCTATTAGATGCCCTGTTGAACGCTTGGCGGGGGAGCCGCCCGAGGATCGGGTTGCACTCCCCCGCCAAATTGCTGTCCAGGCTTACGCCCAAACGGCCAGGTTATTCAGGCTTCGCAGCCACTCTACGGTTGTGGCAAATCGGGCAGAACACTCTGGTCATTTGGTATCGGGTCCTGGCACGTGCTCCAGTTACGACCGTAGACGAACTGGAGGTCCTTGATGTCGATGTCGAAGTCGGCATACTTGGGCTCCAGGTCGAACCACTGGTCGTAGAGCAGCAGACCGAAGAAGCTACCGTAGCGGAAGGCTATCGCCGCGTCGTCCTTAACGTCAACCACGCAGTCGAGGTTGAGGTCGCCCTCCAGCATGCGCACAGCGATGTGAGCATCACCACACACCGGTGTTAGGCCACCGGGGAGCAGTCCGGTCATCTCTTCGGCTTGGGTGTCTGTGATCTCACAGTTCTCATCCAAGATGTCTGTGATCACACCGTTGTCCTTGGTGGGGCGGAAGCCGTCGCGGTACATCAGGTCCTCGACCATCGGCTTAACCACCATGGTCGCGATGACTCCATCGCCGACATTCCCAAGCTCACCACCGGCAGGCGGCTCCAAGCCGTCCTTGGTGACGCAGCCCTCTAGGATGTAGTTCTCCGTGAGGACGGTCGCTGTGCAGATGGCGTCTCGGCCCTTCTCACCCGTTAGCCAGCTGACTTCGATCCACGGAGTGTCCGCTACGTCGTCGCCGTCGGTGTCAACGGTCAGCGGGAGCAGGTCGGTCTCTATGCGTACGATCTTGTGCTCGTACTTCACCTGGTGCTCCCAGGCGCCTAGACCTTCCTTCAACTCGTCCCCCTGGAGCTCTTCGTCGTTGGGGTTGTCGATGTCGTCGACGTTGCTCAGCACGACGTTGATGCCCAGACAGCCCTTACCCTCGGCCATCTGCTCGTCGGTCTGACAGCCAAGCTCGGGGTCCATCAGCCAGAGGACGCCAGTGTCCTGAACGCCCTCGGTGTTGGGATCGACGTCCTTCTCCATGGCGACTGCTAGGCCACCACAGATCACCGGGATCAACACCATGCTCTGGTCGTTGTCCTCGTCGGGGTCATAGCAACCCCCCTCAATCGGGTCACCCGTGTCCGGGTCGAAGCACTGCTTCAGGGTGACACCGTCTATCTCGCGCGCCATTGTGTGGGTACCCACCACCGCCAGCGTGTAGCTGCCGGGCTGGTTGCAGGCGACCTTCAACGTCCTGGTGAAGTCCTGCGGCGTGTCGACCACCATGAGCGGTGGGTTAAGCGCAGCGAGGATCAACCCCGTGATGTCCGTGCAGTCGGGGTCTGCAGTCGCGCCAATGTCGGCTGCGTAGGGTGCCCAGTCGATGGTGCCGTCGGCCGGATCGTCATCGTCCACGCCGTTCTGGCAGCTGTCCTGGTAGTAACAGGCGAAGTAGGTGCCCTTGCCCTGCTCGTCGCAGGAGATGCTCCACCACTCCGTCGTAGGATCGGTGCCGGGCTCATCTACCTTTGTGCCCTCGATGTTGCCCGTGTAGCACACGTCGCCGGTAATGTACGGCGGCAGGTTGCAATTCCTGGGCTCGAGCCGGACGTTCAGCTTGGCCGGGTTAGGATATACGCCCGTTGCGGCATCCACAACTGTCCAGATTATGCTGGCGTAGCAGTTGGCCGCGTCGTCGCCGGAAGTCGCACCCAGGTTCTCGATGGTCTCGGTGAGGTCAATCGAGTCGTGCTCGCCGATCTTCATGGAGAGGCTATGCGGGGCCGCCGACACCATACCCTCGTCCGACATGTCGCACTGAGGCGGCGGCGCCAGCTTCTCCACTGTGGAGTCGGTGCACGCCGTCCCGGGGTCGCACCTAGCCCAGACCATGCCGTCCGAGCCGGTTATGTTCGTGTTCGCCATGTGGAGGACGTCGGTGCCTGGGCCAAGAACGTCGAAGCTCACGACAGCCAGAACACCGTTGGTCTCGTTGTCGCCCATGGTGTAGGGGCCGTCTGTGGCCAGGCAGTTGGCGTTGGCCGCGCCATGCTGAGCGCCGGTCTCGCTGTCTGCGTCGCAGACGGGCTCTGTCGCGCCGGTCAGCTTGCAGGACCAGTCGCCGTCGTCGGTGCCACCGAGGCCGTCGCCGTACTTGTTGTCGCTACCGGCGTTGACGTCGGGGTTGTCGTCCAGGCATGTCCCCGGGTCAGCGGGGCAGGTGACAGGGACGCACTCGTTCAACGTGTCGTCGTACAAGAGGTCAAACGAGAAAGCCGAGACCCCATAGGTAGCGGACGGCAGGTCGATCAGGCAGATCGCTACGTCGTGGCCGCCGGGGATGCTCGGGTCCACCTCGACATAGTCGTCGATGTTGGTCCCACAGACACCGTTACTGAGGTCGACATCGATCGCAAGCGTGACCGCCGGGTCGGCGTAGGCTACGTCTGTCGACCCGCTGTCGATCAGACGGAATCCGACCAGCGCCACAGCCAGCATCGCTGCGCCTATTGCTACTACTATTAACGAACGCTTCATTTTAATTGTTACCTCCTACCACTGTAGGTAATCAAGTAGGCGGGGTTAGAGATGGTGAATTATCTTTCTTCCATCCCCCCTTTCTTTGGGCTGGCCTAGGGTCAGCTGTAAAGTATCTGCCCGCTAACTGGCGGCAGGGCCGCGATTGCGAGCGAAGGAACTGGTGATGAGGAAGCCTCCGTCGCAGCACCCGCGGGCCTCTGCAAGTCAACCAAGGAAGACCAACGCCCCCTGTTGGTTGTCTGGCGATCCCTGCCCAACTATTCGATTGAATCTCTCAGCGGGGAAACCTAAACCACCAGTTAACCAATTTGTAGCACCTTTCTCAGGTTTTGTCAAGTGCCCAGGAGTGAGAGGACTCGAAATTGTCTGATTCATACTGCAGGTATGCACATGGCAGCGGTTCTGCTTGGTTGTTGCTAGGCGCTTCCTCTCGGGCGGGGTCGCTGGGGTGCGCTGGTGGTAGGTTCCGCACAAGATTTAACGTCATCGTTAACGCTTCATAACACGTTTTGTCCCGTGAGACGGTAGATTGGGTGGGGTGGGAAGGATATTGTGGGCGAATTACCGTGATTATGGTAAGCTATCATCGGTTCTACGGTGCTGCTCGGTCTGGTGGAGGGCAGCGCCTGGCAGCTACCCCGCTGCTGGGGGAGGGTTAGGCGACTTCAGCCGATCGTCGCTTCCCCCAGCCAGCATCGTACGGGAAATAGAGAAAAACCCCTATCTGGCCGACAAGATCATTGGAGATCTCGATTCGGTGAAGACGTGGCGCTGGTTCATCTTTCCTTGCCTGGCGCTGCTGGCGGCGGCGCTGGTTCTGCTTGCCCGCCTCGATCCTATTCCCGCCTCTGCCCAGGAGGCCGTCGTCCGTATCGATCCCGTCTCGCAGGAGGTGACGACCGGAAGCCAGTTCATTGTGCGGGTGATGGTGGACGATGTGTCCGACCTGGGTTCCTATGAGTTCACTCTCCAGTTCGACCCCGACGTAGTCAGCTACCTGGACGTAGCCGATGGGCCTTTCCTGGGGAGCAGCGGTCGCACGGTGTTCTGCCCGCCAGCGATCACGGACGTGGACACCGTGCGCTTCGGCTGTGTGAGCTACGATTCCGGGACGCCGGGGGCCAGCGGGTCGGACGTGCTGGCGGAGGTGGCGTTCAGCGCCGATGCTGGGGGCGCTAGCCCTCTCGATCTCATAATGGTCAGCCTGTCCGACCCCTGGGCCGAGGACATAGCTGCTGTCGCCGAGAACGGCTCGGTGACCGTTGTGGCCGGCACACCCGGCCCGACCTTCACGCCAACCCTGAGCCGTACGCCGACCCTCTCGCCCACCCCAAGCCTCTCCCCGACCCCAACCCTGACGGCGGGACCTACGCCCGTTCCGTCCTGCGGCGCCGCGCCCGGCGAGACGGTGGCCTGCATCCAACCCACCGGCCAGGTGGTGTTCCGTGGCAGCAACTTCAGCGTCGGTGTCGTGGTGGAGAACGTGACCAATCTGGGGGCCTACCAGTTCACCTTGGAGTTCGACCCGGTCATCTTAGACTACGTCGGCGCGGCCAATGGCCCCTTCCTGGGGAGCAGCGGTCGTACAGTCGACTGCGATCCCCCCCGCCGCGTGGGCAACAGCGTGAGTCTCATCTGCCGGACGCTGGGCTCGGAGCCGGATGGACCCAGCGGCGCGGGCATACTGGCGACTGTCACCCTCTCTGGCATACGGGAGGGGATCGGCTCCATGGACCTGGAGAATCTCATACTGGTGGACATCCGGGCCCACAGTATCCCCGTCACCCGCATGCAGGGTGCCTCGGTCGTGGTAGTGCCGGCGCCCACACCTACGCCCACACTTTCGCCTACAGTCACTCTCACCGTTACTCCTGGCCCCTCGCCTACGCCGTCCATCACCCCTACGCCTACCCTGACCTCACCGCCGACGTTAACACCTACTGTGGGGCCCAGTCCTACGCCCACGCCCACGCGCGGTCCCGTGGTGGTGAGGGTAGACCCCGCCGAGCAGAGAGCGAACGTGGGGGTGCCCTTCGAGGTGGACGTTGTGGTGGACAACGTCGTGAACCTCGGTGCCTATCAGTTCAGGCTCGGCTTCGACCCGGCCGTTCTCAATTATGTCAGCCTGGAGAATGGCCCGTTCCTGGGAAGTAGCGGTCGTGTCGTCAACTGCGATCCTCCCGTCCTCAAGCCCGATAGTGCGGCGATCATCTGCTGGACCCTTGGTGCCGAGCCCGATGGGCCGAGCGGTACGGGCGTGCTGGCGACGGCCACCTTCCTTCCGATCAATACTGGCGTCGCTGCTATTCACTTGCAGGATGTCATCGTCACCGATCCCAGAGGGGTAGAGATACCCGCTGGCGAGGAGGACGGGTCGGTGGCGGTGGAGCCGGCGCCGACATCCACGCCCGTACTTACGCCTACTCCCACGCTCAGCGTGACGCCCGGCCCCTCGCCAACGCCTACCCTCAGCCGTACCCCTACAGTTACGAGGACCCCCACCGCGACGCCAACGGTGGGGCCTACCCCCACGCGTACTCCCACCCCTGGGCCGGTGCTGGTGCGGATCGACCCCGTCTGGAAGAGGGCGCCGCTGGGACAGGAGTTCACTGTTGACGTCGTGGTGGAGAACGTGGTGAACCTGGGCGCCTACGAGCTTACCCTGGGCTTCGACCCGGCGATCCTGCGGTACGTGAGCATAAAGAATGGGTCGTTCTTGGGGAGCAGCGGTCGGACGGTGAACTGCCTTCCCCCGGATCACGATGAGGCTAGTGTACGTGTGATCTGCGTCACTTTGGGTGCGGAGCCGGCCGGACCCAGCGGCACAGGCGTGCTGGCGACGGTTACGTTCCTGCCTCTAAACTTCGGCACAGCCCTGGTAGACATCGAGGATGTCATTCTGACTGACCCCATGGGGACGGTCATACCTGCCGGCCAGCAGGATGGGTCGGTTACGGTGGTGGAGGCGCCTACGCCTACGCCTACGGCACCGCCCACCGCTACTTACACGCCCGGCCCCAGCCCAACCCCGTCGATCACGTATACGCCGGGGCCGTCACCGACCCCCACGCCCACGTCCACCCTCATACCGGGCGGCGCCGTCGTCAGCATCGTTCCGGCATCACAAGGCGTGCTGGTGGGGGAGTTCTTCACCGTCGATGTGCAGGTGGAGGACGTGAACGACCTGGCCGCCTATGAGTTTATCCTGGAGTTCGACCCCGACATAGTCAGCTATGTTGACGTCAGTAATGGCCCCTTCGTGGGTAGAACCGGTCGTGTGGTGTTCTGCCCGGACCCCATCACCGACGTAGGCACCGTTCGCTTCGGCTGTGTGACTTCTGAGCCTTCTCCCACGTCCGAGACGCCAGGGGCCAGCGGCTCGGGGCAGTTGGCCGAGGTCGTCTTCCAGGCTGTGGATGAGGGTGTTAGCCCCCTCAACCTGATCATGGTGGAGTTGGCCGACACCTTTGCCGAAGACATTCCCGCCAGCGTCCAGAACGGCTCGGTATCCGTATCAACGCCTAGTCCCACGCCGATCGCCCTGGGGGGTGGCCTCCAGATGGGCGCCCTCGCCTTTGCCGTCGTTCTGACGGGTACGCTGGGGCTGCTCCTGCGGCCCGTCTCCAGCAGCGCGGCGGGCAGGCACTTCCGACGTCGCCTTGCGCGGGGACTCCGTGATTCGTGCCTGCTCACTAGCCGGGTGTTGGCGCCCCTGTCCGCTGCCCTTATCCTCATCGTCGTTCTTGGCCTCTGGTTGGCCGTCACCAGGGGCGGCTTGGGAGCCGCGCCCCCTGCAAGGGCAGCGGATCCCGTCGTCATGTTCAAGAACCCTCAGACTGCCGACCTTTGGCTCTGCGATGAGACGATCGCCTCCTGCGAAGGGCCTGGCGAGGGTGAACTGGTGCTTACCGAAGAGGTGGTCAACATCCCCGACGATACGGGCCTGGGGGCCTTTGAGTTCCGCATCTACTTCAGCAGAGACGTGGTCAACGTCAGCGTGACTGAGGGTTCCTTCCTGGGCAGCACCGGCCGCCAGACGAATTGTCTGCGATCCGAGACGGAGAACGGGCTTCGCTTTGGTTGTACTTCCACGGGCAGCGAACCCGGGCCTAGCGGATCTGGCATCCTCGCCTACATAACGATGAGGCCCAACCCGGACCTGTCGTTGCGGCCCACCGCCGGCAACGGCGTCCTCGTGCACCTGTTGAATGACCGCTGGGAGGCCGGCCTGGCCGACGAGTTCGGTGAACCCATACCGATAGACGGGATAGTAAGTGCGACGGTGCTCGTACAGGCGTTGGAAGGCGACGTGAACTACGACTGCGAGGTCAACGTCATCGATGAGCAAGCGGTTTCTGGGCGCTATGGCTCCATGCTGGGGTTCTGGCCCTACAACTGGTTCTTCGACTTGGAGCCCAGCATTCCCGACTATGATATTGACATAAAGGACCTCCAGTTCGTGTATGGGCGTGACGGCAATACCTGTTGGGAGCCCGAGCCATCGGAGACGCCGACGCCGACCCCAGCGACCGGCACGCCGACCCCAGCGACCGGCACGCCGACCCCAGCGACCGGCACGCCGACCCCAGCGACCGGCACGCCGACGCCGACCTCAGGTACGGCGACGCCATCCACGGCCACAAGCACGCCCACATCTCCGGTTACCTCGCCCACGCCGACCTCTCCGGCTGGGGGCAAGCGTACCAGGACCCCTGTTCCTGGCACCGCCAGCCCTACCTCGACTGTCTCGCCGGCACCCGCTGCCTTGACACCGATTCCTGGCGAGGCGCTGACGCCGACACCGGGAGGCGAAATAGTACCTGTAGGGATAGCGCCGACGCCGGAGGGCCTTCCTGGTGCAGGCGTCGGTTCCGGGTCGGCCTCACGTAGTAGCACCAACCCGCTGCTGGCGATGACCGCTCTACTAGCGGTTGGGGGCTGGTTGCTTCTTGCCAGAGTGCTGTATCTTCGAAGAGCGCAACCGTCGGAGCGATCAGTCAACAGAGGAGGACGAAAGCAGTGACCACGGCGGTGGTCTTGATGTTGGCGGTCGTTTGCCGATATTATCCTTTGAAATAGGGGTAGCATTCCGACCAGCAGAGACCGTGGAGAAAGAGGTGCTTCTTATGGAGAGTCAGCATGGTCGCGTTCCTCAATGCGTCAAGCCGCTGCTAGTGGGGCTTGTCGTGCTCTTGGCTTCGGCTGGTCTGGGAGGAGCAGCCCTGGCCCAGGAGGATCGGGTGCTCATGTCTGTGGAGCCGCCCGTCGAGGGGGTAGAAGAGGAGGGTGGGGACTTCCAGGTGAACATCGCTGTGGAGAATGTGACCAACCTGGCCGCCTTCCAGTTTAGGTTGGAATATGATTCCTCCATCATCAAATATGTGAGTGTGGAAGAGGCCCCTTTCCTGGGCAGCAGCGGCCGTGAGGTCATGTGTCCGGATCCCTTCACCGAAGCGGGCGACCTTGGGTTCAACTGCTTCACGCTTGGCCCTCCTGTCTCCGTGGGCGGTGTGGCCGGTTCCGATGGGTCCGGGGTGCTCGCTTCAGTCACGTTTTCTCCCGTCGCTGCAGGGGAGACGGCTCTGGACTTGACCGAGGTCATCCTGGTCGCCGCCGAGATCGATGAGCGCGGCGATCCCGTCGAGATCGAGACCGCCGTGCAGGGTGCCTCGCTGGATGTGAAATCTACTGGCGGGTTCGCCTGGATCCTCTGGGGCCCCATCATAGGGGTCGTAGCGGTGATCATAGTAGGCGGGATCGCGTACGTAGTAGTGGTGCGCAGGCGGGGCGCCGCGACGGCCGGCCCCCCCGCCAGCCTCGAATAGACGTTCCTGGGTCAGTCTTTGTCTTATAGTGGCAGGTTCTTCTCCTCGCCCGTATCTACGAGAACGGACGGCGCCTGAGACAACTCGGGCGCCGTTAACCTTTTGTGAGGGCCTGCGTTTTACATATTGTGGATAGTCGGCCATCCCTGCCGATATGGACGCGCCCCGAGACTGTATGATATGTTAATGGTCGAAGTTTCTTACGGGATAGGAGTTGGCAGATTGGGGTCCGTCGCCACGTCAGTCTCTGCTGAGATCGAGCAGGAGACGGTTGACCGAGCGAGGGAAGGCGACCAGCAGGCTCTGGCCGATGTCTACGACTGGTACCTGCCCCGCATCTATCGCTACGTTCTTGCCCGGGTGGGCAACGTGGCTGAGGCAGAAGACCTGACCGAGGATATCTTTCTGCGGATGCTGGGGGCCATCGGTGACTATCGTAGACGGGGCGTCCCGTTCTCGGCGTGGCTGTTTAGGATAGCTCACAACCACGTCGTGAGCTATTTCCGCAGGAACGGCGTGCGCGGCAGGCAGGGCGTCCTGCACGAGGGCATCGTGGATAGTAGGCAGGGCCCGGCTTCCATAGTAGAGATGCGATTGACGGTGGAGGAGGTGGTGAGGGCGGCGCAGAGCCTGCCTGAGGCCCAGCGGGAGGTGATCGCCCTCCGCTTCGCCGTAGGGCTGTCCGTAGCCGAGACGGCGCAGGTATTGGGCAAGCGGGAGGGTAACGTCAAGGCCCTTCAACACAAGGCAGTGGTGAAGCTTCAGCAGGTCCTGGCAGCAAAGCCAGGCCGTTTGGCGGCAGAGGTCTAGAGTGAAGGATCGTTTCCAAGAGCGGTTGAGCGAGTGCCTGGAGGCATTGTCCAGCGGGCAACGCACTCTGGATGAATGCCTGGCCCTGTATCCGGAGGAGGCGCCGCGGCTGGAGCCTCTGTTGAGGACGGCCCTGAGCATCGGTCAGACGCTGTCGGTGGAGCCGCGCCCTGAATTTGCGGCGGCCGCCCGCCGGCGCTTCCTCGGCGCCACCGGCCAGCATCTGGCAGAGGCCCTGAGGGTGGAGCCCAGGACCTCCTTCGTTCAGGCCGCCCGCGAGCGCTTCCTGGCAGCCGCCCAGAGAATGATAGGCGCGGGAGAGGCCCGGCGCTGGCGATCGCCCCTCCCCCGGTTGGCGATGGCCGCCCCTCTGCGGCCGGTCGCCGCCTCCGTCTTGGCCCTTCTCTTGATGTTCGTCGGCTTCGGCACCTTCGCCGTCACTACCTCCGGCAATGCCCTCCCCGGTGACTGGCGGTACCCCGTCAAGCGTACTACCGAAGACGTCCGCCTGGCCTTCGCCTTCAGCGATGGCGCCCGTCGTGATTTGAATATCGACCTCGCTGAGGAGCGTCTCTGGGAGATCGAGACGCTGGCCGACAGGGGCCGTCCCATTGGCAGTGACCTGCTGGGCGATCTGAGGGGCGAGACCGATTCCCTGGTCAGCCGCCTCGATACCTCGAGCTGGAAGACGGACGAGGTCCGCCAGGTCGCCGAGCTGGCCAGCCGGCAGCAGGAGGTGCTGGCCCAGGTGAAGCCCGTGGTGAAGCCGGAGGCTCACGATGACCTGGAGGAGGCGCAGATGGTCTCCCAGAAGGCCTACGTCAAGGCTGCTCAGGCCTACGCCGTTGCCCTGTGGGAGGAGAGGGGGAGCGAGACGGGGGAGGAGTTGGCTGCTGCTGTCACCACTGAGGCGCCGACAGCGGAGGGGACCGAGGGTCCACCCACTATGATGGCGCTGGCTGAGGAGGGGCAAGAGGAGCAGGAGGAGGAAGAGCTCTCTGCCCCGGCCACCGCTGAGGTCCCCGAGGGCGAACCGGCGACCGAGGAGCCGTCTCCGGTGCCTTTCCCGGCTCCGGAGGTAACGTCTGTCCCCGGCCGCATCGTGCGGGCCTCCCTGTCGGACGATCAGACCGCCAGTGTCCCCTGGGACAGAATAGTCATCGACAGGTTCTCCGTAGAGGTGCCCGCTGAGGCCGGCGGCTGGCACCTGATGGGCATCACCCTTGGCGTCGACAATACTGCTCCCGCGCCCTACATGCTGAGGATCGCCAATCTGGATACCACGGCCATAATTGTGATCAGTCCCAGGAACGGTGACACTTTCTGGTATGAGTTCATCGACGGCCAGTTCCAGGAGTTCATCGTTAGGATCGCCGTGGGCGACGGGGTCTGGCAGGCGGAGCCCGCGGCCATGCGCGCCTTCCATGCCGGCCATGCCGATATCATCCTTCACATACTGGAGAGCATCACTATAGCGCCGCCCACGCCCACGCCCACGCCGTCCCCGACCGCGACGTTGACGCCTCTACCCCAGGAAACGGCGACCGTCGAGGCCGGCGCGGCGAAGCCGGGCGCTACCCCCTCAACAACGCCTTCGCCCTGACCCTGAGTCGCTCGCGCGGCGCATGACTTGAGGCCCCTGAAGCGGGGCCTCTGTGCGGGCTGGCGGGAAGGGCATCGCTACGAGGGCCCTCGTCCTCGCGAACCCAGCATCATCCCCAACTGGTCGGCATTCACAACTGCCTTGTCCTGCAGGCAGTTGTTCATGAGCACGTGCACCTCCTGGGTCTCCCCGGCCAGGCGCTCGATGGGCGAGGCCCACTCCCGCAGCTCCTCCTCCGAGTACAGGTAGTCGAACCGCTCTGCCACCGTCGCCCCCTTGCGCTCCCACATCTCGGCGTTGCGGCCATGGAACCGCACGAGCCCTATCTCCGCCGTCGCTTCCGCCAGCGGTGGCACGCTGGAGGTGAAGCCCTGGGGCTCGTCGACGCAGACCAGGGGTATGCGATGCTCCCTCAGGAAGCTCAGGGTGCGCTCGCGGTTCACCTCGGCGAGCCAGCGGTTGTTGCGGAACTCCACCGCTACCTTGTACTGGGGCAGGCGCTCCCTTGCCTGGAGGATGTACTCCTTGCTCTGGCCGCCGGGGAGGAACCAGGGCGGAAACTGGAAGAGCACCACGCCCAGCTTGCCGGCGCTGTCGAGGGGCAGCAGGGCATCTCCGAACCGCCGCCATACCTCGTCCTGGAGCTCAGCGGGCAGGTCGCGGTGGTAGACGTTTCGCTTGTCCTCGGGCAGGGGGCCCAGAGCCTGACGCACATCCTTGGGCAGGGCCTTCGGCGGCGTGGGGTGATGTGTGAGCAACCGGAACGCCTTGATATCGAAAGTGAACTCGTCCGGGGTGCGCTCCGTCCAGAGCGCGGAATTCCTCTCCGAGGGCAGCCCGTAGTAGGTGCTGTCTACCTCCACGACGGGGAACCGAGAGGAGTAGAAGTGCAGACGCTCCTCCGCTGTCCTGGCTTCGGGCGGGTAGAAGCGGCCGCAATCGATGAGGCTCTTGTCCGTCCAGGAGCAGGTGCCGACTAGGATGCGCCCGGCCATCGCTCTTCCCTTGGAGAATGGTACGGCCTTCGCTGTAAGTAGGGGCTTGCAGGAGCGATTCTAGGGGGTTCCCTAATACCTAGCCTGCCTATCGGGCTGCTATCCTGTGCTCACTCGTCCTACCGGAAAGACCCGGCATTGGGGTTTGTTAGCTGGTGACCGTGGTCTCTTCTTGACACGTGGCACCAAGCTATTCAGCCCTCCTAGGGAGTATTGGCCAGCAAACAAACCGGAGGATGAGCCCGGCGGCGCGGGCAGACAATCAACCCCACCGCAAAGCGCAGCCACCAGCCTACCTGCCGGCGAGCAGGTGCCCGTGCCGCCGCCCCCTATATAAGACAGGCCGTCAAGGCCTGTCACGGTCCCTGGAATGAAGCTACGAAATCGTCGAAGATCGGTCGGTACGTCTCCAGCATCCCCTCGGGCACGGCCAGGGCCAGGGTCCACCCCCCCAGCTCGTCGGCGAAGAGTACCTCGATCTTCTCCGCCGTCAACGGCTCGGGTGTATCCTCCCGCCTGATGGTGTATTCGATCGCGAAGGCCTCTTTGCCGTCCACCTCCAGCTCTTCTGTGATCTGCGGTCTCTCGCCGCGAAGCGTCTCTAGTACATACAGCTTTGAATCCAGGAACTCCTTGGAGGTGGTTCCGACGGGGAGGGTCTCGCAGCTGGCCGACAGGTTGGGTTTGATCTGCTCTCCCGGCTCGGACGAGATAAAGGCGTCGCCGCCGATGTTGTAGAGCGACAACTGGTTAGGTTGCGAGATCCAGTCGCTGGGGTAGCGGACGCGGTAGCCTCTCTCCGGCGACCCGTACTCCGCCAATCCCTCCGGCAGGTCTGTGGGAGTGCTGAATACCACCGGTTGCGCCGGCTTGCAGGTTGTTCGAGGTATGCCTTCTTCGTCCTCGCCACCCCCGCACGCCGTCGCCAGCAGCAGGGCCGCGGCCAGAATGCACACCCAGCCCGCGATTCTCGTCATCCGTCTGTTTCTCATCAAGCACCTCCCCGGGGGTTGCCCCATCTGGCAGAGATATTATCATCTTAGTGGCGCCTTTGACCAGAGCGCCGCTGCCAGGTGAGGGGGTGTTTCAGATGAAGATCCACTACGGCCCGGTCACGGAGCTAGAGGTTGATGCGATAGTCAATGCCGCCAACACGCAGCTCAAGCATGGCGGCGGGGTGGCCGCGGCAATCGTCCGCGCCGGGGGACGTGTCATCCAGGAGGAGAGCGACGGCATCGGCTGGTGCGATTTGGGGAAGGCCGTCGCCACCACCGCCGGCAGCCTCAGGGCCCGCTGCGTCATCCACGTGCCCACCATCGACTACACGAGCGGCCGCCGCGCCAGCCTGGACGACATCTACCGGGGGACGAGGGCCGCCCTCCAGCTATGTCGCGACCTGGGGCTGAAGAGCGCCGGCTTTCCGCTGCTGGGGGCGGGCATCGTCGGCGTGGCCCCCAGGGAGGTGGCCGGGGCGATGGCCCGCGCCATCGCGGAGTGTCCGGACATCGAGAGCACGCTGTGCGCCTTCTCCGCCGCCGACAGGGAGGCCGTCGAGGGCCTGAAGGAGCGGTGAGCGAACCCCATCGCGAGACGGAGAGGTCGACCTACGGCTAGGCTATCTTGTCGGCGTAGACCTTGAAGGTTACGTGACCCAGGCCGCCCCTGTCCAGGCCGGAGTCGAAGCATACCGAGTGCTGGAGCCAGGCCTCGTTGGGGTCCAGCCCCTCCGCGATGCGGTCCCACATCAGGTGGACGCGCTCCATCAGGGGAGCGAGCGCCCCCAGGCAAAGGGGGCAGGTCGACTCCTCAGTATTCACCGTGGACCCGAAGGGGCCGATTACCAGCTTGTCGCCCACCTTGCAGCCGGCGAAGCAGTACTCGACGTCGGTCACCTCGGCGATGATCTTGTAGGGCAGCCCTGAGGAGACGAGCTTCTGCATCCCCGGGGGCATCCTGTCGATATCCTCGTCGGTCATGCCGATGCTCTGCTTCAGCATGTTTCGAATCGACTCTTCCATATGCTCCTCTCTCCCTGTTAGTTGTCGATCTTTTCCGGCGTTGAGGGATGCTCTTTATCCCAGAGCGGAATAGGCAGATCATAGTGACGCCGCCGTTTCGGGGCAAGCGGTGGTGAGCGGGAAGGGCTGTCCTCAACCGGCCGTCCGTGGATGCTATACTATCTTCAGCTTTGCTGATTCTCACCCATGCATGGCAAATCCAGGTAGCTGCTGCTCTAGGAGGGCCCCATGAGACGTCCGATAGCCGAAACCGATGCCCGCCGCCTCCTGGGAGGTGGCCCCGTCGCCCTGGTCACCAGTAGCTGGCACGGCAAGAACAACGTCATGCCGGCCACCTTCGTCACCCCTCTCAGCTTCGAGCCTCCCCTGGTGGGCGTGGCCATACACCCGACCCGCCACAGCTACGACATGATCCGCAACAGCGAGGAGTTCGCCCTCAATATCCCCAGCCGCCGTCTTCTCCACCACGTCCAGTACCTGGGCAGCACCAGCGGCAGCGAGGTGGACAAGTTCGAGCTGACGAAGCTGCCCACGTTCAAGGCCCGACGCGTCGAGGCGCCGCTCATAGAGGGCTGCCTGGCCTACATCGAGTGCGGCCTGGAGGACACCCTCCGCACCGGCGACCATGTGCTGTTCGTCGGCCGGATACTGGCCGCCGCCGCCAACGTCGAGGCCTTCGACGAGACCTGGCTTCTGGAGGACGACGACGAGAAGCCTCTCCACTACCTGGGCGTCAACCGCTATGCCATCCTTGGCCAGAGGATGGAGGCCCGTATCCCCAAGCCGGAGGAGGAGGCCGAGGGGTCGCTGGAAGAGGCCCTGGAGGAGCAGGTGGAGCTGGCGAAGGAAGAGGAAGAAAAGCGGCGTCAGGGGGAGGAAAAGCGCGCCAGGGAAGAGCCAGAAGCGGAGGAGGAGGGCTGAGCGCCTCTTTTCCCATCTGCTCTGTCTTGACAGCTACCGCGGTGGGGTGTACCTTTAGCTGGCCTTTTGGTAGTGAACGTTCACTAACTAGTTTGTCATGGCCAGAGCACGAAGGCTCCCCGCCGCAGAGCGCAGGCAGCGCATCATCGAGAGCGCGAGAGCGGTTTTCGCGTCCTCCAACTACTGGAAGGTAAACACCGCCGATCTGGCCAAGGCAGCGGGCGTCTCCGAGCCCGCCCTCTATCGCTACTTCTCCGGCAAGAAGGACATCTTCCTCTCCACTCTGAACGTGACGGCCGTCAATCTCCTCGACATCTGGCAGCGCATCGCCGCCGAGGTCGAGGACCCCATCGAGACCCTCTGGAACATCGGTCTCAGCTATTATGATCACATCAATAGCCGCTCCGCCGTCATGAAGCTCCAGTTCCAGGCCCTCCTCGAGGCCGACGACCCCGATATCCAGGCGGCCCTGCACCGGGACTTCGCTTCCTTCGTCCAGTTCTTCCGTGAGATCGTCGATGACGGGAAGCGCCGCGGCCTGGTGCACCCCGAGGTGGACACTGAGGTCGTCTCCTGGCAGTTCCTGGGCATGGGACTCAACATCGACGTGATCCACCTGCTCGGCTTCGGCCAGGATATCAGCCGTCATAAGGTAGAGGTCTGGGTACGGCACTTCCTCGACTCCCTGCGGCCGGACGCGGATGTCAAGAGGCTCCAGCCGGTCGCCGGCGCCGTCCCCTACGATCACCTGCCTTCGACGCCTGCCTCTGTGGAGGAGATACCGACATGAACGCCAGAGAGTCAGGGAGGGCCGGGCCGTGAGCTCTGAGGCGGTGCGCCTCTCCAGGGAAGGTGGAATAGCTACCATCACCCTTAACCGGCCTCAGAGCCTCAATGCCCTCGATATGGAGCTTGCGGAGGCTCTCCTGGCGGCCGTCATGAGGTGTGAGGCCGACGGGGGCGTGCGCGTGGTCGTCATCGGCGGCGCCGGCCGCTCTTTCTGTGCCGGTGGCGACGTCAAGGCGATGGCCGAGACGCTGGACGGCAGCCCGTCGGGCTACCTGAAGGAGCTGCTCCT
This sequence comes from uncultured Dehalococcoidia bacterium, assembly GCA_964609475.1. Taxonomy (GTDB): domain Bacteria; phylum Chloroflexota; class Dehalococcoidia; order DSTF01; family JALHUB01; genus CAZSRY01. The sequence continues at coordinate 18,375 of CAZSRY010000004.1, forward strand.
GCGCTTGCATCCCACCATCGTCTCTCTGCACAGGATGCCCAAGCCTGTCATCGCCCGCGTGCACGGGGCCGTCGCCGGGGCGGGGGTCGGGCTGGCCCTCGCCTGTGACCTGACGGTCGCCGCCGACACGGCCCGCTTCAGCACGGCCTATCTTCGATTGGGCCTCTCCCCGGACGGCGGCACCAGCTACTACCTGGCCCGGATGGTGGGCATGAACAAGGCGCTGGAGCTGCTCCTGACGGCGGAAACGATCGATGCGACGGAGGCCCATCGACTGGGCCTGGTGAACCGCTTGGTGCCGGAGGCCGATCTGGAGTCCGTCACCAGCGAGCTGGCCCAGCGGCTGGCCGGCGGCCCGGCCTCGGCTATTGCCGCCGCCAAGGACCTTGTGCGTCGTGCCCATGATGAGACCTTGGAGTCACAACTGGAGTACGAACGGCGGGCTATCGCCCTCAACGCTGACACGGATGACTTCAGAGAGGGCGTACGGGCCTTTCTGGAGAGGAGGGAGCCACGGTTCCAAGAGAGGTAGTCAGTATTACTTGGTTTGAAGGGAGTTAGACATGGACTTTAGATTCACGGAAGAGGAGGAGGCGTTCAGGCGCGACGTCAAGGAGTTCCTGAAGAAGGAATGGACGCTGGGTCATGCTGACCTGGAGGACCCCAAGCAATTCGACGGCGCCTGGGAGTTCGAGAAGAGGCTGGGGAAGAAGGGTTGGCTCAACATGCACTGGCCCAAGGAGTACGGCGGCCAGGGCGCCAGCCACATGATGCAGCTTGTTCTCCGCGAGGAGATGGCCTACGTCGGCGCCCGTGTCGTCGATGGGCAGGGTGTGTACATGATAGGCCCTTGCCTCATGATCCACGGCACCGAGGAGCAGAAGAAGCGCTTCCTGCCGCCCATCGCCAACTCCGAGGTGGTCTGGTCGCAGGGGTTCAGCGAGCCCAACGCCGGCTCTGACCTGGCCAGCCTCCAGTTGCGGGCGGTGAAGGATGGCGACGACTACATCCTCAACGGCCAGAAGACGTGGACCACTATGGGCGGCCACGGCCAGTGGATGCACGTCATGGCCCGGACCGACACCAACGCGCCCAAGCACCGCGGCATCTCCTACTTTGTGGTGGACATGAAGTCGCCCGGCATCAGCACCCAGCCCATCGTCAACATGGCGGGCAAGGCAGGCTTCGACGACACCTACTTCGATGAAGTGCGGGTGCCCAAGGATCAGATGATCGGCGAGGAGAACCGCGGCTGGTACGTCGCCCTCACCACCCTCGACTTCGAGCGCTCCTCTATCGGCTTCTCCGCTGAGTGCCTTCGCACCCTGGAGGACTTGATAGAGTGGGCCGGAGAGACCAAGCGAAACGGCGAGCCCATTCTCAAGGATCCGCTGGTTCGCCACAGGCTGGCCGAGCTGGCGATCGAGATCGAGGCATCAAGGCTGATCAACTACAACGTCACCTGGATGCAGAGCAGGGGGCTCGTTCCCAACTATCAGGCGTCGATGGCCAAGACCTTCGGCACGGAGCTTCAGCAGCGCGTGGCCAACACGGGAGTCCACCTCATGGGACTGTACGGCGCGCTCGACGAGGAGTCAAAGTGGGCGCCGCTGGAAGGAAGGATAAAGTATCTGTATCTGTGGACTGTGGGCGTGACGATCTATGCCGGCAGCAATGAGATTCAGCGCAACATCATGGCCCAGCGGGGTTTGGGCCTGCCCCGCGAGTAGTCGGTCGGCAGGGAGGTGTCCGTGAGCTACCGATACATTCTCTATGAAACCCAGGGCCGGGTGGCTGTCATAACCTTTAACCGGCCGGAAAGGCTGAACGCCTGGACCTTGAGCATGGCAACGGAGATAAGGGATGCCCTGCAGCAGGCCAACGAGGACGACAACGTGGGGGCCATCGTCATCACCGGAGCCGGCCGCGCTTTCTGCGCCGGCGCCGACGTCGTCGATGAATTCAAGCGCCGCGCTGATGTCCAAGAGGCCGATAGCTCGGTCGAAACCGAGGAGAAGCAGGAGGCCGGTGTTGATTTTGCCGGTCTTCAGGAGCAACTTCTGTTTGGCAAGCCCAGCATCGCCGCCATCAACGGCCACGCAGTGGGGGTGGGCTTCACCTTCCCCCTCAACTGCGATATCAGGATCGCCTCCGAGGAGGCCAAGCTGAATACCATATTTATGCGCATTGGCCTGACGATGGAATTCGGCTCCTCCTTCCTGCTATCCCGTATCGTGGGACTGGGTAAGGCCTGCGAACTCATGTATGTTCCCAGGAGCATCGAGGCCCGCGAGGCCTACGAGATAGGACTGGTCAGCAAAGTCGTCCCGGCCGACAGGCTGATGCCGGAGGCCATGGAGCTGGCAAAGACGATCGCCGACGGCCCCGCCTTCGCCCTGAGGAAGGCCAAGGAGGCCATATTCCGAAGCCTCGATTCTACCCTGTCGGAGGCGTTGGCCCGCGAGCAGCAGTTCTCCGCCCAGTGCATGGCTACGGCAGAGCATCGCGAGGGCATCAGGGCCTTCATGGAGAAGCGGGAGCCCGATTTTCAGCGCCCGAACTCAAGGCCTGGACACCCTAGAGAAGAGGGAGGAAGAGAGTGGACCTAAGGGATTCGCCAGAGGAAGCCGCATTCCGCAAGGAGGTGGTGGAATTCATTGGGAAGAACGCCCCTAAGTTTGAGCGTGGGGTAACGATCGAAGAGCGGATAATCGGTAGCGGCGATTGGTTCAAGAAGCTCGCCGAGCGCGGCTGGATCGCCCCTGCCTGGCCTAAGGAGTACGGCGGCGCCGGCATGAGCCAGATACAGCAGTTCATCTTCAATGAGGAGGTAGCGATCCACCGCGCTTCCCGGCCGCTGCACCTGATCATTGGCTTGGGCATGGCCGGCCCCACCATTATCGTCCATGGCACCGAGGAGCAGAAGAAGAAGTGGCTGCCTGGTATGCTCGCCGGTACGGACATCTGGACCCAGGGCTACTCCGAGCCGGAGGCGGGCTCCGACCTGGCCTCCCTCCGCATGCGCGCTGTGAAGGACGGGGACGACTACGTGCTCAACGGCCAGAAGATCTGGACGACCATCGCCCACGTAGCAAAGTGGGGGATCTTCTTGGCGCGCACCGACCCCGATGTCCCCAAGCACAAGGGCATCACCTACTTCATCATCGATATGAAGTCGCCGGGTATCGAGGTCCGTCCCCTTACCAACATGGCCGGTGCCCATGAGTTCAACGAGGTCTTCTTCGACAACGTGCGCGTACCCAAGGAGAACGTGGTTGGGGAGGAGAACCGCGGCTGGTATGTCGCCATGACCACCCTCGACTTCGAGCGCTCCAGCGTCGGCTCCGCTATCGGCATGAGGCAGGAGGTGGAGGAGATGATTGAGTACGCCCAGATGCACGCCGACGAACCTATCAGCGCTCTGAAGACCAACCCCATGCTCCGGCTCGAGATGGCCGACCGCCTGATTGAGACGGAGGTCGGGCGCATGCTCTCCTACCGGATCGCCAGCATGCAGAACCGCGGTCTTATCCCCAACTATGAGGCCTCTCTGCTCAAGTTCTATTCAGCGGAGTTGCACCAGCGCATCGCCCGCACCCAGATGAAAGTGCTGGGCATGTATGGGGAACTGCATATCGGTAGCCCGCTGGCGCCGCTGGGTGGTCGCTGGTGTCACCAGTACCTCCGTTCGATGGCTTACCCCATCGAGGCCGGCACGTCGGAGATTCAGAGGAACATCGTTGCCCAGAGGGGGCTAGGTCTGCCCCGGGACTAGACCGGAGGCTGAGACCCACCCCGTACCGCGGTTTCGATAGATATACGAAAGACGATAGGAAAGGAGACAACAATGGATCTGGGACTTAGCGAGGAGCAAGAGCTGCTGAAGAACTTCGCCCGCGACTTCCTGGAGAAGGAGTGCCCGGAGAAGCTCGTCCGCGAGATGGAAAAGGATGAGAAGGGCTACTCACCAGAGCTCTGGAAGGGCATGGTCGACCAGGGCTGGCAGGGCCTGATTATCCCGCCCGAATACGAGGGCAGCGGCATGGGCTTTCTCGACCTCATCATCCTTACAGAGGAGTTCGGCCGGGCTCTCGTGCCGGGGCCCTTCCTGCCCACCATGGTCGGTGGCGCCATTCCCCTCCTGGACTGGGGCAGCGAGGAGCAGAAGAAGGAGTTCCTGCCCAAGATAGCCACCGGCGAGCAGATCTGGACGCTGGCCGTGTCTGAGCCGTCCGCCCGCTTTGACGCCGAGGGCGTTCAGCTTGAGGCCAAGGCTGAGGGCGACAAGTTCGTGCTCAACGGCACCAAGCTCTTCATCCGCGACTCCCACGTCGCCGACTACATGACGGTCGCCGCCCGCACCAAGAAGGGCGCTGACCCCGAGGAGGGCATCACCCTCTTCCTGGTGGACGCCAAGAGCAAGGGCATCAGCCAGACCCTCCTCAAGACGATCGCCAGTGACAAGCAGGCGGAGGTCAAGTTCGAGAACGTCGAGGTGCCCAAGGCCAACGTCCTGGGAGAGGTGGACAAGGGCTGGGCGGCCCTCAGCAAGATATTGCTCAGGGCCACCGTCCTCGAGTGCGCCTACCTCGTCGGCCTGGCCCAGATGGACTTCGAGATCACCGTCGACTACGCCAAGGAGCGCGTCCAGTTCGGCCGGCCTATCGGCAGCTTCCAGGCTATCCAGCACAAGTGCGCCGACATGATCTCTGACGTCGACGGCTCTCGCTTCCTGATGTACAGGGCCGCTTGGGCGCTCGCCGAGGATGAGCCCGACGCCGTGCAGACCGTCCACATGGCCAAGGCCTGGTGCAACGAGGCCACGCGGCGCGTCGTCGCCCACGGCCAGCAGATTCACGGTGGTATCGGCTTCACCGAGGACTACAAGATCCAGCTCTACTTCCGCCGTCAGAAGATGGCGGACCTGATGTGGGGCGACGCCGACTTCCACCGCGAGCTGGTGGCCCAGTCGATGGAGATCTAGCCGGCGGCCGCTGGGTTCGAGACCTTACATCCGGGGGCTGCCTCCTATACGGGGGCGGCCCCCTCCTTCCCCTTTTCTCTGACAGGACCTTCGCCGGTGTATAATGGATATGTAGGAATGTGATCACTGACTGGCGGGCGGTGATCACGTCGATGGGCAGGGAGGTACTTGAATGAACAACCTCAAAACCCTCTTTCTCTTCAGCCTGTTGAGCGCCATGCTCGTCGGCATCGGCTGGCTCATCGGCGGCTACGCGGGCATGATCGGCTTCCTCGTCCTGGCGGCCGTGATCAACTTCGGCTCCTACTGGTTCTCCGACAAGCTCGCTCTGCGCATGGCCGGCGCCCACGAGGTGACGCCGGAGCAGGAGCCGCGCCTCCACTCGATAGTCGAGGAGGTGGTGGGCCTGGCCGGCCTGCCCAAGCCGCGCGTCTATGTCATCCAGAAAGATACGCCGAACGCCTTCGCCACCGGCCGCAGCCCCAAGAAGGCGGCTGTCGCTGTGACGACCGGCATCATGCGCATCCTCGACGAGCGTGAGTTGCGCGGCGTCATCGGCCACGAGCTGGGGCACATACGCAACCGCGACATCCTCATCCAGACCGTCGTCGCCACGGTCGCCGGCGCCATCACCATGGTCGCCTGGATGCTCCAGTGGACGCTGCTGTTCGGCGGCGGGCGCCGGGGCGGCCGCGACAACCCGCTGGCCTTGATCGGCCTTCTGGCCACGATCATCCTGGCGCCTATTGCGGCTACCCTAATCCGGATGGCGATCTCCCGCTCCCGCGAGTTCCAGGCCGACGAGACGGGCGCCCGCATGGTGCACGACCCGGAGGCCCTGGCCAGCGCCCTCCTGAAGCTGCATCAGGGTGTCCAGCTTCGCCCCCTGCCGGACAACGGTGTCACGGAGGCCACCGCCCACATGTACATCGTGAACCCGTTCCGCGGCGGTGGCATGGTGAAGCTGCTCAGCACCCATCCTCCCATCGAGGAGCGGGTGCGGCGTCTGCGGGC
>CAZSRY010000005.1:0-13721 GCA_964609475.1 uncultured Dehalococcoidia bacterium
CCTCGTGGACGATGCAGGTGATGCGGATCTCGCTGGTGGAGATCATCTCGATGTTGATCCCCTTCTCAAACAAGGTCCGGAACATGAGCGAGGCGTAGCCGGGGCCGGACTGCATGCCCGTCCCCACGATGCTAACCTTGCCCAGCTTGTCATCGGTCACCACCTCGGGGGCCCCGATCTCCTTGGCCGTCTTCTCCATGATGGGCAGGGCCCTCCGCAGATCGTTGCGGGAGACGGTAAAGGTGACGTCGGTCAGGTTCTCCTCGCTGGCGTTCTGGACGATGGTGTCTACCGAAATGTGAGAGTCGGCCAGGGGCCCAAAGATCGCAGCGGCGATGCCCGGTCGGTCCGGCACCCCTCTGACAGTAACCTTGGCCACGTCCAGGTCATGGGCGATGCCGCGAACCTTCTTGAACTGCTCCATAGAAACACCTCCGTGAATCAGGGTACCGGGCACCTCCTTGGAGCTGGAGGCCACCAGGATCGGCATGTTGTATACTCCGCCCAGCTCGACGGCGCGCGCGTGCATAACCTTGGCGCCGACGCTGGCCAGTTCCAGCATCTCCTCGTAGCTTATCTCGTCGAGCTTGCGGGCCTCAGGCACGACGCGAGGGTCGGTCGTGTAGATGCCCTCTACGTCTGTGTAGATCTCGCAGCTCTCAGCCTTCAGGGCCGCCGCAAGGGCCACCGCCGTTGTGTCAGAGCCGCCGCGACCGAGGGTGGCGATGTCCATATCGGCGTCCTGAGTCAAGCCTTGGAAGCCGGCCACAATGACGATGCGTCCCTTTCCCACTTCCTGATGCACCCGCTTAGGGTCGATGGCGAGGATGCGGGCCTTCCTGTGAACCTTGTCGGTCCTGATCCCGGCCTGCCCTCCGCTCAGGCTGATGGCGTCGTGGCCCATGGCGTGCAGAGCCATTACCATAACCGTGCTGGATACGGTCTCGCCGGTGGACATGAGGACGTCCATCTCACGGTCCTCTGGGTGGTCGGTTATCTGCTCCGCCAGCTCGATAAGCTGATCGGTGGTCTTGCCCATTGCCGACACTACCACCACCATGTCGTTGCCCTGCTCCTTGCGGGCGATGATGCGTCGGGCTACGTTCTTGACCTTCTCGGCGTCACCTAAGGAGGTGCCGCCGTACTTCTGAACGATGATCGCCATGTTCTCCCTACCTATTCTATGCTGATGATCTCCGCCCCACTCTCGCTGGGTCTGGTAATGATGGTCTCGCCGCTGTTGCCTGCCGACTGGGCCGCCCCCAGCATGGCCTGAGCGATCTGCTGCTCATTTTGCACTGTCCAGGCGGATATTGTCGAGCCCCCGCCGGAAAGATAGGCGCATAGGGCTCCCGCCTGGCGAGCGGAGGCCATTATCTGCTCCATGCCCGGTAGGAGCTTCGACCGCGCCGGCTGGTGGAGGCGGTCGCCGGTGGCTGTGTCGAGCAGGTCTAAGCGTCCCGCCGACAGCGCCGCCACGAGAAGGGCAGCGCGTCCCACATTGTAGACGGCGTCCTGCCGGGAGACCTCCTGCGGCAGCAGGCGACGGCTCTCCCTGGTAGGCATCTTCCGGTCAGGCACGAGGAGCACCACCCTGAGTTGGGGTGGCACCGGCACTGACGTGTGGGTCACCCTCTGCCCCTCCCAGACGGCCACCTGAAGCCCCCCAAGAAGCGCGGGGGCCATGTTGTCGGCGTGGCTCTCCAGACCAGCACCCAGGGGCAGCAGCTCCTCGATGCTCAGGGGCCCGCCAGCGAGGACGTTGGCACCCACCAGCCCGGCGGCGCGGGCGGCGGCGCTGGCTCCCAGGCCTCGGGCCACCGGAAAGCCGCCCTGCCAATCGATGGACAGCCCCGGCGGCGCCTCGACGCCGGCCGCGGCGTAGTAGGCCTCGGCGGCGGCCAGCACCATACCGAGCAACGGGTTGTCGGGAGGGGGCACGGGGGCATCGTGCGTCTCCAGCGTGAACTGTGCCCACAGGTCGAGGGCCAGGCCCAGGCAATCGAAGCCGGGGCCCAGGTTGGCCGACGTCGCCGGCACGCGCAGTAGGACTTTGCTGGGAGACAACTCAGCGGCACCTTAGGAGGTGATAGCGAGGCGATTGTATCATCTGACCCGATGGAGGGCAACAGAGTCGACTGGTCGGGCGCGGTCGGGCACCCTGACCTGTCCGTCGGTGCTCGGTCGCCCTTGTGATACGGGGGGCGTTTAACAGTCTTTTCATCAATGTCTAACAGATGCTTAGGCAACCGCAGCGATCATATTACTATAGGGTTGATCGAGCACAGTACAAGGGAGGAGGAAGGGTGAGGCTGCCATGAGGACAAGCACCTTCGTCAGGAACCTACTCATCGCACTGCTCATCGTCTCAGTCGCGGCCCTGGGCGGAGCTGTTGCGGTGAGCTGTCAATCATCTGAGTCGACGACGGAAGAGACCGTAACCCCAACCGCGACGGCCGAGGCCACGCCGGCCTCTACTACCGATGAGGGTTCGATAGCCGACCTGTACGAACAGACCAGGCCCTCGGTGGTGCGTATCTCTACCATGACTACAAGTCAGAGCATCTTTGGCAATGTCCCAAGCGAGGGTTTGGGCTCAGGCGTCGTCATCGACGAGGAGGGCCATATCCTGACCAACTACCACGTGGTGGAGAACGCCCGCGAGCTCCAGGTAACGCTCTGGGACGAGACCACCGCCGATGCTCAGCTTGTGGGAAGCGATCCCGGCAGCGATCTGGCTGTCATCAAGGCGGACCTGCCGCCGGAAGAGCTATCGCCGGCCACGCTGGGTGACTCCGATGCGGTACGCATAGGGGAGGAGGTCATCGCCATCGGGAACCCGTTCGGCCTGGAGGGAACGGTCACGGCGGGGATCGTCAGCGGCCTCGACCGCACGCTGTCGGAGAGTGGGAGCCGCCCTATCCGCCAGCTCATCCAGACGGACGCCGCGATTAATCCCGGCAATTCCGGCGGGCCGCTGGTCAATTCTCAGGGTGAAGTCATAGGTATAAACACAGCCGTGGAGAATCCCACGGGAGGAAGCGTGTTCGTAGGCGTGGGGTATGCGGTGCCCATCAACGCAGCCAAGCGCTCTCTGCCTGAGATGCTGGCGGGGGAGACGGTGACCCATCCACGGCTGGGCATAGCCGGCCGAACCGTAACCCCCGATCTGGCCGAACAGCTAGGCTTGTCGGTGGAAGAGGGGGTATATGTAGCGGAGGTTGACCCCGATAGCGCCGCCGGTCAAGCGGGTCTGCGTGGGGCGAGGTCGACTACAAGCGGCAATGGGTTATCCGTTCCTCCCGGCGGCGATGTCATCGTCGCCATCGATGATGAGGAGATCGCGGATTTTGACGAGCTTGCCGATTACATCGACTCCAGGCAGGTGGGCGACGTGGTGACGCTTCGTATAGAGCGGGAGGGGAAGGAGATGACCATCGACGTTCGCCTCGAGGAGTGGCAGGTTTCGGGCTCGTAGAGAGCCCCGGCGATAAGGCCCTCTACCCTGCACAACTACGGGTAGCGGACCGGTCTATAGGGGCCTCGGCGCTGAGGTCGGAATAGGCTGACCAGCAGCATGCCGACGAGAAAGCCGCCAACGTGGGCCCACCAGGCGACACCGCCACCACCACCGGTGGCATAGCCGATGGAGGCCACGCCGCTGAAGAGCTGCATGAGGAACCAGAAGCCGATCAGGAACACGGCGGGAACGTAGAAGGCGCCGTAGAGGATGAACCAGGGAATGATCACGGCGATGTTCGCTCTGGGGTAGAGCACCAGGTAGGCGCCCATCACCCCGGCGATGGCACCGCTGGCCCCAACCGCGGGAAGCACATCTTGAGGGCCCATCAGGATGTGGGCGGCTGCCGCCCCAAGCCCACACAGCAGATAGAAGACCAGGTAGCGAACGTGACCCAGGGCGTCCTCCACGTTGTCGCCGAAGATCCACAGGAAGAGCATATTCCCCAGGATGTGAAGCCAGCCGGCATGCATGAACATAGCCGTAAAGGGGCGAAGCAGGACGTCGGCCTCCACCTGGGAGGAGGAGAGGCCACAGGGCCCCAGCACGAGCTCGGGACGGCTGGGAGGGGCAAAGAGGTTCGTCACATCGCGGGGGATGGTCCCCCAATCACAGAAGAACTGATTCCGGCTGACCTCGCTCCCCAGGGAGAGCTCATAGACAAAGACGAACAGGTTGAGGGCGATGATCGCCAGGTTGACATACGGCGTGGTGCGCGAACGGAGGCTATCGCCGACGGGGATCACGGGCTGCACCTTGTCTCAGGAAACGGACGACTATCAGATCGTCGGACAGTGAACGCTGTCGACGCAGGCGGAGCCCAGCATGGACGAGGCGGCAACGCTAGAAGTCGATGCCGGGCACAGCCTTGACCTTCTTATGGTAGGGATGCTTTGCCTCTCGCATATCGGTCACCAGGTCAGCGAAGTCAATCAAGGCATCAGGGGCGTCGCGGCCGGTGATGACGACGTGGACGTTCTCGGGGCGGTTTCGCAGGAAGTCCAGCACTTCGCTCATGGGCAGCCAATCGTAGGACAGGGGGTAGGTGAACTCGTCCAGGATGACGACGTCGTACTGACCGGAGCCGATCTTCTCCTGGGCCAGCTCCCAGCCTTCCCGCGCCAGGGCCTTGTCCTTCTCGATATCTTTGGAGAGCCAGGTGTAGCCGCCGCCGACGGGGATGATCTCCACCCCCAGCTTCTTGGCTGCGCGGTGCTCGCCGTAGTTGCTGGTCTTGGTCTTGATGAAGGACAGCATGGCCACTCGCAGGCCCCGGCCCCAGGCGCGCAGGAGGATGCCCAGGGCAGCGGTCGTCTTCCCCTTGCCGTGGCCGGTGAGGACTATGACCAAGGACTTGCTCTTGGGAGCTGTCTGAGCCATGGCTGCCTCTGACATGCTATCGTCGGGCGGGCTCTGCCCTTCGAATTGTAGCAGGCGCAGGGACGGGATGCGAGCGCTTCTATAATTGTCCGGTGCATGGGGTTGCAATGTTGGCAAGGGTGTTGTATACTACGTAGTTGACGTTTCGAGCGTATCCTGCTAGACTATTGCTTGGCTAGACAGAAAATCCCCTTGCCTCCAATTCCCCATAATAAGGATCAGGGTAGGTAGCGTCTGTTTTCTAACCACAAGAGACTGCGGACTTCAGACCTCTTGAGGAGAGGAGTTTCATGACGATCTCCAGAGACACAGTCCGTGCTGGGAATGGTATCTCCGCCGTTGAGAAATCCTACGCCAAGATTGCCCATGTCCTAGACGTTCCAAACCTCATTCAGATTCAACTGAACTCGTTCCACTGGTTTCAGAGCGAGGGCCTGCGGGGACTCTTCGACGAGATTTCGCCCGTGCAGGACTTCACCGGCACCCGCATGGAGCTGAGGTTCGGAGACTATGAGTTCGGCGAGCCCAAGTACTCAGAGCAGGAGTGCCGGGAGCGTGACATGACCTATGCGGCACCTCTACGGGTGTGGGTGTCTCTGACGGTCAAGGAGACGGGCGAGGTGAAGGAGCAGTTGCTGTTCATGGGGGACTTTCCCCTCATGACTGACAAAGGCACCTTCATTATCAACGGCGCGGAACGGGTCGTAGTGTCGCAGCTAGTCCGCTCGCCGGGCGTCTACTTCACTCTGGAGAGTGACCCGACCAGCGGTCGCGACCTTTGCTATGCCAAGCTGATCCCCAACCGCGGCGCCTGGCTGGAGTTTGAGGTCAGCAACAAGGACATCATCTCAGTGAAGGTGGACCGCAAGCGCAAGATCCCCGTCACCACGCTCTTGCGGGCCGTCGATGGTGAGGAGGGGACGGGAGACGACGCTGAGGCGGGAAACAATGAGCGGCTCCTGGCCATATTCGGCGACGTGGATAATCATCCGGAGCACCAGTACATCCTCTCCACCATAGAGAAGGAGTCTTGCCAGAACAAGGAAGAGGCCCTCCTGGACTTCTATAAGCGCCTGCGGCCCGGCGACCCGCCAACCCTGGATAACGCTCGCGGGCTGATCAACTCGTTGTTCTTCAACCCTCGGCGCTATGACCTGGGGAAGGTGGGGCGATATAAGGTCGATAAGCGACTAGAGCTGAAGGCCGGGCAGGAGACGCGGACGCTGGTGCCGGAGGATCTGAGGGCCATCGTTGCCGAGATGATCCGAATGACCAACGGCCAGGGGCAATCCGATGACATCGACCACCTTGGCAACCGACGGGTCCGAGCCGTGGGGGAGCTGATCCAGAATCAGTTCCGCATCGGCCTGCTGCGCATGGAGCGGGTTGTACGGGAGCGGATGACTATCACCGACCCTGACCAGGCAACGCCGAGCGCTCTCATCAACATCCGGCCGGTGGTAGCGGCCATGAAGGAGTTCTTCGGTGGCTCTCAGCTCTCCCAGTTCATGGACCAGACTAATCCCCTGGCAGAGCTGACGCACAAACGCAGGCTGTCGGCGTTGGGGCCCGGCGGCCTCTCCCGGGACAGAGCGGGCTTCGATGTGCGCGACGTGCATCATACTCACTACGGTCGTATCTGTCCGATTGAGACGCCGGAGGGGCCCAATATCGGCCTCATCGGCAGCCTGGCCACCTACTCTATCATCAATGAATTCGGCTTCATCGAGACGCCTTACCGCAAGGTTGTGAAGGAGCTGCCGAATGATTCCCCCGATCTGGTAGGGCGAATCATCCGCGAGGCCGTGGTTACGCAACGAAGACGGATGGTGGCAAAGGAGGGGACGACGGTTACACCCCAGCTCGCCAAGAAGATAGCAGCGCTGGCGCCGCAAACCGTCTCGGTAAGGCCGTATGCCTCCAATGAGATCGTCTACCTCTCAGCGGATGAAGAGGAGAAGTACGTCGTCGCTCAGGCGAACGCGCTCTTGGATGAGGCCAACCACTTTGTGGAGGATAGGGTAGAGGTGCGCATTGAGGACCGCTTCCACATGGAGCTTCCGGAGCGGGTGCAGTTCATGGATGTCTCTCCGAAGCAGATCCTCAGTGTCGCGACTTCGCTGATACCTTTCCTGGAGCACGACGATGCTCCGCGAGCGCTCATGGGCTCCAACATGCAGCGCCAGGCGGTGCCGCTGCTGCGCCCGGAGGCCCCTCTGGTGGCGACCGGCATGGAGCGTCAGGCGGCCCAGGACTCCGGACAGGTCGTCTGTGCTGAGGGTGACGGCGTGGTGACCGGTGTCAGCTCTAGGGAGATCCAGATCAGGTACGACCGCAAGGGGGAGAAGGTCTATCCGCTCGTGAAGTTCGTGCGCTCTAACCAGGGTACCTGCATCAGTCAACGACCCATTGTGGAAAAGGGCCAACGGGTAAGCAAGGGCCAGACGTTGGCTGATAGCTCGTCCACCGCTGAGGGGGAACTAGCTCTGGGTCAGAGCGTTCTCTGCGCCTTCATGAGCTGGGAGGGGTATAACTTCGAGGATGCCATCGTCATCTCTGAGAACGTGGTGCAGCAGGATAAGTTCACGTCTATCCACATCGAGAAGCACGAGATCGAGGCCCGCGATACCAAGCTGGGCCCGGAGGAGATAACCCGCGACATCCCCAACGTGGGAGAGGAGAGCCTGCGCAACCTGGACGAGGATGGCATCATCTGTGTTGGCGCCGAGGTAGGCCCAGGCGACATCTTGGTGGGTAAGATCACTCCCAAGGGGGAGACGGAGCTGACGGCTGAGGAGAAGCTCCTGCGCGCCATCTTCGGTGACAAGGCGCGAGATGTGAAGGACACCTCTCTGCGAGTCCCCCACGGCGAGAAGGGCAAGGTAATCGATGTCAGAGTATTCTCGCGCGAAGAGCACGACGAGTTGCCAGCGGGCGTGAACCGACTAGTGCGGGTAGCCATCGCCCAGAGGCGGAAGATAATGGAGGGGGACAAGATGGCGGGCCGCCACGGGAATAAGGGGGTCATCGCTCGTATCCTGCCCGTGGAGGACATGCCCTATCTGGCGGACGGTACTCCCATAGACATCATTCTCAATCCTGTCGGCGTGCCCAGTCGAATGAACGTGGGGCAGGTGCTGGAAACGCACCTGGGCTGGGTAGCGGAGACCCTGGGGTTCCGGGCTGTGTCGCCAGTATTCGACGGGGCCAACGACAAGACGATCGAGGATGCCTTGGGGCGTGCCTGGTTAGCGGTAAGGGCCGGCGCCGTGCTCCCTGACTCTGATGCTGCTGCTGATGGCAGCCCCTACGGCAGCAGGATTGATGTCAAGAAGCTGGAGTCGTGGCTGGAGGAGCAGGGCTACAACGCTCGCGACGTTCTGGATGATGACCAGGTGGGATCGGCAAAGCGGGCGTGCCTGGAGTCGTGGCTGCAGGACATGGGACAGAAGAGGGTACGTGGTCTATCCCTGGAAGCCCTGGTAGAGAAGGCTGAGACCGTGTTCCGGGAGAAGGGGATAGCGCCGCCGATATTTGGAATGCAGACGCTGTATGACGGTCGTACCGGCGAGCCATTCGATCAGCCGATAACGGTGGGCTACATCTACATGATGAAGCTTGTACACCTGGTGGAGGACAAGATACATGCTCGCTCCACGGGCCCATACTCCCTCATCACTCAGCAGCCCTTGGGTGGCAAGGCCCAGTTTGGGGGTCAACGGTTCGGGGAGATGGAGGTGTGGGCACTGGAGGCCTACGGCGCCGCCCATGTCCTGCAGGAGATGCTCACGGTCAAGAGCGACGATGTGGTAGGCCGTGTCAAGACGTATGAGTCTATTGTCAAAGGGGAGAATGTGCTGGAGCCGGGTGTTCCCGAGTCATTCAAGGTTCTGGTGAAGGAGCTCCAGAGTCTGGGCCTGGCGGTGGAGGTGTTGAACGAGGATGAGGAGCGAGTGACCTTCGTGGAGGAGCCGACGGAGGTGCCGGAGCTTGGCATTAATCTGCAGGGATTCGAAGGGGAGGATCTGTTAGGTGCTGGAAGTTAACGATTTCAACGCCGTCCGTATCGCCCTAGCCTCACCGGAGCAGATTCGATCTTGGTCTTATGGTGAGGTCCTGAAGCCAGAGACCATAAACTATCGAACGCTGAAGCCGGAGAAGGATGGTCTCTTCTGTGAGAAGATCTTCGGTCCCACCAAGGACTTCGAGTGCTACTGCGGCAAGTACAAGCGTGTACGGTACAAAGGCATCATCTGCGATAAGTGTGGCGTAGAGGTGGCCCGCAGCAAGGTGCGCCGGGAGCGCATGGGCCACATCGAGCTCGCCGCCCCGGTGAGCCATATCTGGTTCGTGAAGGGGACCCCCAGCCGTCTGGGCCTCTTGCTGGACATCTCTCCGCGCAGCCTGGAGCGGGTCTTGTACTTCGCTCAGCACATTGTCACCGAGGTTGACGAGGATGCCAAGAAGCAAGCGATGGAGCGACTCCGGGAGGAGATGGAGCGGGAGGCGGCGGAGCGGGAAAGGCAGTACGCCGACCGGATCACCGAGATTGAGCTCGCGCGGGATGAGGCCATCAGCAAGCTGGAAGCGGGCCGCGACAAGGAACTCAAGCGCCTGGACAATCAGCTATCAAAGGGCGGCGACGCGGTGATGAAGCGGGCGGCGACTCTGGAGAAGCGGTTGAGCGATCAGGTGGGCAAGCCAGCCGCGAGGGATGTGGCGTTGGAAGGCATCGACATCGTGGCCAAGGGCGAGCGGGTGTTCAAGAAGACGGTGCAGAAGCTGAAAGCCGCCGCCCGGGAGCGGGTCTCGGCCCTGGAGGCCGAACTTACGGAGAAGCGCCCGGAGCTTGAATCACAGACCGAGGCCGCTATCCAAGAGCAGCGAGAGGCCGCTGAGGCGGAGATAGAACCCCTGATCAAGAAGATGCAGGAGGAGCGGGAGGCGGTCGAGGCCGAGTACCATGAAAAGGTGGTGGAGCTTGATGAGCTCAAGGACCCCATTGTCCACGACCGTGTCACCCTCCTGACCGAGGCCAAGTACCGAGAGCTAGAGGACAGGTTCGGCAATGTCTTCTCAGCAGGAATGGGCGCGGAGGCGATCCTCACCATGCTTCAGCGCTTGGACCTGGATAGGCTGAGGGAGAGGCTTCAGCAGGAGACACAATCGAGCAGCGGCCAGCGGCGGAAGAAGGCTGTGAAGCGTCTGCGGGTGGTTGAGGCTCTGCGCAAGAGCGGCAACAAGCCGGAGTGGATGATCTTCACTGTCCAGCCAGTTCTGCCGCCGGAGTTGCGGCCTATGGTGCAGCTTGACGGCGGTCGCTTCGCTACCAGCGACCTCAATGACCTCTACCGCCGCGTCATCAACCGTAACAACCGTCTGAAGAGGCTGCTGGAGCTGGGCGCACCAGAGATCATAATCCGCAATGAGAAGCGCATGCTCCAAGAGGCGGTGGATTCGCTCATCGACAACGGTCGCCGCGGGCGGGCGGTGTCCGGTCAGGGCAACCATAAGCTGAAGTCGCTGTCCGATATGCTCAAGGGCAAGCAGGGGCGTTTCCGTCAGAACCTGCTGGGCAAGCGGGTGGACTACTCCGGCCGTTCGGTCATCGTCGTAGGACCCGATCTGAAACTCCACCAGTGTGGTCTGCCTAAGCGGATGGCCCTGGAGCTGTTCAAGCCGTTCATCATGCATGCCCTGGTGAGCGGGGGGATGGCGCATAACATCAAGAGCGCCAAGCGCATCGTCGAACGGGCCCAGCCCGAGGTCTGGGACGTGCTGGATGAGGTGATCAAGACGCGGCCCGTGCTGCTGAACCGCGCCCCGACCCTCCACCGGCTGGGCATTCAGGCCTTCGAACCGGTACTCGTTGAGGGGAGCGCCATCCAGATTCATCCGCTGGTCTGCACGGCCTTCAACGCTGACTTCGACGGCGATCAGATGGCTGTGCACGTCCCCCTCTCACGGGAGGCGGTGGCGGAGGCGCGGCAGGTGATGCTCTCGACGCATAACCTGCTGTTGCCCAGCAGCGGCGAGCCCACAGTTGCGCCCACTCTGGATATCGTGTTGGGCTGCTACTACATGACGATGCTCAAGCCAGACAGCCGTGGGGAGTACAAGGAGGGGATGCCTCCGCGAGGAGTCTATGGCAGCTTTGAGGAGGCCAAGCTGGCGTATGACCTGGGGTCGGTGGAGCTCCGGGCACGCATCAAGGTCCGCGACCGGAGGATCGGCGGAGAGTTTGTGGAGACCAGCGTGGGCCGGATCATCTTCAATGAAGTCCTGCCTGAGGAGTTGGGATTCCACAATGAGGTGATGGACAAGAAGGCGCTGAAGGCCCTAGTCGCGGAGTGCCATAAGCTCCTCGGCAGCGAGGGCACGGCTGAGGTGGTCGATGACATCAAGCGCATCGGCTTTCACTACTGCACGAAGTCCGGCGCCACCATCGCCATCAACGATATTAAGACGCCGGAGGAGAAGCCCCGCCTGCTGCAGGAGGCCGATGGCCGAATCGCCGAGATCGAGGAGCAGTACGAGATGGGCCTGATCACTGATCAGGAGCGGTATGACGCCTCGGTGGCGGTGTGGAATGAGACGACGGACAAGATGCAGACGGCGATTCAGGACAGCTTGGACCGCTACGGGTCAGTGTACCTGATGGCTTCCAGTGGTGCCAAGGGTAACATCGCCCAGATCCGCCAGATGGCGGGCATGCGGGGTCTCATGAGCGACCCCTCCGGTCGCATCATTGACCTACCTATTCGCAGTAGCTTCCGCGAAGGGCTCAGCGTACTGGAGTACTTCATTTCCACTCACGGTGCCCGCAAGGGGCTGGCTGACACGGCCCTGCGAACGGCCGACAGCGGCTACCTAACCCGCCGTCTAATAGACGTGTCGCAGGACGTGATCGTCATGGAGGAGGACTGCGGCAGCCAGAGCGGCATCTGGCTATCGGAGCCAGCAGACAGGGGCGTTCTGGAGTCGCTGCGGGAAAGAATCATCGGCCGCTGGGCGGCAGTGGATACCGTCGACCCTCACACCGGCGAGGTCATTGTGGAGCGCAACCAGGAGATCGACGAGGAGAAGGCGGATCTCATAGAGGCGGCCGGTATCGATCGGGTATATGTCCGGTCACCGATGACCTGCCAGGTGAGGCGAGGCCTCTGCCAGCGGTGCTACGGGCGTAGCCTGGCCAGCGGGAATCTGGTTGATCAGGGTGGAGCAGTGGGTATCATCGCTGCCCAGAGCATCGGCGAGCCGGGGACTCAGCTTACGATGAGGACCTTCCACACCGGTGGCGTAGCCGGCGTGGACATAACCAGCGGTCTCCCTCGGGTGGAGGAGCTGTTCGAGGCGCGGGTACCTAAAGGCCATTCTGTCATCTCCGAGATCGACGGTCTGGCGGAGGTAGTACACGACGGGGAATCGCGCTGGATCAAGGTGATCAGCACTGAATACTATAGTGACCAGTATGACTTGCCGAAGGGCGCCAAGCTGCTGGTAGAGAACGGAGACTGGGTGGACCAGGGGACAGTGCTGGCCGATGTACCGAAGCCAGCCACCGATGAGGAAACCAAGAAGGATACCAAGAAGGGAACCAAGAAGAAGACGAAGAAGGAGAGCGCGGCTGAGGCCGCTGAGACGGCCCTTGCGGAGACCAAGGTCGTGGCCCGCATCGCCGGACAGGTCAATCTGGAGAAGCGGCGACGCCTGTCGGTGGTGTACGAGGAGAAGGAGGAACGTGAGTATCCGGTGGCAGCCCTGGCCCGCATCCTGGTTGAAAACGGGGAGCAGGTGCAGGCTGGTCAGAGGCTCACGGACGGGCCCCTCAACCCGCAAGACATTCTGCGCATCATGGGTCCGGAGGCGGTTCAGCTTTATCTGGTGGAAGAGGTGCAGAAGGTCTACCGGTCTCAGGGTGTGAACATCAACGACAAGCACATAGAGGTCATCATCCGGCAGATGCTGCGCAAGGTGAGGGTGGACACGCCGGGTGACACCGATTTTCTGCCCAGTGAGCTGGCTGATCGCTTCCGGTATGAGGAGGAGAACGCCAAAGTGCTGGCGGAGGGAGGCGAGCCTGCTACCGCGGTGCCCGTCCTCTTGGGGGTGACCAAGGCTTCCCTGAGCACCGATAGTTTCTTAGCGGCGGCCTCGTTCCAGGAGACAACCCGCGTGCTAACGGAGGCTGCCATTAGCGGGATGACCGATAGGCTTCTGGGCCTCAAGGAGAACGTTATTATTGGGAAATTGATCCCGGCGAGGTCAAAGATCGAGCTGCCTCCAGAGCCGATAAGGGAGCTCTTCCTGCCAGAGGCGATGGCCGAGGAAGAGGGGGCTGAGGAGGCAGCCGAGGGCAAGGGATTGGTGCCGGTGGAGATCAGAGAGGCATTAGAAGAGGAGACTGCGGAGGAGACCCGAGCCCTTATGGCTGAGCCGTTCCGACCGTCTGAGCCCGCCTCGCCCAAGGAGGCTGCCCCGGCCGAGCCTTCGCCGCCGGAGTTCCCCCAGACATTTTTGGCGGAGCCAGACGAGGACGAGGAAGAGAAGTAGAGGCCCCGATCCCGAATAGGGAGTCTCGACAGCAGATTTGATTCCAGGTAGCGAGAAAGCCTCCGGCTGACAGTTGGCTAGAGGCTTTCTCATTCGGCGGGGCAGCGCCTCGCTGCGGCCAAGCGGACGTCCGTACCCGCAAGGACAGCGAGACCGGTGTGGTCAATAGATCATGGCCGCTCCATGGAGCTGCTTCATCTTGCGTTCATACCCCTCACCTAGCGCCCTGCAGTTCGGCGGGGTCGGCGCCGGCAGGGAGGTGGCCTGA
>CAZSRY010000005.1:13821-22231 GCA_964609475.1 uncultured Dehalococcoidia bacterium
CGGTGCGTTTATGTGTGCCCACAGGACGCGGAGCACCTCCTGGGTGTCCACTCCCTCCGGGTCAATCGCCTTGTGGAGCTGCAAGCCCCTATATAGCGCCATGAGCAGGTTGGCCATGGCCACAGGATCGAGGGCCGGCCTGAGGGCTCCCTGGTCCATGGCAAGGCGGCACACGTCTGTCAGGGCGGAGCGGAGGGCTGCCCTCTGCTCCCGCACCCGTGCTTGGTGCCTCTCACCGCGCAGAGTCTCCGGCCAGATCTCGATATCCAGGCGGGCCCAGCGCTCGAAGTCGGGCCTTAGGAACTGACCGAAGAAACGGTCGCCGATGATCGCTAGGGCCTGACGGGCCTCCGAGGTCTGCGCTTTGGCATCGGCAATGAACTCCATCTCCTGGGCGGACCTCCGCTCGGCGACGGCATCGATAAGGTCTTCCTTGCTCTTGAAGTAGCGATAGACGGCGCCGGGACTGAGGCCGGACTCATCACAGATGTCATGCATGGTGGTCTGATGGAGTCCCTTGCGAACGAGACAATCCTCGGCCGCATCCAGGATCTCGCTGGTACGGGCCTCCAAGTGTGCCGCCGTCATCTTCGGCATGGAATCCCTCAGAGATCAATCAGTGGAAGGAGCATTCGCTTTTGAAAATGAGCGTTCGTTCGCTATAAAAATAACATACGACTCTCGATTTGTCAAGCCCCAGGGGCAGGGTTTTCGTGGAGAAGATACAAGATTCCCAGCCGAGTCCGGCAAGGAGGAGCACCAGGAATCGATCGGCTAGGGTACGCGGGCAGGTTGGCCGCGGACTTGCCGCTGCTGACGTCTGGTCTCGATCAGTTTCCCCAGCTCGGCGGTGCAGGTCTTGGATTCGCCTGTGTGGAGTCCGCAGACGTTGCAGAGGGCCTTGCGGCAGTCGCTCGTGGTGCGGCCTTTGAGAGCCTTCCGCCACTCACCACGCAGGTAGGTAGTAGTGACGCCTATATCGATATGGGACCAGGGGAAGGTCTCGAAGGGATCACGCTGGCGATGAGCATAGAAGGAGGCATCCAGGCCTTCCTCCGCCAGGGCGGTTTGCCAGCGCGACCAGTCGGAGAGCTCGTCCCAGGCATCGAACCTGGCACCCAGTTGCCAGGCGCGGTGGATGACACGGCCAAGCCGGCGGTCGCCCCGGGATAGAACAGCTTCCAGCAGGCTCTGCTCGGGTTCCTCCCAGGAGAAGGCGACGCGCGCGCGCTTGAGGCCCCGCTGGAGATGCCGGTGGCGGGCGGTGAGCGCATCGGGGGGCATCTGAGGCACACACTGGAAGGGGGTATGGGGCTTGGGGATGAAGCTGGAGGTGCTAACGCGAACCTGTGCCCTTCCACCCTGGTGGCGCTGGCCTAGCTCTCTCACCGCGGCCGCCAGATCGACGATGCCCTGCACGTCGTCCAGGGTCTCCGTGGGCAGACCAACCATGAAATACAGCTTGATGCTCGCCCAGCCGTGACGGAACGCCGTCTCTGCTGCCTCTAACAGGTCCTCATCTCTGGTGGGCTTGTTGATGCAGTCGCGCAGACGCTGGCTGCCCGCCTCAGGGGCGAAGGTGATGTTGCGTTTGCCTCGACCAGCGGCGGCCGCGGCTACCCGGACGGAGAAGCTGTCGACTCTCAGGCTGGGGAGGGCAATGGCCAGAGGGTCGCCGAACTGCTCCCGCAGACCCTCAACCATGGGCTCTATCTGAGAGTGGTCAGTCGTGCTGAGGGATAGCAGGGAGATCTCGTCGTAGCCGGTGTTGGCAATGAGGTCCTGCGCTGCCCGTATCACCTCCTTGGCGGTGCGCTCCTGCCGTGGTCGGTAGACCATGCCCGCCTGACAGAATCGACAGCCCTGAGTACAGCCGCGCTGGATCTCGACGACGGCCCGGTCGTGAACCGTCTGGAGGAAGGGCACAATGGGCCGTACGGGTGGCGGCGGCAAAGGCTCCACGAAACGTTTGCGTACTACGGCTGATGCCGCGGAGTCGATGGGCTCTACCGCACAAACGGTGCCGTCGTCGTTGTAGTTGACCTGGTAGAAGCTGGGTATGTACACGCCGGTGATCTGGGCCAGACGGCGCAGGAGGCCCCGGCGGGGGCCGCGGCCGTCGCGCTTCCATCGGCGCAGGACCTCGGCGATCTCCAGCACTACCTCTTCGCCGTCGCCAAGGACGAAGGCGTCGATGAAGTCGGCCAGGGGTTCAGGGTTCAGGGCGCCGGTGCCGCCAGCGATGATGAGGGGACATCGATCGTCTCTTTCTGCGGCGAATAGCGGTATGCCCGCGAGATCAAGCATGTTGAGCACGTTGGTGTAGGTGAGCTCATAGCCAAGGGAGAAGCCGACAACGTCGAATTCCTTGAGGGGGTGACGAGTCTCCAGGCTGAAGAGGGGCAGGTGGCTGGCGCGCATCTCCGCCTCCATGTCTATCCAGGGGGCGTATACGCGCTCTGCCAGCACATCGGGCTGCCGGTTGAGGACGTCGTAGAGGATGGCCAGGCCCAGGTTGGACATGCCGATGTCGTAGACATCGGGGTAGGCCAGGGCTAGGCGCACCTTCTGGTTCTCCCAATCTTTTACGATGGAGTTCCATTCGCCGCCGGAATAGCGGGCAGGTCTGCTCACCTTGGCTAGGACGCGATCGAGGTCTGGCATGGCTTGTGCAGCTCTCCAAGAGATCTTGAGAGGCAGTTATTATCATAACGAAACGGTCAAGCGCCCGCAATTTGGCAGACGCGTTGCGGCGGACCCGCTCCCGGCCAGCAGCTAGGAGCGCAAGGGAATATGACGGCCGGACGGGCACACGGTCGGATAGGTCTTGACTTGCCTGAGGAGCGAAGGTTAGGCTTCCGTCAGACCGTCATAGCCAAAGCTGCAATGGAACAGCATGACCGAGTCGGACAACGACCGGGCGTTGGAGGAATTGGCCCCTCCCGTAGCCAGAGGGAAGAGGCGTATCCCTTGGCGGAATGAGTATGCCCTGCTCATAGCCGCTGTTGTTCTGGTTACGGCATTTGCCTTCGCCTTTTTCTATTTCGACATAGATATCACCGAGCTGCAAACCTATGGCTACCTGGGCGTCTTCGCGATCAGTTTCATCGGCGCGGCCTCTATTGTCCTCCCAACGCCCAGCCTGGCGGCCATCTTTGGTGGGGGAGCGGTACTAGACCCCCTGCTGGGAATCCCCGCGCCCATACTGGTCGGGCTAGTGGCAGGCCTGGGGGAGGCTCTGGGGGAGTTCACGGGGTACGCGGCGGGCTACGGGGGCAGCCCCGTTATTCAGGAGCGCTCCTTCTATCGATTCGTAGAGAGTTGGATGAACCGCCACGGGACGATCACGATGTTCGTCTTCTCGCTGATCCCAAACCCTGTGTTCGATATCGCGGGGGCGATAGCAGGAGCGACGAGGATGCCTTTGTGGCGCTTCTTCTTGTCGGTCTGGGCGGGAAAGACGTTGAAGGACATACTGATCGCGGCCACGGGTGTTGCCAGTCTGGGCCTGCTTGAGCGCATCTTCGAGTAGGGCACCAGGCGTTCCCTTTACAGCGTTTCGGATAGTTGATATCATTGTTAGCCAGTGAGAGAGCAGGATTGCGTGGGCCTTAGAGTGGTGTTCCCGGCCCGGCAAATGAGATTGCTATTGAGAGTTCGAGAGTCCCTTACCTTCGTCGGGAGTGTACTGAGGTACGCTCTTTTTCTTACTTGGGTTGGGGGGAGGAGCGATCATTATGTTAGACCTTATCGTTCGTGGAGTGGGGGCCGTCCTTCTGGGCAGCGGCGGCTTCTGGCTGGGTCGAGTAGCAACAGAGGAGAATACGGACCCAGCGGCGCTGGCGCTGTCTTCGGCGCTCGTACTGTTGGGAGCAGCCCTAGGGGCAGGGGTGTTTCCCTATCTTGTGTTGCGGCCAGCGGAGGGGGTGCAGCGTTGGTTTCGATCCCTGTCCCTGTTGCAGTTGAGTCTGGCGACGCTGGGACTGGTAGCAGGTCTTATTGTCTCCGCCCTGTTGGTGCCCGCCCTTTCTGCCCTTCCGGAACCGGCTGACTGGATAGCTCCCCTGGCCACAGCGGCCATTGCCGTGGCCCTGGGGATCTGGGTCATGGTCGGCCGTGAGGAGGAGTTCGCTGCCATCTTGGAACGTCGTGCCCCCGCCGCGGGTAGGTACAACTCGAACGCTTTTGCTCCCAAGGACCTGGGGTCGAACCAGAAGCTGTTGGTGGACACCAGCGCCATCATCGATGGTCGCATTGCTGACATCTGTGAGGCGGGCTTTGTCCAGGGCACGTTGATGCTACCGCGGTTCGTTCTTGATGAGCTGCGGCATATTGCCGACTCCCCCGACGCTCTGCGCCGCAACAGAGGCCGACGGGGATTGGATATCCTGAATCGGCTCCAGAAGGAGTCACCCGTTCCCGTCCAGATCACGGACAGTGACTTCGAGGACATCCAGGAGGTGGATAGCAAGCTGGTGAAGCTGGCTTCTACCTATGGTTGTCCCATTATCACCAATGACTTCAACCTGAATCGGGTGGCTGAACTGGAGGGGGTGCGCGTCCTCAACATCAACCAGTTGGCCAACGCCGTCAAGTCGGTGGTCTTGCCGGGGGAGGAGATGGCTATACGGATCATCCAGGAGGGCAAGGAGATCGGACAGGGCGTCGGCTTCCTAGATGACGGGACGATGGTAGTGGTGGAAGGAGGCCGCCGCCACTTGAACGAGGAGATAGAGATCGTTGTGACGCGGGTTCTGCAGACGGTGGCTGGGCGGATGATCTTCGCTCAACCCAAGGCCAACGATTAGCACATGGCAACCTCCGCAGAAGAAACAGCAGAGACGCCGAAGGCAGTAAGCATCGGCGCCATAATCCTGGCGGCAGGCCGCAGCCAGCGTATGGGCGGCGGCGACAAGCTGTGGGTATCCCTGGGCGGCAGGCCGCTCTTGGCTCACACACTGTCTATCTTTCAGCACTGCTCCTCTATCCACCGTATCGCCCTGGTGCTGGCGGCTGGCAGGCAGAGGTTGGGACATGCTCTTGTCAAGGGCGCGCACTTCGGCAAGGTGGCCGCGATATGCTTCGGCGGCGAGGAGCGCCAGGATTCGGTGCGGGCAGGACTGGAGGCGTTGGGGCCGTGCGATTGGGTGGTGGTGCATGACGGCGCTCGTCCGCTGGTAACGCGAAAGCTCATCGAGGAGGGGCTGGCTGCCGCTCGTGAGACGGGCGCGGCGACATGCGGCGTAGCCGCTCAGGAAACGATCAAGACAGTCAAGGAAGGGGGATTAGTCGAGAAGACCCTGGAGCGGGAACGCCTCTGGCTGACCCAGACACCGCAGGTGTTCCGGTACGATATGTTGGTCGAGGCTCACCGAGCAGCCGCCGGTCAGCCGCCTGCCAGCGATGACGCCGCTCTGGTGGAGCGTCTGGGCTACCAGGTGAAGGTGTATATGGGGTCGTATCACAATCTGAAGGTGACGACGCCGGAGGACCTGCTCTTGGCCCAGGTGCTCCTGAGATGGCATCGCTCATAAGTAGTATGCGTATCGGCATAGGATACGATGTTCATCCCTTCGCTAAGGGGCGCCGCCTGATGTTGGGTGGCGTGCAGATCGAGGGCGAGGAGGGCCTGGGCGGCCACAGCGACGCCGACGCCCTTATCCATGCCGTCATTGACGCCTTGCTGGGAGCGTCTGGGCTGGGGGACATCGGCCAGCACTTTCCGTCCGCTGACCCGGCCTACCGCGACATCGACAGCAAGGAGCTTCTGCGGCGGGTGGTGAGCCTGCTCAAGGGGGTGGGCTATACGGTCGAGAACGTAGATGCTACCGTGATCGCCGAGAGACCGCGGCTCGAAGGCTACCTGAAACGAATGAGGCTGGCTATCGCCGCCGCCCTGGAAGTGGACGATTCGCGGGTCAGCGTGAAGGCGACGAGCCAGGAAGGGCTGGGAGCGATCGGCAGGGGCGAGGGTATTGCGGCGATGGCTGTGGCCCTGATAAAGTAGGCGCTACAGGTGAACTACCTTATGTTCGACAGGCAAGCTTCTTCACAGGCTACTGGTGTATCGGCCCGTCCCTGCTTTCGGGGCAGGAGAGTTCGCTGCCTCTGTTGTGGGGGGTGCTTCGCATCTCCGGGGCACCCCAGCAGCGCAACCTGCCCAGCAGCAGGCATGTCCTGCACAGGAGAAGGGACGGGGTCTTGTCGGTCATTGACAGCATAGCACGAGATATCCGGGCCGCTCGGGAGCGGGACCCGGCGGCCATGGGCAATCTGGAAGTCATTCTCGCCTATCCCGGGTTTCACGCCCGCCAGTTCCACCGCTTGGCTCACAGCCTCTACAAGAGGCGGATCCCCGTGCTGCCGCGGGTCATATCTCACGTCAGCCGGTTTCTTACGGGCATCGAGGTCCATCCCGGTGCGGAGATCGGGGAGGGGCTGTTTATCGACCACGGCATGGGCACGGTGATCGGGGAGACGGCGAAGATAGGCGACAACTGCCATCTCCACCAGGGAGTGACGCTGGGTGGCACCAGCACCAAGCGGGAGAGACGCCACCCGACCCTGGGCAACAACGTCGTGGTGGGGGCTGGCGCTGAGCTCATAGGCTCCATCCACGTGGGCGAGAACGCCCGCATTGGGGCGGGATCGGTAGTCGTCACGAACGTGCCTGCCAACGCCACTGTGGTTGGGGTACCGGGACACGTCGTGGCCTTCTATGATCCCGGCGACGACACTATGATTCGCCTGCCCGACCCGGAGTGGGACCGTATTCAGGCTCTGGAGGATAGGGTAGGGCAGTTGGAGGAGCGACTGGCTTCCCTGCAAGATAGGGAGCGTCACCGAACATCTCGACCGGCGGACGCCGGCCAGAGTGGGGACAAAGAGCAATGAGGCTTTACAGTACCCTCACCCGCAAACACGAGGAGTTCGTACCTGTCGGCGATACGGTAAAGATGTACGTCTGCGGGCCTAACCTCTACGCGCCCTGTCACGTCGGCCATGCCATGAGCTACGTCATCTTCGACGTCCTGCGGCGCTATCTGGAGTACCGTGGCTACACCGTGCGTCACGCCCAGAATTTCACGGATATCGAGGACAAGATCATCTCCCGATCGCAAGCGCTCGGCGTATCGATAGACGAGCTGTCCAAGAAATACGTGGAGCAGTTCTTCGCCGATATGGATGCCCTGAACATCCAGAGGGCCCACGTCTACCCGATCGCCACCCACGAGATACCAACGATGATTGAGGTGATCCAGGGGCTGATAGCTAAGGGCCACGCCTACGAGGTGGAGGGAGATGTCTATTTCCGGGTCACCAGCGACGATGACTATGGGAAGCTCTCCGGACGCTCCCTGGATGACCTCCAGGCAGGGGCGCGGATCGAGGTGGACGAGCGTAAGGAGCACCCCATGGACTTCGCGCTATGGAAGGCGTCGAAGGCCGGCGAGCCCGCCTGGGACAGCCCTTGGGGACCCGGTCGCCCAGGCTGGCATATCGAGTGCTCGGTCATGTCCCTGAAGTACCTGGGGGAGACACTGGACATCCATGGCGGTGGCCAGGATCTGATCTTTCCTCATCACGAGAACGAGATCGCCCAGTCGGAAAGCTACACGGGTGTCAAGCCCTTCGTCCGCTTCTGGGTCCACAACGGGCTCGTGCGCCTGAGCGAGACAGAGGAGAAGATGACCCGCTCTTTGGGTAACCTGGTTCCCATCGGCGAGGCCTTGGCCCAGCACGGCGGTGATACCCTCCGCCTTTTCATCCTCAGCTCGCACTACCGCAGCCCCCTCACCTATACGGATGAGGCACTGGCCGCGGCAAAACGGGGCGCGGAACGACTGCGGATCGCCGCTCACGCGGCCTCAGGGGCGGATGGAAACGAACCGCTGAATGCCGAGCCCTTCCGTCAGCGCTTCCTGGAGAGCATGGAGGACGACCTGAACACCGCCCAAGCACTGGCTGCACTATTTGACTTGGCGAGGGAGATCAATCGGGGACGTGATGAGGGTCGCGCCGTTGGAGATGCCCAGAAGATCCTATTAGAGCTGGCCGGTGTCCTGGGACTGACTCTCACTGAGGAAGAGGGCCTGATAGAGGCTGCGCCTTTCATCGATCTGTTGATAGAGCTGCGCGAGGATCTACGGGGGGCCAAGCAATTCGCGCTGGCCGACAGCATCCGCAGTCGCTTGGGCGAGTTGGGGATCACGCTGGAGGACACCCGCGAGGGCACCGTCTGGAAGCGCAAGGATTGACTTTGTGCAGCGCAGCACCTATACTACTGATGATATGAGCCCCGATGTACTGGGGGCCTAATTTTGTTACGCCTTGAAGGGGACGGGCCCGAGTGGCGCAATGGTAGCGCAACCGACTTGTAATCGGTAGGTTGGTGGGTTCGAATCCCCCC
>CAZSRY010000006.1:0-21511 GCA_964609475.1 uncultured Dehalococcoidia bacterium
ATCACCCCCTGGAACTTCCCCATGGCGATCCCGGCCTGGAAGATCATGCCCGCCCTCGCCTGCGGCAACACCGTTGTCTTCAAGCCGGCGGCCGATGTCCCCAAGAGCGGCTGGAACCTGGCCAAGACCCTGGAGGAGGCCGGCCTGCCGCCGGGCGTGCTGAACATAGTCTTCGGCAACGGAGGTGAGGCGGGGGCGCCCTTGGTGAAACACCCCGGCGTCGACCTCATCTCTTTCACCGGCTCCAACGCTGTGGGACGGGGCATCGCCCTCAAGGCGGCGGAGCAGGGGAAGCGTCTCCACCTGGAGATGGGCGGGAAGAACGCTATCATCGTCCTCGACGACGCCGACCTGGAGCTCGCCCTGGACGGCATCATCTGGAGCGCCTTCGGTACCAGCGGGCAGCGCTGCACGTCGGCCAGCCGCCTCATCGTCCAGCGGGGCGTCCTTGACGAGTTCACGAAACGTCTCATCGCCCGCACCGAGGCCCTGCGCCTGGGCCACGGCCTGGACGAGAGCAGCGACGTGGGGCCCCTGGCGAACGAGGAGCAACTGGTGAAGGTGAACGGCTACATGGAGGTAGCGCGCCAGGATGGCGCCACCATCGCCTGCGGCGGCAGCATCGCCGACGAGGGGCCGCTGGCGAAGGGCTTCTTCTTCCGCCCGACCGTCCTCACCGACGTGAGGCCGAACATGCGGGTGGCCCAGGAGGAGATATTCGGGCCCATCACCGCCGTCATCGCGGTCGACACTCTGGAGGAGGCGGTCGCCGTCAACAACGGCGTCCCCTTCGGCCTCTCCACGTCTATCTACACCCGCGACATCAACCAGGCCTTTCACGCCATCGACGGCATCAGCAGCGGCGTCGTCTACGTCAACGCCGGCACCATCGGCGCCGAGGTGCACCTGCCCTTCGGCGGTACGGGAGAGACGGGCAACGGGCACCGCGAGGCCGGCCAGGCCGCCCTGGACACCTACACGGAGTGGAAGACGGTCTACGTCGACTACAGCGGCCACATCCAGCGGGCCCAGATCGACGTGTAGGCGTTGGCGGGTGCCGAATCCCCGCGCCGGACCAGCGGGTCGCGGCGCGGGAGTTGCCCCCGGTGTCGAGGGAGCGAGCATGGAGGGGCTTTCCCTGGATTCCCTGCGGTCTCAGCTTGAGACGTCCTTTGTGGGCAGGCGGGTCGTCTACCAGGAGTCCCTGTCCTCGACGATGGACGTGGCGCGAGAGGAGGCGGAGGCGGGCGCGTCCGAGGGGACGGTGGTGCTGGCCGAGCAGCAGACGGCGGGACGGGGACGCCTCAGCCGGCAGTGGGTATCGCCGCCGGCAGGCAATATCTACGTCTCCATCGTCCTGCGGCCTGAGCCGGCCCTCGTACAGGTGCTGGCGATGCTATCGCCGCTGGCGATCTGTCGGGCCATAGATGAGGCGACCGGCCTCCAGAGCAACATCAAGTGGCCCAATGACGTGCTGATCGGGGGGCGCAAGGTCGCCGGGGTGCTCATCGACGCGGAGTTCAGCGACGGAGAGGTGGAGTATGCGCTGGTGGGTATCGGCGTCAACGTGAACTTCGACCCGTCGCCCTACGAGGAGCTGCGGGAGATAGCGACGAGCCTGGCGCTGGAGCTGGGAAGGGACGTGTCGCGGGAAGAGGTGCTGGCGGCCCTCCTGAGTCATCTCGAGGGGCTGTATGTGGCGGCCCGCAGGGGGGAGAGCGTCTACGAGCCCTGGAGGGCGCGTCTCGATATGCTGGGTCGAGAGGTGCGGGTGATGTTCGCCGACCGCGTGGAGGAGGGGGTAGCCGAAGACGTGGATACTGACGGCCGGCTCCTGCTGCGTCGGGCGGACGGCAGCACACTTCTCGTAGCGGCGGGCGACGTTACGCTGCGCATCTAGCCCTCTCGTTCACGGATTCAGTCTCAAGGGCTCGAAGCTCCCCCGATCCGGAAAAGCCCCAGGATGCGCCATGGCAGCGTAGGCCCGCGGCGCCACGCCGCCGGATGCGCCGCCCCCATCGTCGATGTCCCAAAGCGCAACCAGCAGAGCCCCCTGAGTGCGGAACGGCCCCTTCTGCTAAGATAGATACAGGGGGATCGAGGGCAGGAGAGGAGACGTTCGATGCACGAATTGGGAATAGCACAGGAGATCGCCAGCAAGGTGATCAGCGAGGCGGAGAAGGCGAAGGCCAAGAACGTGGTGTCGGTGGACCTGGAGGTGGGGGACATGAGCTTTCTCGATCCCTCGAACATGGAGATGTGGATCAAGGAGGGGCTTCAGGACAGCATCGGCAAGGATGCCGCTATACGGGTCGGTGTTCTCAGGTCGAGGGTGACCTGCAGCGCCTGCGGGTTCGAAGGACATCCGGACCTGCCTGAACATCACGACCACCATCTGCCCTTACCGCCCCCCGAGTGCCCTCGCTGCGGCTCCAGCGACGTGAAGCTGGAGGGACAGAGGGACTGCCTCCTCAAACGGATAGAGCTAGAGGTCTGATGCAGCGCTTGAAGGTCACGATTCGCGGCGCCGTTCAGGGCGTCGGCTTCAGGCCCTTCGTTTACCGTCTGGCCAGGGAGATGGAGCTCGGCGGCTGGGTGAAGAACAGCCCTCAGGGCGTCTTCATCGAGGCCGAGGGGCCGAAGGAGACCCTGGACGAGTTCCTCCTGCGCCTGGAGCGGGAGAGGCCGCGACTATCGTTCATCCAGAGCCTGGAGTACTCCGTCCTGGAGCCCCTGGGATACGAGGAGTTCCAGATCCGCCACAGCGAGGACGCGGGCGAGCGGGTGGCCGTCATCATGCCCGACATCGCTACCTGCCCCGAATGTCGCCGGGAGCTCTTCCAGCCGGGCGACCGTCGCCTTCGCTATCCCTTCACCAACTGCACCCTCTGCGGCCCAAGGTTCAGCATCATCCAGGCCCTTCCCTACGACCGGGCGAATACGACCATGAAGGCGTTCGTCATGTGCCCGGAGTGCCGGCGGGAGTATGAGGACCCCGGCGACAGGCGCTTCCACGCCCAGCCCGACGCCTGCGGCGTCTGCGGCCCTCACCTATCGCTGTGGGACGAGAAGGGGGAGGCGCTGGCCGCAAGCGACAACGCCCTCAAAAGGGCGGCGACGGTCATCAAGCGAGGCCGCGTCCTCGCCCTCAAAGGACTAGGTGGCTTCCAGTTGCTGGTGGACGCCAGAAACGAGGATGCGGTGCTGCGGCTGCGGGAGCGGAAGAGACGGGAGGAGAAGCCACTCGCCTTGATGTTCCCCGACCTGGAGAGCCTGAGGAGCTATGTGGAGGTGTCGCCGCTGGAGGAGCGGTTGCTGCTCTCCGCCGAGAGCCCCATCGTGCTCATGCGGCGCCGGCCGGACACCGACATCGCGCCCGCGGTGGCCCCCGACAACCCCTATCTGGGCGGGATGCTCCCCTACACGCCGCTGCACCATCTGCTGATGCGGGAGTTGGGCTTCCCCGTCGTGGCCACCAGCGGCAACCTCCACGACGAGCCTATCCTCACCGATGAGGGCGAGGCCCTGGAGAGCATCGGAGACATCGCCGACTGCTTTCTTGTTCACAACCGGCCCATCGAGAGGCACGTCGACGACTCCGTGGTGCGGGTGCAACTGGGGAGAGAGACGCTCCTGCGGCGGGCGCGCGGCTATGCGCCGCTGCCCATATCGGTGAAGCGCTCCCTGCCGCTGCTGCTGGCGGTGGGCGGGCACCTCAAGAACACCGTAGCTGTATCGAGGGGCAGCGAGGTCATCCTCAGCCAGCACATCGGCGACCTGGAGACGGCCAAGGCATTCTTCGCCTTCCGCAAGGTGATAGACGACCTGCTATCGCTCTACGACGTCAGGCCGCTGGCGGTGGCCCACGACGCCCATCCGGACTATCTATCGACCCAGTACGCCAGGGATTCGGGGTACCCGACCATCGAGGTCTTCCACCATCACGCCCATCTCGCCTCCTGCATGGCCGAGAACGAGCTGGAGGGAGAGGTGCTGGGTGTGACCTGGGACGGCGCCGGCTATGGGGAGGACAAGACCCTGTGGGGCGGCGAGTTCCTGCTCGGCGACGCCGGCGGCTACAGGCGGGTGGCCCACGTCCGGCCGTTCCGTCTGCCCGGGGGCGAGGCGGCGATCAAGGAGCCGCGGCGGACCGCGCTGGGCCTTCTCTACGAGGTCTTCGGGCCTGACGCCCTGGAGGCGGGACGGTATCTACCCGCCGGCGAGGAGGACTTCTCTGAGGCGACGACGAGGCTGCTCAGGCAGATGCTGGAGAAGGGTGTCGGTTCCCCCGTCACCACCAGCGCTGGTAGACTGTTCGACGCGGTGGCGGCGATCCTGGGCATCAGGTCGGTCTGCTCCTTCGAGGGGCAGGCGGCGATGATGGTGGAGTTTCGGGCCCAGGAGGGGGTGGACGAGCACTACCCGGTCTGCCTGCGGGATACGGAGCCGCTGGTCTTCGACTGGGAGCCGATGTTCAGAGAGATCCTGCGGGAGAGGGACGGCGGGGTGCCGACGGGCGTCATCTGCGCCAAGTTCCACAACACGCTGGCGGAGGTGATAGTGGCCGTGGCCCGGAGGATCGGCGCCCGGCGGGTGGCCCTGACGGGAGGGGTGTTCCAGAACCGCTACCTTACGGAGCGCGCCTTCCGGCGGCTGGAGAGGGCTGGTCTCAAGCCCTTCACCCATCAGCGGGTGCCCCCCAATGACGGGGGGATAGCCCTGGGTCAGATCATGGTAGCGGCAGCGAGGATTGATCAGCTATGTGCCTAGGAATACCGGGAGAGATACTGTCGATTGAGGAAGACGCCCAGCATATGAGGAAGGCGAAGGTGCGCTTTGGGGGCATCACGCGGGACGCCTATCTCGATCTGGTGCCGGATGCGCAGGTGGGCGACTACGTCATCGTCCACGTGGGCTTCGCCATCAGCAAGATCGATGAGGAGGAGGCCGAGAGCGTCTTCGAGCTGCTGGAGGGTCTGGAGAAGGCCTGATGCGCTATCTCGATGAGTACCGCGACGGCGCCGCCGCCCAGAGGATGCTGCGGCAGATCGTCAGGGCGACCACCAGGCCCTGGACGATCATGGAGGTCTGCGGGAGCCAGACCCACACCCTGCTGAAGTACGGCATCGACCGCCTGCTCCCCGACAAGATCACGCTCGTTCACGGCCCCGGCTGTCCGGTGTGCGTCACGCCGGTGGAGATCATCGACCAGGCGATCGCCCTGGCGTCGAGGGAGGACGTCGTCTTTACCTCCTACGGCGACATGCTGCGGGTGCCGGGCAGCGTCAAGGACCTGCTCAGCGTCAAGGCGGAAGGGGGCGACGTGCGTATGGTCTACTCGCCGCTGGACGCCCTCAAGATGGCCCGCGACAATCCCGACAAGAGGGTCATATTCTTCGCCATCGGCTTCGAGACCACCGCCCCCGCCAACGCCATGGCCGTCTTCCTGGCGGAGAGGGACGGCATCGACAACTTCTCCATGTTGACCTCCCATGTGCTGATCCCCCCCGCCATGGAAGCCATTGCTTCCTCCCCCGACAATCAGGTGCAGGGCTTCATCGCGCCGGGGCACGTCTGCACAGTCACCGGCTACGCTGAATACGAGGCGCTGGCCGATAAGCACCGCATCCCCATCGTGGTCACGGGCTTCGAGCCGCTCGACCTGCTCCAGGCGATCTACATGCTCGTCAGACAACTGGAGGCGGGAAGCCACGAGGTAGAGAATCAATACGCAAGGTCGGTGAGGCGAGAGGGAAACGTCCAGGCGCAGGCCCTGATGGAGAAAGTGTTCGAGGTCGCGGATCACAAGTGGCGGGGAATCGGCATGATCCCCAGAAGCGGGCTGAGGCTGAAAGGCCCCTACGCCAGATTCGACGCCGCGAGCGCCTTGGGGGTGGAGGGCATCACCTCTGAGGAGGCTGCGGTCTGCATAGCGGGGCTCGTCCTGCAGGGGGCCAAGAAGCCGGTGGAGTGCCCCGCCTTCGGAACCGACTGCACGCCCGAGCACGCCCTGGGGGCGCCCATGGTGTCCTCGGAGGGCGCCTGCGCGGCCTACTATCTCTACGCGCGGCGAGGAGAGGACTAGTCTATGAACTCCTTCCCCGATTGTCCCATACCGCTCACTGAGTATCCCCGCGTGCTCCTGGCCCATGGGGGCGGCGGACGGCTCACCCAGAACCTCATCGAGAGCATGTTCCTCCCCTCATTCGACAATCCCTTCCTCGCCCCTCTGCACGATGGCGCCCTGCTCTCCCTCGGCGATCAGAGGCTGGCCCTCACCACCGACTCCTACGTGGTGCAGCCGGCGTTCTTCCCCGGCGGCGACATCGGCAGGCTGGCCATATTCGGTACGGCCAACGACCTGGCTATGTGCGGCGCCAGGCCTCTGTTCCTGAGCTGCGGGCTCATCCTGGAAGAGGGGCTGCCCATGGAGGACCTGTGGCGGGTGATCGTGTCGATGAAGGAGGCGGCGGAGGAGGCGGATGTGCAGGTGGTCACCGGCGACAGCAAGGTCGTGGAGCGGGGAAAGGGGGACGGCATCTTCATCAACACGTCGGGCATCGGCGCCGTCCTGCCGGGCGTGGAGGTCGGGCCGCAGCGGGTGCAGCCCGGCGACGAGCTGGTGCTCAGCGGCCCCCTCGGCCTGCACGGGATAGCGCTCATGGCCCTGAGGGAGGGCCTGTCGCTGGAGGCGGAGGTCGCCAGCGACTCGGCGCCGGTGTTCCCCCTGGTGGAGGCGCTGGTCGAGGAGGGGATCGAGATCCACATGCTCCGCGATCCGACCAGGGGAGGTCTCTCATCCGCCCTCAATGAGACGGCCAAGAAGAGCCAGGTGGGAATGCTGATCGAGGAGGAGCGCCTGCCCATAGGCCCCGAGGTGCAGGGGGTGTGCGAGATACTGGGCCTGGACCCGCTCTACGTGGCGAACGAGGGGAACTTCGTGGCCATGGTCAGAGAGGGCCAGGGCGAGCGGGCGGCGGAGGTGCTGCGAAGGCATCCCTTGGGGAAGGACGCCGTACTTATCGGGCGGGCCGTGCCGGAGCATGCCGGCACCGTCGTGATGAGGACTAAGATCAAGGGCGAGCGGATAGTGGACGTAATGAGCGGCGAGCAACTCCCCAGGATATGCTAGCGAGCCATACGCTTGAACACTCCGAGAGAATGACAGAACAGGGACCCATGATGGGCCCCTGTCCTTGTCGTTATCCCAGGAGCGTCTCTGGCTTTGGGCTAGGGTGCTCGCAGCCATTGCTCAAGCGCCGCGATGCGCCCGTCCGCGTCGGCGGTGTGCTGCCGCAGGCCTTTGCTCCGTCTACCTCTGCCTCACGCTGACCGGCGGCTACCAGTCAGGCATGAAGTCGCCTACACTATTATGCGTCAGCTTCGTCTGGTCGTCCCCGTCGTCGTCCATCACGAAGATCTCGTTGTCGCCGTCCCGGTCGCTCATGAACGCCATCTGGGACCCATCCGGCGACCAGCTGGAGTGGCGATCGTGGCCCGACGAGTCGTTAGTGATGTTTGTCTGGCCGTTGCCGTTGTCGTCCATCACGTAGATCTCGCTGTCGCCGTCCCGGTTGGTCGTGAAGGCGATCAGCGACCCGTCCGGTGACCAGGCGGGCAAGGTATCCTCGCCCGCGCTGGTGGTCAGCCTCGTCTGGCCGGTGCCGTTGGCGTTCATGACGTAGACCTCGTGGTCGCCCTCCCGGTCGCTGACGAAGGCGATCTTGGAGCCGTCGGGTGACCAGTCGGGGTAGGAATCGTAGTCTGTATTGGCGGTGATCTGCGTCAGCATAGTGCCGTCGGGGTTCATGACGAAGATCTCGTAGTCGCCGTCCCGGGTGCTGGCGAAGGCGATCTTGGAGCCGTCGGGCGACCAGGCGGGGTAGGCATCGAACGCTGAGTCAGTGGTGAGCCGTGTCTGCCCGCTGCCGTCGGCGTCCATCACGTAGATGTCGTAGTTGCCGCCCTCCCGGCTGCTATAGAAGGCGATCTGGCTCCTGTCCGGCGACCAGGCTGGGAAGCCATCGAACGTTGTGTTGCTGGTAAGCCGCGTCTGGTCGTCTCCGTCGTCGTCCATCACGTAGATCTCGTAGTTACCGTCCCGGTAGCTGGAGAACACGATCTGCGCCTCGGCGGCGGCGGGATGTAGCGTGAAGTTCTGGACCTCCCAGAAGCTGGAGAGGTTGTCCACGCTGGCGTTGGGGTTCTCGCCGTAATCGATGAGGCGTGCCGGCGTCTGCGTCTCGTAGCCCGTGGCACTGACATCGAAGGTGGCGGCTCCCATCGCCGGCACAGGCCCCGACGCCTGGTCGAACATATACATGCCGTGGGCGTTGGTCGTGGTTGTGTGCGTGACCCCATAGGTATCAGTGACCTGCACGGTCGCGCCGACTATGGGGTCGCCCGTGTCGGCGTCTACGACCACGCCCCAAAGGCAGCCGGAGGCCAGGAAGGCCATAGCGGCGCCGAGAACGAGGGGGAGAAGCCACTGACAGTGACGACGGATCCTTCCAGTAGTCATTGTGCACCTCCTTTGCTGGCTTGCATTCTAGGCATTGGCTGCTCCGGCGTCAAGGCGGCACGCTGGCTGGGCAGATCGCCTTGACATCTACCGCCGACGGTGGGATATCATTTGATCGGCGACGCTGATTGCGAGGCGTGGCCGGGGAGTATCTGTGAGCTAGAGAGGGCGCCTGTGGAATACGTACTGTACGTCGAGATGCTTTTGGCTGTTGCTTTTCTTGGTGTCGTTGCGGTGAGCTTGGTGTTGGCGGTCATCCTCGATCTGAGGGAGAAGCTCGGCGGCTAGCGGGCCGTCGCCCGGCTGCTCCTTCGGCCTCGACTTACCTCCTGTCTTGTCTCCAGAGCCGTCATCGTGCGGAAGAAGCGACGCGCCATCTCGTAGGTTGCCGGGCTGACTGTGTTGGTCCTTCCGACAACCTCCGCCAGCGGCACCGGCACGATCTCCTGGCCCCTGAGGGCCGTCATGCATCCCACAAGGTCGCGGTATATGAAATCGACGGCGGCCGACCCCATGAGGATGCCGATGTAGCGATCGCGGACTGAGGGTGTGCCGCCTCGCTGCAGATGGCCGAGCACTGTTACTCTGGTTTCGATGCCGGTGCGTCGCTCGATCTCATCGGCGACGCGCTGGGCGATGCCTCGTTCAGAGAGGCGGGCGTGCCCGAACTCGTCAATGTCTAGCGGACGGCCGGAGGGGAGATCCAGCCCGTTCACTTGGGTGCCCTCGGCGATGACCATGACCCCAAAACGGCGCGTCTGGATGCGATGTCTGGCGTGCTCGACCAGGCCGTCGATATGGACCGGCACCTCGGGGATGGTGATGAAGTCAGCGCCACCGGCCATCCCACCGACGATGGCCAGCCAGCCGCTTTCGCGGCCCATGACCTCGACTACCATGATCCGCACGTGAGACCTCGCCGTAGCGTGCAGACGGTCGAGGGCGTCGGTTACGACACCGGTGGCGGTATCGAAGCCGATGCAGAAGTCGGTGAATGGGACATCGTTGTCGATCGTCTTCGGGACGCCCACCACCTTGAAGCCGGTCTCATGGAGCTTGGCGGCCACGCCCAGGGTATCGTCACCCCCGATAGCGATGAGGGCGTCAATACGGTGGCGCTTCAACGTGTCGATGACCTGGCTCAGGCCGTCCTCCGTGCGGGTGGGGTTGGTGCGGGAGGTGCCCAGCACTGTCCCGCTCAGGTGGATGATGCCGCGGATGTCGTCCATCGTCAGGAGATGGACGTCTCCCTTCCCCAGCAGACCGGCCCATCCTTGTCGGATGCCGTAGACCTCATCGCCCGTACTCCGGCCGCGCTGCACCACCGCTCGGATGGCAGCGTTCAGGCCGGGACAGTCGCCTCCGCCGGTTAGTACACCGATACGCAAGCTATCACTCCTTCCCTTAGAGGTTAGCATGTTTGACCATAACCTCGCCACAGCCGGCGTCCTGGTTGGGAGACCCCAACGGCTGTCGGTGTCTTATCTCGCCCCAAACTCCTGAACCCAGAGGTAGCCGTAGGGGCTATCGGCGTTCCAGGCGCAGCCGACCCCGGTCTCGAGGAAGGCCGGGTTGAGGATGTTGTGCCTGTGGGGCGCGCTGGCAAGCCAGGCCTCGAACGCCTCCTCCGCCGTGGCGTATCCGCCGGCGAGGTTCTCGCCGAGGGTAGTCCAGTCGCTGTATCCCGCCGCCTCCGCCCTGGCGTCCAGGGTGCGGCCGTCGGCGGTGTGGCTGAGTATGCTGTAGCTGGCGATGAAGTCGGCAAACTGCTGAGCGGCGGCGCTTAGGAGCGGGTTCTGAAGGAGCGGCGCCATCCCGTTGTCGATGCGGAACTGGTTGACTAGGGCGATGAGCTGCTGCTCGCAGGCCCTCGCCGGCAGCGACGGCACGCTTGTCGGTGGGACGGGCGTCGGCGGGGAGGGCGTCGGCGTCGGCGGCGATAGGATCGTCAGGGGCGTCGCGGCTGGTTCCAGTTGGCTGGCAACGGGAGTCGCCGTGGGCCTGCCTGTCTGGCCTGCCTGCCGGTAGGCAAGGTAGGCAGGTGTTGGCGGCGCTGTCGGCGTAGGTGACGGCGGCGGCGCCGGCGGCGTTACTGTTGGCTGGGCGGTCTGAGTGGGCGTTGAGGCAGGGAGCGGCCGCGGCACTGCCCGGGACAGGACATGCGGTTGCGCGGGCCGTTCATCCGCTTGGGAAGAGTAGCTGGCGAGCTGTGGTGCGCTGGCGGCGGGGGTTTCCGCCGACAGCGACGTCGGGTGAGCTATGAGCAGGGCCAGCACGACCTCACAGAGCACCAGTGTGCTCCTGAGGATCCGTCCCTTGGTTGCTGCCCCGTCCCAGGTCAAGCGTCAAGCCCCCTCCGTCGGTCTGGGAGCCGTCAGGGGGTGCGCCATCCGGTCCTCGGCCGATCTTCCGGGGGAACGGTTGATAGCTTGGGCTTCACGACGCCCGGATGGCGCAACCACCGCGACGGTCTAGGCCCGCTGTCCATTGTGCCTAGAGGGCCTCGCCTAGAGCGTTCCGGAAGAACCCCTAACCGTGCCTGGGAAAACCCTTAAAAGGGCGCTGGGGCGCACCTATGCCGTCGGTCGCCCCTTGCTGAGGAGGCGATCTGTCCTCTTGTCGGGCTTTGGGGGAAGATATGACAGGGGCTGGGCTGCCGGAGCCTGAGGAGCGTCGGCCCTAGCTGGTGTATCGGCGGACGACGTCCCGCGTGCCGGCGATGCCCAACTGCTCGAACAGGAAGGCGAAGCGGGCCTCCAGCTCCTGGCGGAGCGCGCTGCGGACATCGTCCGGCAGGTCCGATAGCTGGCGCTTGAAGGGGCCCAGCGCCCGCTTGCGGTTGCTGTAGATGAACTGGGCCTCCGTCTGGTCGGGCTTCCGCTCGGCGCGATGCTTCTCCTTGAGATAGGCGTACATCTCCTGTCGCAGGCCGTCGGGGAAGAGAGGGCTGTCATAGATCAGGTTCTGGAAGCCGGTCGCCAGGTGGATCTCCGCCGTTCCTACTTCCCGGAAGCGGTGGAAGAGCTCGTCGGGGAGCGTCGACGCGCCGTGCTGGACGGCCCCCGCCATCCCGTACTCCTCCCGCGCCAGGCGCGACATCTCCTCCAGCGTATCGAAGG
This sequence comes from uncultured Dehalococcoidia bacterium, assembly GCA_964609475.1. Taxonomy (GTDB): domain Bacteria; phylum Chloroflexota; class Dehalococcoidia; order DSTF01; family JALHUB01; genus CAZSRY01. The sequence continues at coordinate 11,641 of CAZSRY010000006.1, forward strand.
CGATCGCCACCTTGGCCACAGAGCCGTCCGGCAGAACGACGCCGCCGTGGCTGCTGCCCGTCTGGACGCTGATCTTGCTCGGGCCCCTGACGCCGCTGCCGCCCAGCTCCTCGGTCAGCCCTTCCATGAAGGCCCGCATCTCCTCCGGCGTGCTGTTCTTGCCCCCCACCTCGCCGATCTCCACGCCGACGGACACGGTGACACCTTCTGGCTCCAGCGAGCGTATGCAGCGGGTCATCTCCGCGGCCACCTGGAAGTTGGGCCGCTGCTGCTCCTTCACCGTCGGCCGGCTGAGGTCCACTATGGTCGAGCTGTCTATGTCGATGTTCAGGAAGTCGTGCTCGATCGCCTCCGCCGTCAGGTCGCGGAGCGCCTGCAGCTCCCCCTCGCCGTTCTTCTCGTAGCGGGAGGCGTTCACCTGAAAGTGGTCGCCCTGGATGAACAGCGGCCCTTCGTAGCCCTCCCTGATGGCCGCGGCCTCGATGTTGATGGCGTATTCCACCGGCCGCATCTCCGTGTACCCCATCTCCGACCGCGCGATCTCGAAGATGACCGGCCCTGCGTCCAGGCCGCTCATTGCCCGGAACACCGCCCGCGCCGAGTCGTAGGGCATGATCCTCAGGTTCAGCGCTGGGACAGTGAATCCCGACACCTCGCCGCGGCCCATGGCGTCGTACAGGCCCTGGATCGATGCCGGCCGGATCCCCAGCAGTCGGGCGCCCTGGCGAATGGCCGCCTGGGCCTGTGCCCGCAGCGGCTCCTGGTCGCTGAATACGGCCGTGTAGACGAGCCGGTCGATCGCCTCTTGCCGGAGCCTGGAGGCATCGATCACTCTCGCTTCCTCTCCAGCCTGGAGTTCCAGCACGCCGCTCAGGCCTCGTTGCAGGTGGTCGCTGGATTCATAGAGCATGATGATCGTTCCCCCGATTGTGCTCGCAGCTAACGGGTGAGGCGACGGGCCAGCTCCAGGAGAGACTGGTCGGCCGGCCTGCGCCCGTCCAACGCCTGCCCCAGCGGTGTCAAGCAAGGCTTGCCGCCGATCTCACCCACCATGACGCCGCTGTTGCCCTCCGCCAGGGTATCCACCGCCAAGGCCCCGAACCTGCTTCCGGCAACCCTGTCGCGGGCTGTGGGAGTGCCGCCCCGCTGAATGTGGCCCAGGACGCACACCCGGTAGTCGCAGCGGAGGCGTGTCCATACCTGGTGGGCGATAGCGAAGGCGCCGCCGCTCGCTCCCCCCTCCGCTACCACAATTATGCTACTGCGGCGGCCGTGGTGGAAGCCTTTCTCAAGGTGCTCGCAGAGGGTATCGATGTCCACAGGCACCTCGGGCACCAAGACGTCGTCGGCGCCGCCGGCCAGGCCCACCTCCATGGCGATGGCGCCGCAGACATGCCCCATGACCTCCACGAAGAAGACACGGTCCGTGGCTTCCGCCGTATCGCGGATACGGTCGATCGCCTCCAGGGCCACGTTCACCGCCGTATCGAAGCCGAGCGTGTAGTCTGTCCCGGGCATGTCGTTGTCTATGGTAGTTGGGATGGCGATGACCCGCATGCCGCACTCGTCGGCCAAGGCGGCGGCGCCGCGAAAAGACCCGTCGCCGCCCAGGACTATCAGCCCGTCCACCTTGGCCTCCCTGAGCTTCTCGGCTGCCTCCGCCCGCCCCTCCGGCGTTGTGAACTCCTGACAGCGGGACGTGCCCAGGATGGTGCCCCCTCGCTGGATGATGTTGCCCACCGTACGCCGTGTCAGGGGGAGCGACTGGTTCTCCAGGAGGCCCTGATAGCCGTGGGGGATGCCCAACACGTGGATCCCCCGTCCCGATGCCACGCGCACGATAGCGCGGATGCAGGCGTTGGTGCCGGGGGCGTCGCCGCCGCTCGACAGGACCGCTATCCTCTTGATTCCGTTGTTGTTCATTCTCTATTCCCTCCAGACGCGCCTGTCTGCCGGAGAAGCACGCCTGCCTGAGAGTCGTCGACCTAAACGACAGCATCGGCTACGCGTGCGCGAGCATAGGCCAGCCCGCACGTTGGTGATGCCTCTATCTATGGGCATTCTCGGTTTCCCTGATGCCATGCCCATCGGGGGATACCCTGAAAAGCTGCGCTGAGGTGCGCTGGAGGGCTCTGATCGTTGCGCCGGTGGGTCTTTGCTCTACGCCACGCGCTCGAATATGGCGGCGATGCCCTGCCCGCCGCCGATGCACAGGCTGACCAGCCCGTAGCGGGCCTGCCGGCGCTCCATGTCGTACATCAGCTTGACCGTGAGGATCGCCCCCGTCGCGCCGATGGGGTGGCCGAGAGCGATCGCTCCGCCGTTGGGGTTCGTCCTCTCCGGGTCGAGGCCCAGCTCGTTGGAGCAGGCGGCGGCTACGGCGGCGAAGGCCTCGTTCAGCTCGATGACGTCCATCTGGTCGACGGTCATGCCCGCCCGCTCCATGACCTTCCTCACGGCGGGAATGGGGCCGCTGCCCATCAGGGACGGCTCCACCGCTGCCTCGGCGCGGGCGACCAGGCGCAGGCGGGGGCGGAGACCCATCTCGTCCGCCTTGCGACGGCTGGTCACCACTACGGCTGCCGCGCCGTCGTTGATGCCGCTGGAGTTGCCGGCGGTGACGCTGCCCCCTTCCTTGAAGGCGGGGCGCAGACGGGCCAGCGCCTCCATGGTGGTGTCGGCGCGGGGCTGCTCGTCAGTGTCCACCAGCTTGGTCTCCTTCTTGACCTTCACCTCGACCGGCACGATCTCGTCCTTGAACCTGCCGGCCTCGATGGCGGCCACCGCCCGCTGATGGCTGCGCAGGGCGATCTCGTCCTGCTCCTGACGGGAGACGTTGTACCGCTCGGCCAGGTTCTCGGCGGTGATGCCCATGTGCGTCTTGCTGAAGGGGTCCCCCAGGACGAGCTGAATGCCGTCCTCCAGCACGCCGTCGCCCAGGCGATACCCGAAGCGTCCCTGGCGTACGTAGTAAGGCAGCATGCTCATGTTCTCGCTGCCGCCGGCGAGGACCGCCTCCGCATCGCCGCACTCGATCCAGCGGGCCGCCGTGTGGATCGCCTCCAGGCCGCTGCCGCAGATACGGTTCACGGTGTAGGCGGGCACCTCGATGGGCAGGCCCGCCTTGATGGCGGCGTGGCGGGAGATGTAGGCGTCCTCCAGCACCTGCCCCACGCAGCCCAGGATCACCTGGTCTACCTGCTCCGGGCGAACCCCGGCGCGCTCCATAGCCGCCTTGAAGACCACAGCCGCCAGATCCGACGCCGAGACGTTCTGAAAGATGCCGCCCATCCGTCCCACGGCCGTTCGCGCTCCGCTGACAAGAACAACCTCCTCCATGGAAGATGCACTCCTCTCCAGGGTCGTTAGATAAGGCACGTAGGGAGAGTCTAACCCGCGACCAGGTATGAATCAACGAGCCGACCGGAAAGCGGCGAGTGAGCTGTGCTCCGTCTCTGGGGGGATCAGGGGCCGTAGCGACGTCCCATTCGCAGCCCGCCGACGACGACTGCGGTGCCGAATAGGCTTATCACGGCCGCCGTCAGGTACAGCCAGGACAGGTCCAGCGAGGGCAACAGGCTATCGTCCAGGTAGCCTTCGACCGGCTCCGAGGCGTCGCCGCCCGACCCGGCGTGGGGAAACTGCTGCGTACCGGCCTCGCCGGCCCAGGGTGTGGCCGTTGGCGGTGGTGGCTGGGGCGTCGGCGGTGGGACAGGCGTCTCTGTGGGTGCCTGCGGTGGTTGCGCTGTGGCCGTCGCCGTCGGCGCGGGGGTTCGCGTCGACCTGCGGTGGCGGGTTGGAGCGGCCTGGCCGGTGGGTGTCGCCGTGTATGTCGCCGTCGGTGGTGTGGTGCCGGTCGGTGTCGGCGTGTAGGTGTCTGTTGGCGTCGGTGTGGCGGTTTCACTTGCCGTAGCGACCACTGTCACCTTTATGACCCCGGATTCGGTCACGCGTTGACCGCCGCCAGCGATTGTGGATAGCAGAATTAGGGCGGACGGCAGGAGAAGTAGTGTCGCTGTGATGCCCTGATGCTTCAGGGAGTGCCTCCTCTCCTGAGCAACGCTCTGCTGAGTATGCAGTGTAGGGGGCGCTGCTTCTGGCGAGCAGTTGGGCGTAGGCCCTATTTGCCGTGCGCGGCCGCTGGCATTGGGGCCGTGAGAGGCCCTACGTCTAGGGTACTACGGCGTTTCCCCTACCGGCCGAGCCGTTCAGACGAGGCGTGCTTGACATAATGCCCTCCTCGGGGGTGCCTCAGCGCCGGAGGGTGGAGCGCCGCGCGCTTCTATCTGTCTCTACTCATCCCATCGATAGATGTTGCCTGGCCTGAGGAGGCCGACAATGAGGAAGTGGACAGGCTTCGCCAGGGCGGTCGTCGGGTACTCATGCCCGATGACGCAGCCAGAGGACAGAGGTAGTGAAATGTGCAGATGGAAACTTATCGTCTATCCAGCAGTCATCGCCATAGCGGTAGCGCTGTCGGCAGCCTGTGGCGGCTGCGGCGGAGGAGGGGAAGAGGGGCCTAGTCCGCCGCAGGCACCCATCGAAACGGACACACCCGAGGCAACCCTGAATGTGGAACGCCTTTCCGAATCGATCGTGATGGTGGCCCCAGGGGTATACCTGGGCGGAGACTTTGAGCCCGTCGCCACCGGCTCGGGGACGATAGTGGACGAGGAGGGCCTCATACTGACCAACTACCACGTGGTCGATCCGGACGGGGTGGGAGCCTACGACGACATCGCCATCTACGCGGCGGAGGACCCGAACGACGTCCCCCACCTCACCTACTTCGGCGGGCTCGCCGCCTGGGACGAGGAGCTTGACCTGGCCATCGTTCGCATCACCCGCAACAGGAACGGCATCGATATCGATCCCGAGGCCCTGGATCTGAAAGCCGTCAACCTCGGTGACCTGGACAGCATTGACATAGGCGACGACCTGACCGTGCTCGGCTATCCCGCTATCGGTGAGGGTTCCCTTGAGCTGACCAGGGGTTCGGTCAGCGGCTTCCTGAGCTCCGAGGGGCGCAGGCAGGCCTGGATAAAGACCGATGCCCGCATCGCCGCCGGCAACAGCGGCGGCGGCGCCTTCGATGAGCGTGGCTACCTCGTGGGCGTGCCCACCGCTATCTACTACGTCGAAGAGCTCGGCCTGGAGGGTTCGGGGCGCGTCCGCCCTGTCCAGCTGGCCTTGACTCTCATCGAGGAGGCGAAGGCGACGACGGCCGTGGTCATCCCCAGCCCGGGGGAGCTGCCGGAGGACGTCTACGAGGGTAACCTTCCTCTGTTCTCCGCCTTCGACGTCGGTTCCGACTTCGTCCTCAGTGAGGAGCTCTACCTGACAAACGAGGACAGGGCTTACTGGTATACCGACCCCCAGGAGGCGCTCGACTTCTACGACTACTACGGGCGTCTGGGCGGTATGCGGCGGGTCTTCGACAACCTCGATGCCGCCGAGATGAGCGGCGCCCCGCCGTTCGTAGTCGTCGTTCAGATCGATCTCTACGAGACGACGCAGGGCGCTGCCGACGCCGCCTCTGGCTGCGACGAGTTCCTGGACACGATGTGGGAGTTCGTGACCGCCGTCGGCTTTGAGTTCTACGAGCCGGAGTACGTTTCAGACGCGATGATAGGCGACGAAAGCTGTCTATTCAGCGCGGAAGAGATCGTTGCATCGCCGGACGAGCTGCCCGTCATTCTTAGCTTCGTCGGATTCCGGCAGTCCAACGTCCTGGCGCTTGTGGCCATGCTGTCCCTGCCGGACTGGGTGTACTTTGAGGGGCTGGTGGGCCTGGCTACCCTGGAGAGCGACCTCCTGGCCGGTGAGCTGGGGCTCGTAGCGCCGTCTCGCCAGCCCACCACGGCTCCGCCGCCGCCACCGCCCCAGCAACCCATTGGCTACTGGACGGCGGAGGACGCGATCGGAGCATACCTGGCATCCTATGGGATCGCTTATATCGGCGACTGCCAGTGGGCCGACCCGAACTGGGACATCGGCAAATACTGCTCCATGGTGTATGAGCAGACCCCCTTCGAGGTGTCATACCTTCTGGGGCTGACCTTCTCGGAGGTCGATAGCTTGGTCCTTGTGAGCCAGCAGAGCGACGGGAGTTGGCTGGTCACCTATGAGGCCCCCTGGGGCCCTCTCGGCTACTGGACGCCGGAGGACGCGATCGGAGGATATCTGGACTCCTATGGGGTCGCGTATGCCGGCGATTGCGGGTGGGCCGACCCGAACTGGGACATCGGTAAGTACTGCTCCATCCTGTATGAAGACCGCGGATTCCAGGCCATATACCTCTTGGGGCTGACCTTCTCGGAGGTCGATAGCTGGGTTCTGGTCGACCAGGATGCTAATGGAGACTGGCTGGTGATCGACGAGGCGCTTGTCACCTACGACGCCTGGGGTGACCTGTTGCCACCGCCCTGGTGACGTGCCTCCGCTTAAACGTGTCGCAGCGGCTGATTGACGAGGCTTTGGCCGGGGGACGCTCTTGTCCCGTGGTCGGGGCCGTGGGCGCTATTCGCTGAGCAGCTTCAGGAAGTCCAGCATCTCACGCAGCCCCTCGCTTTTCAGCGAGTAGAGCCTGCGTCGGCCCGCCTTCCTCACCCGAATCAGTTGCGCCTGTTCCATTAGCCGCAAGTGATTCGAGGTCCGCGAGGGTGACGCCCCGGTTGTCTGCGCCAGGAAGGACAGCGTCCTATCGCCGCCCTTCAGCGTGTGCAGCAGGGAACGTCGCAGAGGATGCGCCAATATCTTGTACTTTAGGTCCGCCACATCCGTCATGGCGCCCTCCGAGGGGACGCTCCCATGATTGCAGGCAGCCAGCCGCTGGTAAATGCGGGAGAATGCTCATTTTGCCAGGAATATCCCCTGTCTAGGGTTAGGTTACCAGTTATGGCAGCATTTTCAAGGGCGCCTTGGTGTGAGAGCATCCACCCGCCGGAGCGCCTTGCAATCTTTCGTCAGCGGTGTATAATGCTGGCATCTGGTGGCACGTATCGCAGTCGGCCCTGTTATTCTCTTCTCCTTGAGGTGTCTGAGGGGGTAGCACCGCGAGGGTGGGAAAATGGCCAAAGTCCTGATAGCGGACGATGATCCCGGGACGTGCGAGACGCTGGCCGACATCCTTGCCGGCGGCGGCCACACGGTAACGACTGTCGAGGACGGCCAGGCGGCGCTGGAGGCGACGCGGAGCGAGCACTACGATGTGGTACTCGTAGACCAGCGAATGCCGGCTCCGGAAGGGCTCGCGGTCGTCGAGGAGCTGGGGAAGGGCGGCGCCTGTGATGACATATACGTCATCACCGCCTACGCCGACTGCCGTCTCGTGGAGCGAGCGCTTGAGTATGGCGCCCGCCGCGTCTTCGTCAAACCTCTCGATATCTCCCTGCTGGTAAAGACTATCAATGCTGCAGGTGCGGATCGTGTCTCTCCGCATCCCGCCGCTGTCGCCGAGGGCGATGCTGATGCCGCCACCGCCATGAAAGGCCTCACCGCCCGCGAGCTGCAGGTTCTGGCCCTGATCGCGCAGGGGAAGTCCAATCAAGAGATCGCCGATGAGCTTGTCCTCAGCCGCCGCACCGTAGAGAGACACGTAAGCGAGAGCCTTGCCAGGCTCGGCGTTGCAACCAGGTCGGCTGCCGCCGCTCTCGCCATCCGCCACCGACTGATCTGACTGTTAGGCGTCGTGGTCTAAGGGGGGGATTAGCCCAGGTTGTCCGGGATCTCCGCTGGGGCCTTCTTTTCGAACTGGGCGAACGCCTCCCAGGCGTGGAGAAGGGCGGCGCGGGCGGCATTGCGGAAGGGGGAGAGATAGCGCTCCTTGATTGCCTGAACGCCTATCATCGGGACCTCTGCCACAGAATGCCCCACTATCGCTGATTCTAGGAGGCGTTTCAGCCCCTGCAGCTCAGGATTGACATGCACTGCGAGCACCGACTGCGAATGCGGATCCATCTCCAACTCCACCATGAGCATGGCGCTGCCTACGGCGGACGCATGCGGCAGGCGTGCGGTACCGCCACACACTATCGTTTTTCGCCCGTCTTGTGCGAAATCGCTCGCCGACACTTGACACACCTATCGCGAGTGGCTAGGCTTCGCTCAAGCAAGACCTGCGGGCTGACGCGTTGGCCTGTCGATGGGTCCTCCACTCGTATGACATTCGGCTGGCGCCCCTCTGCCCGCCCCCCGATCCAATCCCATCCTACTAGGCTCTGCAAACAGTTGTCATGGGTGATAGTACGCATTTTCATGATTCTATGAACATTTCTTCTCGCGGCCTTACTGAGAGACCTTGAACAGGCTGTTACGCCGATGGCGCGAGCGCCAGAGGCTGGCGATCGGGAGGGATAGCGATGGCCACAAAGCAGCAGTCTCCAACAGCAGGCCGGCCAAAGCGCGCCACCCTGGGGGACCGTTATTGGTCGCCGGGCCTGGACGCCGTCCAGTACGGAATATCGCTCCATGACCGTCACCACACAACGGTCAGAGCCAACCAGGCCCTCAGCGCCCTGGTAGACAAGTCCTTGGACGAGATCCTCGGCGAGAAGTGCGGCACTCTCCTCTACGGACGCGCTACCCTGCCCAAGGACTCCCCCCTCTCACACCTGGGCCGCGTCCAGGAACACCGCGAGGTTCAGGTCTCCCTGCCCGGCCGGGACAGGGTAGTCCGCGTCCACTTTGACCCCCTGCTGGACGGAAGGGGCCGTTTCGAGGGCTACATCTGCGCCTGGTTCGACGTGACCGACAGCGTGTGTATCGGGGAGCGCTGTAGCGACATGATCGAGAACGTCCCCGCGATGATCCACTGCATAGACATGGACGGAAACATCATCTTCGTTAACCAGACCGAGGCTGACGCCCTCGGCTACACCAAAGATGAGTTGCTGACCATGCACTGGCGGGATATCTTCCCATCAGTAACCAACGATGAAGTGCGGGAGGACAAGCGGCGCCTGCTTGAAGAGGGGAAAATGGCTGCTGAAGATTTCGCGGTCACAAAGGACGGCCGCAGGATACCGATGCGCGGCGCTGGGACGCTGCGCTATCGAAACGGCGAGCCCCTCTACATAATGTTCGTGTGGCACGACATCTCTGCAATCAAGCAGGCGGAAGAGGCGCTGCGCGAGTCAGAGCGGGAGTTGGCCATCCGCAACAAGATCGCCCACGTCTTCCTCACTATCCCCGACGAGGAGATGTACGGTGAGGCGTTGCGGGTCATCCTGGAGGCCATGGAGAGCAAGCATGGGATCTTCGGATACATCGACGAGGATGGGGCTATGGTCTGTCCCTCCATGACCAGGGATGTCTGGGAGCAGTGCCAGGTCCCTGAAAAAGGCATCGTGTTCCCGCGCGAGGCATGGGGCGGCATCTGGGGCAGGGTTCTTAGAGAGAAGAAAGCCCTCTATTCGAACGAGCCTGGCCGTGTGCCGGAGGGGCATATTCTCATAGAGCGATCTCTTGGTGTGCCCATCATCCACCGGCGGAAGGTGATCGGGCTTCTCATCGTCGCCAACAAGGCGGCGGACTATGACGAGAGGGACCGGCAGTTGTTGGAGACCATTGCCCGGGCCATAGCGCCCATCCTGCATGCCCGATTGCAGAGAGACAGAGAGGAGTGGGAGCGCAGGATGGCGGAGGAGGAGCTGAGGAAGCATCGCGACCACCTTGACGAGTTGGTCGAGGAGCGCACCCTCGAGCTGACAAGGGCCAATGAGCAACTTCTGCAGGAGATCGAGGAGCGCAAGCGGGCGGAGGAGGCGCTGCGGAAGCGGACGCACGACCTTGGCGAGCGGGTCAAGGAACTGGATTGCCTCTTTGAGATCTCCAAGCTGGTTCAGAGACCGGACACTTTCCTGGAGGAGAC
>CAZSRY010000007.1:0-21328 GCA_964609475.1 uncultured Dehalococcoidia bacterium
CTTCCCACTTTGAGTTCCGCCCGTTCTGTGCTCTAATACATACGTGAGCACACACCAACCGGCCAGCCGGCCTTCGCTACGGTCAATCAAACAAAACGCCCCCTTGCAGATTCGCAAAGTCCAACATTTTCCCCAACAATCAGACAATCAACATGGAGGAGAAACTCCGCGGGCGCCTGCTCTAGCGCTGCGGACTGCGGACGGAGTCAACGGGGGATGGTGACCAGCGACGTCGTACTCTCGATCCCCGGCACCGTGCGGATCTGCTCGCTCAGGATCAGCGCTATCTCTGTCAGATCATCCACCTCCAGCTCGACCACAATGTCATAGGGGCCCATCACCTCGTAGCAGTCCGTGATCAGCGCATTCCTCTTTAGTGCCTGATACACGCTACCTGTTTGCCCTGGGTCGGCTACTATCAGAACGTAGGCTTTGACCGCCATAATCCCTCCTTAAGACGCTCATCCTTCTCCATGTTCAGGGAGGGCGTTCCTGGAGAAGACATCCGCCGACCCCAGGCCGCGTGTCGGTGCCCTAATGTATTACATGCGCCAGCCCTTCGTCAACGCCCCCCTTCTCTCGACCGCTCCCTGGCACGACTGTTCCCCCTGCCTTTGTGCTAGAATTGAATGAGACGGAGGAAGACATGCCCGAGCCACACGAAACCAAGAAAAGCAAGGGCTCCGAGCAGCGCCGCCTCGAGGAGAGCCTCCGCGAGCGCCTGGAGACGTTCCGCCAGTTCGTCCAGGAGTGTCAGGCCTGCCAGACCGAGGCGCCCGCCCACTGGCAGTACTGCGCCCACTGCGGCGCCCGCCTATCGACCCAGTGCCCCGGCTGCGGCAACCCGCTGCCGCCCTCAGGAGCGCGCTACTGCCCCTACTGCGGCCTCGAGATACCACGCGCCGAACCGGAACCGTAGACAGGAATTCGCCGCAGGCTGCGGGTTTCAACCCTCAGAACGGACCACACCCAGCACGCCCTATGGACGACAACCAACGCGCCCTCATGATACACTGGCCTCAGGATGCTCGATAAGCAGACCGTCGCAGAGCTACAGGGCATCGTCGGCCCCGAAGCCGTTCTCCACGCGCCCGAAGACCTCATAACCTTCGAGTTCGACTCCACCATAGCCCGTGGCCTTCCCGACGCCGTCACCTTCCCCACGACCGCTCAGCAGGTCTCCCGGATCGTGCGCCTCGCCAACCGTTTGGGCATCCCCATCGTCCCGCGCGGCGCCGGCACCGGCCTCAGCGGCGGCTCCGTCCCCACCGAGGGCGGCATCGTAATCACTCTCACCCGCATGAACCGCATTCTGGAGATCGACCCCGTCAACCGCCTGGCGGTGGTCGAGCCCGGCGTCGTCAACCTCGACCTGGATAACGCCGTCCGCAGGCACGGCCTCTTCTTCGCCCCCGACCCGGCCAGCCAGCGGGTCTGCACCATCGGCGGCAACGTGGCCGAGAACGCCGGCGGCCCCCACTGCCTGGCCTACGGCGTCACGACGAACCACGTCCTCGGCCTCGAGCTGGTACTGGCCGACGGCGGCATCATCGAGGTGGGCGGCAGGACCCGCGACGTCCCCGGCTACGACCTCACCGGCCTCGTCGTCGGCTCAGAGGGCACCCTGGCCATCGTCACCAAGGTCGTCGTCAGCCTGCTGCCCGAGCCCGAGACCGGCTACACCCTCGTGGCCCAATTCGACGAGGTCGAGCGCGCCAGCAACGCCGTATCCGCCATCATCGCCGCTGGCATCGTCCCCCAGTGCATGGAGATGACCGACCGCGAGGTCCTGAGGGCGATAATGGAGTCCATGGGCATGCAGGGCGAGCCCCCGGCGGGCGCGATCCTCATCGTCGAGGTGGAGGGCCTCCAGGAGAAGGTGGCCGAGCAGGGGCCGGCGATAAGGGCCATCCTGGAGCAGCAGGGCTCAACCAACATAAGAGTGGCGACGGAGCAGGCGGAGCGCGACCAGGTTTGGGCCATGCGCAAGACCTCTGCCGGCGCCCTGGGCCGCGTCGCCTCCAACTACTACGTCCTGGACGGCGTCGTCCCCCGCTCGAGGCTGCCTCAGATCCTCAAAGGCGTCCAGGAGATCGGAAAGAGATACGACCTCCGCATCGTCAACATCTTCCATGCCGGCGACGGCAACTTGCATCCCAACTTCCTCTTCGACGCCGCCAAGCCCGGCGAGACCGAGCGCGTGCTGGAGGCCGGCGGCGATATCCTTCGCCTTTGCGTCGAGGCCGGCGGCTCTATCACCGGCGAGCACGGCGTCGGCCTGGAGAAGCGGGAGTACATGCGCCTGATATTCAACGACGACGACCTGGCGGCCATGACCAGAGTGAGAGCCGCCTTTGCCGCCATCGACGTGTTCAACCCGGGGAAGCTCTTCCCCAAAGCAGCGCTAGGATAGTGAACTTGGCCGGCGACCTTATCGAATCCATACGCTCCCTCCTTCCCTCCGACTGCATCGCCGCCTCCGAGCGCCTGGAGGAATACGCCGTCGATGGCCTGACCCCTCAGATCGTCGTCTCCCCCAACACCGCCGACGAGGTCGCCGCCGTCCTTCATGCAGCGGCCCGGCACGGGGCTGCCGTCATACCCTGGGGCGGCGGCACCGGCATCACAACCGGCAATCCGCCTTCCCGCTACGACGTCGCCCTCGACGTCACCCGCTTGAACCAGGTCGTGGCGCACGAGCCCGCCGACCTGACGGCCGTCGTCCAGGGGGGCATCCGTCTCCAGGAAATGCAGGACCATCTCGCCCAGAAGGGGCAGTATCTACCCTTCGACCCTCCCCTTCCCCGCTCGGCGACGATCGGCGGCATCCTCGCCGCCAACGCCGGCGGCCCCTGGCGCTACGCCTATGGCTGGCCCCGCGACTGGGTGCTGGGGCTGAAGGTCGCCCTCGCCGATGGGCACGTCACCAAGGCCGGAGGCCGCGTCGTCAAGAACGTGGCCGGCTACGACATGAGCAAGCTCTACATCGGCTCCTTCGGCACCCTGGGCGTCGTCGTCGAGGCTGCCTTCAAGGTGACGCCCCTGCCCGAGGCCTGCGCGACGGCCGTGGCCCTCTTCGACTCCTGTGGCGCCGCCGTCGAGGCGGGCCTGGCGGTTCACAAGCGAAACCTGAGCCTCGAGGCGATTGAAGTAGTCAGCCCTGAGTTCCTGACCGCCGCTGGCATCGAACATCGCGGCTGGGCGCTGATAATCGCCGCCGTGGGCAACGCCGCCGCCGTCGAGCGCTCCCTCACCGAAGTAGGGGAGCGCTGCCGCGACCTGCAGTGTCTCCCCGATGACCGCGCCGCCGCGCTATGGGAGCAGGTGCGCAACCTCTCTCTGCCGCCCCAAGACGGCCTCCTTGCCAGGGCGGCCCTATTGCCGTCCCAGGTCGGCGGCTTCATGGAGGGCCTGCCCCAGGTCGCCCAGGAGCAGCATCTGACGGTGCAGGCGGTCTCCCACCTGGGCCTAGGGACCGTGTACGGCCTCTGGCAGGGCCCCGGAGAGGGCGAGATTCTGGAGCGAGGCCCAAGCCTGGTCTCGGCGCTTCGCGGCCTGGCCGCTCGCCACGGCGGCACCGTCGTCATCGAGGGCTGCCCGACGGCCCTAAAGCGGCAGATCGATGTCTGGAGTGAGCCACGAGGGGACTCCGCCCTCATGCGTCGCATCAAAGAGGAGCTCGACCCCCAGGGGACCCTGAGCCCCGGTCGCTTCCTGGGGAGGCTGTAGATAGTGAGCGTGGACGTGTCAGCAAAGGGCCTTGCCGATGCCCCCAGCCTCCAGGACATGGGACGCTGCGTGCGCTGCGGCTACTGCCTGTGCGAGTGCCCCACCTACCTAGCGCTCGGCCTGGAGACGGAGTCGCCCCGCGGTCGCCTTCACCTCATCAGGGCCCTCAGCGAGGAGCGTCTGCCTCCCAGCCCGCGTCTGCTGGCCCACCTCGACCTCTGCCTTCAGTGTCGCGCCTGCGAGACCGCCTGCCCCTCCGGCGTCCCCTTCGGCAGGATCATGGAGCGGAGCCGCGCCCTCGTCCTGCAGCAACCGAAGGCGGCACCCCGGAGCTGGCGTCTCCGGACGTACCTGGCGAGCCGCCTTCTCCCCCACCCTCGTCGCCTGAGGTTCCTCGCCCGACTGTTGCGCCTTTATCAGAGCCTTGGGTTGCAGAGGCTCGTTCGCAGCACCCGTCTGCTCAAGCTCTTCCCCGGCCACCTGTACGACATGGAGCAGGTCCTGCCGCCCCTGCCCGCCCGCGTCCTCACGCCCGCGCCCGAGATAGCGCCTGCCCGCGAGGCCGACCCGCCCCATCGAGTCGCCCTGCTCTCGGGCTGCCTCACGCCCATCCTCTACCCCAACCTCCACGAGGCCACCGTGCGCGTCCTCGCCCGCAACGGCTGCCGGGTGCTGGTGCCGCCGGAGCAGGGCTGCTGCGGCGCCCTCCACGTCCACGCCGGCGATCTGGAGACCGCCCGACGCCTTGCCCGCAAGAATATCGACGTCTTCCTCCCCCTCGGCGTGGAGGCGATCCTGGTCAACGCCGCCGGCTGCGGCTCTACCATGAAGGAGTACGGCGAGCTTCTCAAGGACGACCCCGACTACGCCGAGAAGGCCGCCCTCTTCTCAGCGCTCGTCAAGGACATCAGCGAGTTCCTGGTCTCCCTGCCCTTCGATCCCCAGATGGGCGCCGTCGAGGAGCGTGTCACCTATCAGGATTCCTGCCACCTGGCCCATGCTCAGAGCATCACGGCTCAGCCGCGCGCCATCCTGCAGGCGATTCCGGGCCTCCAGTTCGTGGAGATGGCGCACCCCGACCGCTGCTGCGGCAGCGGCGGCATCTACAACCTGACCCAGCCGGAGATGTCCTGGCGACTGCTGAAGGAGCGGATGCAGGAGGTCGCGGAGACAAAGGCCCGCATCGTGGCCACCGCCAACACCGGCTGCATGATCCAGTTGGAGGCCGGCCTGCGCCGGTACGGCCCCCGCGGCGCGCAGGTGGCCCACGTGGTTGAGCTTCTGGACGAGGCCTATCGAGCCCTGGACGGGGCAGCCAGCGAATCGACTATGCCTTGACGCGGGCCTGCACCCGCTCGATCTGCTCCCCCAGCGGCGATGAGCCGTCCAGCGCCAGCCGCTCCCCCTCCGCCAGCTCCGACAGCGGCTCCGCCCTCTCCCGCTGCGCCTCGTACACCTCCCAGCGACCGTCCGATGGGCTCCACACCGCGCTCTGGCGCTGTTTCAGGCGCTCTTGAACTAATGCCTCGTCGGCCAGGCACTCGATGGCCAGGAAGCGGACGCCCGTCGTCTCCGCCAGCGCCTTCGCCTCCTGCCGCTGCTGCCGCCTTAGATACGAGGCGTCCAGGATCAGCGGCCGCCCCTGCTCCAAGAAGGGCCGTGCCCGTCGCAGCATCTCGGCATACGTCTGCGCCGTCATCTGCGGCGAGTAGATGCCCACGTCTATCGGCTCGACGCGCGGCTCGTTGGGGTCGATTCCGGCCAGCTCCTTTCGGACGACGTCGGAAGATATCACCGGCGCCCCCAGGCGACCGGCCAGGGCGTGCGCCAGGTAGCTCTTGCCGCTCCCCGTCACCCCCACCATGACGATGAGCGTCGGCGG
Source organism: uncultured Dehalococcoidia bacterium (assembly GCA_964609475.1). Taxonomy (GTDB): domain Bacteria; phylum Chloroflexota; class Dehalococcoidia; order DSTF01; family JALHUB01; genus CAZSRY01. Next base: position 5,612 of record CAZSRY010000007.1, read on the forward strand.
GCAGGCGCCTGTGGCGTACCCCTCCGCCAGGTCGAAGTAGCGGCACGCCTCCGCCTGGGCTGCCGCCCGCTGCTCCGCCGCGATCTCCGGCTGGTCGAGCTGGAAGCCGTCCACCTTGCCCCGCACGAACGCCCGATAGCACTTGTAGAAGCCTAAGACCAGCGGCAGGGTCGTGTCCCGCGACTGCGCCAGATACAGCCCCACCATCTCGTCCGAGAGCGCGCGGTGGCCCCTGAGGTCGAGGTCCATGGCCAGAAAGGCCAGGTCCGAGGCGACGTCGCAGTAGCGGAATCGCTCGTTGAACTCAATGCAGTCGAATATGCAGATGCCGTCCTCGAAGCAGACGGCGTTGGCCCGCAGGTCGCCGTGGCAATCGCGGATACGGCCCTCCCGCACCCTCTGCTCGAGCAGCGCGCGCTCGTCCTCCAGAAACCGCTCCACATAGGCTTTGACGTCCTCCCACTGCCGGCGGGAGATCGTGCGCTCGATATAGGGCTCCGTCTGCTCGAAATTCTCCTGCCAGTTAGTCCTGACCGTCTCCAGGCCGCCGACGGAGCTGATCTGCTCGCCGGTCTCCGAGCGCTGGTGAAAGGCGACCAGTTGCTCCGTCAGTCGCGTCAGCATCTCGCTGCTGACGCCGCCCGTTTCCAGAAGCGACTCCATCATCCGCTCCTCGGGCAGGCGCTTCATCTTCACCGCGTAGTCCACCGGCGTTCCCGCCGCATCGATCGCCACTGCCCCTGTCACATAGGTGATGGGCACCACATCCAGATACGTCCGCGGGCACAGCCGCCGGTTGAGGCGCAACTCCTCCTGGCAGTAGAACCGGCGCTTCTCCAGCGTCGAGTAGTCCAGGAACCCCATGTCCACCGCTTTCTTGACCTTGTAGACGTACTCCCCGGCCAGCAACACGTACGAGATGTGGGTCTGGACGAGCTCCACCCGCTCCACCGGATGGGGATACGCCGCGGGCGACAGAAGCGCCTCGATATGCTCTGGTAGCTGTCCCTGCGCCATCCAGTCCTTTCCTACTGCTCTGTGTCCTTCAGTGGTGAAAGCCGGAATCTACTATAGAGGGACTCTCCCCCTTAGTCTACCTTGACCGTGGGGAGTCATTGGGGCGAGTGTCTGTAAGGGGCCTGGTCTACCTGGGGGTGTCTCTAGCGCCTACGCTTCACCGTGCGTCTCGCCACCGGCGGGGCGATCTGCATGGCTGGTGCCGCCTCCGACGGCGACGTCAGGGTCGATATCAGGGCGCCCAATGTCTGCGGCAGCGGCAGCTGCTTGCCCGTTGCTGGGCGCAGGCGCCGATGCACTACCAGGCCGTCGTGCGCTGCCAGTACCAGGCTCGCCGCCACCTCCGGCTGCACAGCCAGGGAGATGAGCCCTTTCCTCTCGCTCCTCTCGAGCATCTCCTTGAGGAGCCCCAGCCAGCGACCGTAGGCTTTCTGCAGCAACCCCTGCACCCTGTCGTTTCGGTAAGCCTGGGCCCAGAACTCCAGCAGGAGCGGTGCCCAGTGGACGTCCCTATCGTCGTAGCGGAGCAACGACTCCAGCGTCTCGATGAGGGCGACGGCGGGAGGTGCCGTCGAGGTCTCGAATGCCCTCAACCGCTGTGTCTGCCCCTCAATCCAGGCCGACAGCAGCTCCAGGAAGATGCCTTCCTTGGAATCGAAGTGGAAGTAGTAGGCGCCCTTGGAGTACCCCGCCGCCAGCGATATCTCCTCCACCGTAGCGTGGTCATATCCGTGAAGGGCAAACACCCGCAGGGCCGCCTCCACCAGCCTTGTCCGCGTCTGTTCCTTCTGCTGTTGCCTCGCCGCGATCGCTCTCTTCATCGCTATCTACCCCAGGTATTGTCGACCGGAAAGCGCGCCGCTTCAGTGTCCCTGGCGTAACTCGCTGATCTCGGCCGCAAACCGGCCTCCCCACCGGCCAGGCTGCGGTGCGAGTTTCAGGCCGCATGCCGGAGCCCGCGGGTAGTCAGGATCAGCAGTATCAACGTGGGTGGGCGAACTGGACGTAGCCTAGAGGCAGGAGGGGCCCAGCGATGGACAAGGCCTAAGGCCTGGGACGGTCTTCGTTGGCTACCGACCCCAGGCTGGCGATCCTATCGCCTCATCGTGTCGCCGGTTCCCTAGATGCTAGCCAGAACATCAAGAGTCCACCCCGCCGCTAAAGAATAGCAGGTCTCCCCCTTTATGAAAAACCCCCTTCTCCTCGGCAACTGCCCCGGCGCTGTCTCGCGTCGTCGTACCTCTTTCGGGAGATTCCTTCGCCGACCCTGTAATGTTTTCCGGCCCGCCTCGTTATTGGTTTGGTGACCCGCAGAAGGTCCCCTGCCGGCCGCGACAGGCCGGCAAGCACCTTAACCGGAAAGCAGAACGGGTACCGACAAAGGCAAACCCCTTGAAAGAGGGGGGCGCAAAGCCACGAACCCAAAGCTCCACCTCGCCGAACCAACGAGCTAGGGTTGCCGGGCTGCCGAAGGCCTTTGCCGAAGCGACCAGACGAGACGTCGCATTCGGCCTCATACCGAGAACTCTCTCAGGTGTCTGCCGTCGTCGGTGATTTTACTGACGACGGCTTTTTGGTCTCAGGCGGCCCCCATGGCGACCATGGAGGCCAAGACGATGCAGAATCGCGAACAAATGATAACCAAACATCTGCCCTTGGTGGCCTTTGTAGTGAGTCGCATGTCTACCGATGGCACTGGCGCCGTCGGAATCGACAAGGACGACGCCATAGGCTACGGCACCGAGGGCCTCATCCAGGCCGTGGATGCCTACGACCCCAACCGTGGAACCAAGTTCGCCAGCTTCGCCATCCGCCGCATCCGCGGCTCTATCCTGGACGCTGTCCGCAAGCAGGACCCTCTGTCTCGCTCGCTGCGCAAGAGCGCCAAGGAGATCGAGCGCGTCTCACAAGAGCTGGCTGCCCAACTAGGCCGTTGGCCTACCCACAAGGAGATCGCCATCAAGATGGGCATCAGCCTATCGCGGCTCCAGCAGCTAATGTGGCAGTCCAACTCCAGGCCCGTTTCCCTGGAGCATTCCCTGGAGGATAGACCCGGCTGCAACGGCAATCATAACTGGGAGCTGATCGATGAGGACGTCCTGGCTGACCCTGCCCGTGCAGCCGAACAGCGGGCGGCCATAGCCTTCCTGGGCGAAGCGGTCAAGACCCTCAGCGATCGGGACAGGGCTATCCTCCACCTGCGCTATAAGGAGGCCATGCCCTTCCACGAGATCGGCCGCCTATTGGGCCTCTCGGAATCGCGGGTCTGCCAGATCCACAAGCGGATCATCTGCTCGCTGCGCCGCGAGCTTCGACCGCAGCTCGAGGAGGCTGCCTAGATATCGACCGGTGCCTGACGGGGCTTTGTGGATTTCCCTTCACCCGTCCCTGAAGCGGGCTATACTTGCGCCGATGAATCTGCCGATAATAGTTCGGAGAGGTGTTCGCAGCTCTGTGCTGCGGGATGCCGGGGGTTGCTTGGGCGCTAATCCTTAGCCCTTTCGACTCCTGGCCAGGCAAGCGGACGGCACCTTCTCGTCGCCGTAGCATTGGTGATGCAGAATACAACAGAGCAGCCGGACAATCACGACGGTCTAAGCGTTGAACGGCCGACGCCCATCAGAGTGCGCCCGGACATAGGATCGGGCACTCACCTGCCGGAGCGCGAGCCGCTCCAAACAGAGCTCGCCCCTCTGCCTCTCCCCCGCAGCGCTGCCGCGCTCTCGGTTGCCACCTTCCTCGCCGGCCTGGTGGTGCTGGCCGTCTACGGACCCCAGATTCCGCATTCCGGCTTCGTCGGCCTCATCCTGCTGGCCATCCTGGCTGCCATCGCCGATCGACTCAGCATCCTCGTCTACAGCGATAGCAAGGTTTCTGTCGGCTTCATCTGTCTCTTCGCCATCGCCGTCCTCTACGGGCCCGCCGGTGTTGTTGTTGCCGTCCCCTTCGCCACGCTCAGCCTGCACTTTCCCAGGAACCTGCTCTCCTACAAGTTCCTGTTTAACGTGGGGACTGACATCCTTTCTGACAGCCTGGCCGCCGTCGTCCTCTGGGGTCTAATCGATGCTAGCGATCTCACCATCTCTCCACAGCTCGTTTTCGCTGCCCTGGCCGCCGCCGCCGCTACTTACGGCGCAAGCAGCTTCCTAGTTACCTGCATCGTCAGCCTGACCACCCGACAGAGCCCCTGGGCCGTCTGGCAGGAGAAGTTCCAGTGGCTGTTCCCCCACTACGTGGTCTTCGGCCTGCTGGGGCTGGCCCTCGCCCTCGCCTACCAGGCCCTGGGCGTCACCGGGCTCTTGGCCTTCGTGGCGCCGCCCTTCATGATGCGCTTCGCCGTCAAGCAGTACGTCGACAAGACCGCTCGCCATGTGGGTATGCTCAGGAAGAAGAACGAGCAACTGGAGCGCGCCAACCGCGAGATCCTGGCCATGACCGCGCGACTCAAGGAAACCTATGATGCCACCCTGGAGGCCCTTGCCTCTGCCCTGGACGCCCGTGACAGCGAGACCGCGGGCCACTCCAGTCGTGTCACCGTCTACACCGTGGACATGGCGCAACTCCTGGGCGTCGTTGAGGGAAGCGATGAATGGCTGGACATCCAGCGGGCGTCACTTCTCCATGACGTCGGCAAGATCGGCATCGCCGATGCCATCCTCAACAAAGCCGGCCCCCTAACCCCCGAAGAGTGGCAGGAAATGCGGAAGCACCCGGTCATCGGCTATCGTATGCTGAAGGACGTGAAATTCCTGGCCCACGCCGCTCACATAGTCTACTCCCACCACGAGCGCTATGACGGCAAGGGATACCCTGACGGATTGAAGGGTGATGCCATACCGCTTGGGTCGCGCATATTCGCCGTCGCCGACGCCTTCGACGCCATGACATCCGACAGACCCTATCGCCGCGCTCTCCCCTGGGAGAAGGCCTGCGAGGAGATAGTGAACAACAGCGGTGCCCAGTTCGACCCCAAGGTCGTGGAGACCTTCCTGCAATGCGCTCCCGCCTGGAAGGAGGGGCTGGAGGAGCGTGCCGCCGCCGCGTAGGCTGGCGATAAGGGGCTAATGATATGCCTCCGCAGCATTGAAGCCAGCGGAGGCATATCAGGACCGGCTTACGAGGCAAGAGAGAGAGAGCCAACGTGTCCGCGCAACCGCTGTTTAGCGGGAACAACGCTAGTTGCTATACGGACCGTTGTGACGGGTCAGTATCCGTGGTGTTGCCCACCGTCCGAACTACCGTTCCCGTTCAGAACGGAAAGTCCCACAGATACTGGGTAACGGCGGTGCGTCTTACAGTTACCCTCCTATTACCACCACCGAATGTGCAGGAGGGCCGGGGCCTGGCTGGCAGCCGCAGCCGCCACCACCAGCGCCGCCGATGTGATACTTAGTAGTTTCTTCACGCTTTGCCTCCAAACGACGTTTCGACACTGAGCTGGAAGCAGGAGCTTCCTGTCCTCTCCCCTCGCCTCGTTGGGATACCGACCCGTCGGTATGTATTATCCCACGAGATAACTATTTGTCAAGCCCCTGAACTCTAGCGTTTCGGTTTGGGTTGCCCAGTGATCGCTCCAATTGGGTGATTCTCGCCTCCCTGCTGGAAGCCAATGCGCTATCCCGAGCAGCTACCGCTAAACTTGCCGCCCTGGCTGGACGATAACACGTAGGGGCAGTTGCCAAATGCAGAGCCAGCGCGTTGCCAAGCGCCAGAGACACGAGGAGGGCCGGAGCAGGCTAATGGAAGCTGCGCTGCGGATCCTCTCCCGCAAAGGGTTCGAGGATACCAGCGTGGAGGACATCTGCCTGGCAGCCGGTTACTCCAAAGGGGGGTTCTACTTCCACTTCCGGGGCAAAGACGACCTGCTTATTCAGCTCGTCGAGGAGGCAATGGAGTCTCGCTCAGAAGGTTCGGCTTCCTCCCGCGAAGGGTGGTCTCACCCATTACTCATGGAGCTTTGGGCTCAGGCCTCCCGGAAAGGGGCTATCAGGGAACCCCTAGCGCGGCGTCACGCCTCTCGTCTGGAGGGCCTGCGGCAGACCATGAAACGCGCTCAAGAGCCTATGACCGCTGACGTCGATGCTATGGCAGACCTGCTCCTGGCTCTTGAAACCGGCCTGCAGATTCAGTCGCAGATCATGCCTTCCGATGGTCGGCCTTCTCAGGCCCAGAGGTTGCTGGAGACCCTCGTGCCGGCTCCGACTGTTGACAGCACCGTTGTGCCAAGGTCAATCCGCCGCGAGGGGGCTCGGACCGCTACACGTCCACACTCCCCAGCCGTATAGATAGACTCACCGAACTTTGAAGGAGGAGCAGAAAGATGCCGTCGAAATCAAAACCCTGGATGCTGTTCCTGGTCATGGCAGCGGTCGTGGCAGCCACCCTGGCCACCGCCTGTGGCGAGAGCGAAGAGACAACGTCTTCAGCCGACGAACTCGCTCCCGTCCAGGAGCTGCGGCTCAACCTGGGTAGTGAGCCCACGACCATCGACCCCAACCTGGCAGGCGATGCCGTATCCATTGGCGTCATTCGCCAGCTCTACAGTGGTCTCCTGGCCTTCGATCAAAATCTGAACCTGGTGCCTGCCCTGGCCGAGGAGGTCCCATCCCAGGAAAACGGCGGCATCTCCGCTGACGGCCTGACGTATACCTTCGAGCTCCGCGAGGACGCCAAGTGGAGCGACGGTCAGCCCGTCACCGCCGCCGACATCGAGTACAGCGTCAAGCGCCTTCTCGACCCCACCCTGGGGTCCCCCTACGCTCCCATGTACTTCGATATCGCGGGCGCCGCCGAATACACCATGGCCATGGGCGACCCCATGGACCCCCAGCCTGTGGATGAATCTACCCTTACGCAGCTCAGCGACGCCGTTGCCGTCGAGGCGGTCGATGAGGATACCCTCACCTTCACCCTGATCCAGCCGCGCTATACCTTCGTCTATCTGGCTGCCATCTGGCCCATATATCCCCTCCGCCAGGATATCGTGGAGGGCCTTGGCGACGCCTGGACTGAGCCCGGAAACCTCGTCAGCAACGGGCCCTTTGTCCTCAGCGAGTGGACACACAATGACCACATGACTCTCACAGCCAACCCCTACTGGTACGGCGAGCAGCCTGAGCTAAGCACGCTGGTACTGAAGATGATCGCCGACCCCAACGCTGCCTACGCCGCCTACCTCAACGGTGAGCTGGATGTAGTCGCGGTGCCGCCCGTCAACGTCAAGGTCGTGGAGGAGGACCCCGAGCTCAGTCAGCAGATGGTCCGCTCCGTTGACCTGGCGACCCTCACCTACCAGTTCAACCTCATGGCTCCACCCTTCGATGACCCCAAGGTCCGCCAGGCCTTCGCCATGGCCGTCGACCGCGAGGCGTTCGTCGAGAAAGTGCAGTCCGGGGTAGGTGAGGTCGCCTACAGCCTCATCCCGCCCGGCATGCCCGGCTACGAAGCCGATCTGGGCCAGGAATGGGCCTACGACCCGGAGGCGGCCCAGCAACTTCTCGCTGAGGCTGGTTACGCTAATGGTGACATGCCCACTATCACTATGCCGTTCCCTGACGTGGGCCCCAACCGGCTCTTCGCCGAGTTCAGCCAGGGCCAGTTTGAACAGAACCTCGGCGTCGATGTTGAGCTGGAGCCGCTGGAACCGCGGGCCTTCGGCGCCACCTTCATGGAGGGTCAGTTCATGATCGTGCCCCTGGGCTGGGGCGCCGACTATCCTGACCCCGATAGCTGGCTACCTCAGAACTTCGGCACCGGCGGTGGCAACAACGTCTTCGGCTACAGCAACGCCGAGTTCGACGCGCTCGTGCAGCAGGCCGTCGCCGAGCCCGACCCTGAAAAGCGCCTGGCCCTGTGGAGTCAGGCCCAGCAGATACTGGTGGACGACGCCGCGGCCATCTTCGTCAGCTATGAGGAGCGTCTCATCCTTGTCAAGCCGTACGTGAAGAACCTCATCCTGACGGGCATGGATGCCGCACTTGACGGCGAGCTGTTCCTCACCGAAACCTACGTCGTCCAGCACTAAGAGGGTAACTATCGAACCGGTCCGGGGTCGCGAGGCAGATGAGGCACAGCCAGCCCCGGGCCGGTTTTTCTCCGATGGCCGCAGCAAGCGATGACTGGCTACATCCTCAGACGCATCCTCTACCTGGGGCCGGTTCTCTTCGCCGTCGCCCTTATCACCTTCTTGCTCATGCACGCCGTCCCCGGAGGCCCCTGGGACAGGGACAAGCCCCTGAATCCGGCCGTAGTCGCCAACCTTAACCATAAGTACGGCCTGGACCAGCCCCTCTGGAGACAGTTCGCGACCTTTATCGGGAACGCCCTCCGCGGCGACCTGGGCATCTCCTACTCCAACCAGGGCCGCCCCGTCACCGACGTCCTCTGGAGCGGCTTCTCGACCACAGCTACCCTGGGGCTCCTGGCCCTCGCCCTTGCCCTGTTCGTCGGCCTGGCCCTGGGCGCAATCGCCGCCCTGCGACAGAACAGTGCCCTGGACCACGTCAGCGTCCTTCTGGCCGCCGGCGCCGCCAGCACGCCCAGCTTCGTCCTCGGCGTGCTCCTCGTCGTCATCTTCTCCGTCCGACTGCACTGGCTGCCCACCGGCGGCTGGGGAACCCCTCAGCAGGCGATCATGCCCGTCATAGCCCTCGCCGCCCTGCCCGTCGCCTACATCGCCCGCATCACCCGCGCCAGCCTGCTGGACGTGCTGCACGAGGAGTACATCCTTGCCGCCCGCTCCAAGGGCCTGCAAGAGCAGGTCATCCTCCTGCGTCACGCCGTAAGAAACGCCCTCATCCCTATTCTCACCGTAGCCGGCCCCATCGCCGCCAGCCTGGTGACGGGCTCGTTCATCATCGAGAGCTTCTTTTCCATACCGGGGACCGGCCGTCTCTTCGTCCAGGGCGTCTTCGCCCGAGACTACGGACTGATCATGGGAGCGACCCTGTTCTACGCCTTGATAGTCGCCCTCATGAACCTCACCGTCGATATCCTGTATGCCGTTGTCGATCCCCGTATTCGCTATCGATAGGAGGCTCCCACGAGTAACGGATCCCAGGCCCCAATAGTCGCCACCGCTGAGGCTTGGCCAGCCGCTGACCAGCGACGGCCCCAGTCGCAGGTCTGGAGACGTCTACGTCGGCACAAGCTGGCGCTGGCGGGAGCCCTGGTCATCCTCATCTTCGCCGCGGCGGCCCTCCTGGCCGAGCCGCTGGCGCCCTACGACTACGCCCACCAGGACTACGATGAGATCCTCCAGGAGCCCGGCAGCGCCCACTGGCTGGGCACCGATGCCCTCGGCCGCGACGTCCTCAGCCGCCTCCTTCTGGGCGCCCGCACCTCCCTGTCTGTGGGAGTGCTGAGCCAGGTTCTGGTACTCGTCTTTGGCCTCACCATAGGAACCGTCGCTGCCCTGGGTGGCCGCCTTCTGGGCAACCTCCTCATGCGTCTCACCGACATCGCCTACGCTTTCCCCGACCTTCTGTTCATCCTTCTCCTCAGGGCCGTCTTCGGGGGAGGACTCTTCATGATCATCCTTGCCATAGCCCTCGTTCAGTGGACTACCATCGCCCGCCTGGTGCGCGGACAGCTCCTCTCCCTCAAGGAGCGCGACTTCGCCCTGGCGGCGCGCGCCCTCGGCGCCAGCGAAGCGAGGATCGCCCTCCGCCATCTACTGCCCAACACCCTGGGGCCGGTGATAGTAGCCCTCACCTTCGGCGTACCCCAGGCCATCTTCGCCGAGGCCGCCCTCAGCTTCATCGGCATCGGCGTCGCCCCGCCCCTGCCGAGCTGGGGCTCCATGATCCAAGACGGCTATCAGGCCATCTTCGCCTATCCCCACCTAGTGCTATCACCGGCCCTCGCTATAGCCGCAGTCATGCTCGCCTTCACCTTCCTTGGCGATGGCCTCCGCGACGCCCTCGACCCCCGCACGAGTCCATAGTCCTCCGGCAGCAGTGGGACACACAGCGCTGCTCCGGAAAGCGTTTGTCGGGCACCTGGGGAATGCTAAGGGGGACTTCAGATCAATTCGAGAGAAGCCGTTGGATCGCCTGTCAGGGATGGGTCAGTTGGGGATCGCCTGCTGTTGACCAGGGGGCTCAGGCTGACGGGCTCGTCCAGCGTTCGCGGCGACGGTCCCTCGCCTGCTTGGCGGCCTCAAGGCCGTTGCGCGCCCGCGCCAGTAGCTCCTCCGAACTCGATTCTCCCTCCATGGCCGCCGCCACGCCCGTACATATCCCTATCCAGAGGGTTATCACCTGGTCCTCCACCGTCACCGTAGCCGGCTGGCGGGTCACGTAGTGCTCCAGGCGCTGCATGAACTGAGAGGCGTCATCCCGAGAGCACTCCAGCAGGATGAGGGCGAACTCATCGTCGCTCAGCCGGACGGCCACATCCGAGCCCCGCTTGGTGGACTCCAGCACACTGGCGATATGGCTCAGGACGGCGTCGCCGCAGCCCTCACCGTACGCCTCGTTCACCGAGGCCAGGTTGTTCACGTCGATGATCGCCAGAGCGACAGGGACTCCATAGCGGCGAACCCGCTTGTACTCCTCCCGTAGCCGCAGGCGGAAATAATGCTCGTCGGGCAAGCCGGTAACAGGGTCTCTAACGGCTGGCGTGACCGTCCGGATCAACCCCTCCGTAGCCGCCCGCGCCCGATAGACGGCCACCAGGCTGGTCCCGACAACGCTCAGCATCAGGATAGCGTTCGCAGCCGCCAGATGGGGAACGCCCCGCCACTCGTCGATGAGGGCCAGCAAGAGGCCGAGGCTGACCAGGCCAAGCGCCGCCAGCAGATATCTTTTCAGCTCGCGTAGCTCTACCGGCGGCTTCGACATTGCCGCCACGGGAGCGATCTTGCGCAGCGTCGCCTCCCGCGTCTCTCGCCAGCCGTGCGACTCCGTCAGGGGGAGCCCGTGCCGGACCGGCATGTCATCGGCGTTGAGCCCTTCTTGCTCTGATGGCTCATTCTCTGTTGCCAATGAACCCTCCTCTATTCCCGCCAGTTAGATTATCGGACAACGCAGCCTCCAATTTTATGAGCTATATGAACCAAACAAGCCTCCGATCGTTATCTGGGGATACCTAACCAAAGCTGCAACCGATGTCCAGGGGCCCTGCTCGCCGCAGGAAGTTGACACACTCGCCAGGGGTAGTATTATGAATCGAAGACATCGCCCGTCCCTTTCGACTGGTGAGGAGGTTGTCATGCAAATAGACTGGAGCAAGACTATCAACGATATCCTCGCCAACAAGATGCTCTGCCTTCGCTGCGGTCGCCTTGATCGTTCCGCCTACGTGGGCTATTCTCGCTCAGCAGCGACGACCGAATACGCGCCCCGCTGCCGTGATTGCACCCGTAAGGACGGCTGCGAGGCTCGCAAGCTCGTGGTGCTCTGCCAAGCCTGTGCCAGAGAGGTGGGCCTCCGCGCCAGGCCCGTAGATCAGGAGGGCCTCATGTCCCTCCTGATGAACGACAGCCGCAAAGACCTGGAGGACTGTCTCGACTACCTGGCCGATTACTGGCAGGAGGACCTCGACGTTACCCCTGACCAGGTGAACGGGCGCCTCGAGGAGGTAGCCCCGGACGTGTTCGCAAGAGAGGACGCCTGGCGTCGCCACCTGGAAGAGGAATACCTCTCCTATCATCGCTGGTTCCGGGAGCGTGCACTGCGCATTCCCAACGCTGTCTGGCGCTCGGAGTACGTGGAAGAGGTCATTGCCCTGGGCTATACCACCTTGCTGGGAGACTAGCTTCCCCCGGCAGACCATCGACGGCCGACCCCGCAACCCAGACGTGAAGAGAGCGCATACACAGAAAGGTAAGAGCCATGCCTGTCGGTAGTCCCTGGATAACCCTAGAGCCTTATCCCAAGATGAACCTGGCCCACTTCGTGGAGGCCTGCGGCGGCAGATTCGGCGACAAGACAGCCGTCATAACGCCCGACGGCAAGGAATTCAGCTTCAACCAGATATTCCTCTGGTCCAAGAAGCTTGCTCGCTTCCTCCAGAACGAGGGTGTTGCCAAAGGCGACCGCGTAGGCATCTTCTCTCCCAACTCTCCGGAGTACTTCGTCGCCTTCCAGGGCGTCGTCCGTGCTGGTGCTGTTGCCACCACCCTCAACTCCATGTACAAGGAGCGCGAGATTCATCACCAACTCGACGACTCCGGCGCTGTCGTCCTTCTGGCTGCCCGTGTCCTCATGCCCGTAGCCCAAGCTGCCGTCGAGCAGCTTCCCAACGTTAAGCGGCTCTACTGTCTCGAGGACCTCTGGGAATGGGCACAGGACACCCCGCCCGAGCCGCTGCCCGTCGACATCGACCCGGAGGAAGACCTCGCCGTCCTCCCCTACTCCAGCGGCACCACCGGCCTGCCCAAAGGGGTGATGCTCACTCACTTCAACCTCACCGCCAACGTGCGCCAGTCCCTAACGCTAGGCTTCACATCCTCCCACAGTGTCCTTGTGGACTTTCTGCCCTTGTATCACATCTACGGCCTCACCATCCTCATGAACTGTGGCCTCGCGGATGGCCAGACCCAGATAGTGCTGTCCGGCTTCGACCCGGAGCAGATCCTGGCCATGGTTGAGAAGCATAAGGCGACCGACATGTTCGTGGTTCCCCCTGCCCTACTCATCATGCTGAATCATCCCAGCTTCCCCAAATACGACAAGTCGTCTTTGCACTTCGTCTATTCCGGGGCTGCGCCCCTGTCATCAGAACTGGCCGAGCAGGCCGCCCGCGCCTTCAACTGCCCCATCTCCAACGGCTTCGGCCTGACCGAGACCAGCCCCCTCGTCAACGCTCAGCTCGTCCACATGGTCAAGGCCGACTCCCTGGGCTTTCCCGTCTCCGATACCCTGGAGAAGGTAGTCGACGTGGACACAGACGAGGAGCTACCGGCGGGCAAAGAGGGAGAGATCCTGGTGAAGGGGCCGCAGATCATGAAGGGCTACTGGAACCGGCCCCAGGAGACCGCTGATACCATAACTGAGGACGGCTGGCTGCGAACCGGCGACATCGGCTACCTCGACGAGGACGGCCGCCTGTACATCGTCGATCGCAAGAAGGAGCTGATAAAGTACAAGGGCTACCAGGTAGCCCCCGCCGAGCTGGAGGGCCTTCTGCTCGGACACCCCGCCGTGCTCGACTGTGCCGTCATCCCCAAACGTCAGCCCGACGGCAGCGACTTCCCCAAGGCCTTCGTCGTCCTCCGCCCGGGCGCCACCGCCGCCGCCGAGGAGATAATGAGCTTCGTCGAAGAGAGAGTGGCCCCCTACAAGAAGGTGCGCGAGCTGGAATTCATCGACCTGATACCGAAGAGCCTGTCCGGCAAGATCCTGCGTCGGGAGCTCATCGAGAGAGAACGGCAGAAGGAAGGACAGGCGTAGACGGTAAGCCTTCAAGCTGGGGGCGTGGTCCCTTATCCCGCCGGACGGGCCCGCCGCGCCCACCGCGACGGCGGCGTCGACAGGCTGGCGGCGCCTTCCTCGAGCACCGTCTCTATCCGCGCCAGGAACTCCTCCAGCCCCCAGCCCTTCTCCGCCGAGATCAGCAGGGCATCGGGCCGGTTATAGCTCAGCGATAGCTTGTGCTCTCTCAGCTCCTCCAGCCCCTCGACCGGCGAGCCGTCGCGCCGCGTCAACGCGTCCACCTTGTTCAGGACGCTGATGCACGGCTTCTCCGACAGGCCCAGATCAGCCAGCGTATCCTGCACCGTCTGGCTCTGATCGGCGGCATCGGGGTGAGTTATGTCCACCACATGCACCAGGATATCCGCCGCCGACAGCTCCTCCAGCGTCGCCCGAAACGCCGCCACCAGCTGCGTCGGCAGCTTCTGGATGAAGCCCACCGTGTCCGACAGGAGAACCGTCCGCCCGCCGGGCAGCGGTACCCGCCTCGTGATCGGGTCCAGCGTCGCGAACAGCTTATCCTCCGTGAATACCTCCGTCCCCGAGAGCGTCCGCATCAGCGTGCTCTTACCGGCGTTCGTGTACCCCACCAGCGCCACCACCGGCACCCCCTGTCTGGCCCGCCGCCGTCGGTACAGCGCCCGCTGCCGCCGCACCGCCTCGATCTGCCTCTTCAGGCGGCCGATCTTCGTGCGCACCAGCCGACGGTCCGTCTCCAACTGCGTCTCGCCGGGGCCGCGCGTCCCTATAGCCCCCTCCAGCCGCTCCAGGTGACTCCACTGACCGGCCAGCCGCGGCAGCAGGTACTCGCACTGCGCCAGCCCCACCTGAAGGCGCCCCTCGCGCGTCTGCGCCCGCCGCGCGAAGATGTCCAGGATGAGCGCCGTCCGGTCGAGCACCTTGACCGTCAGGGCGTCCTCCAGCTTCCGCTGCTGCGAGGGGCTCAGCTCATCGTCGAAGATGACCAGCGAGTAGTCGCTGTGGTCGCGCTCCCCCTTGATCTCCGATAGCTTGCCCTTGCCCACATAGTGTGCCGGGTTCGGGCTCTCCAGCCGCTGCACCGTACGGCCCACCACTCGCGCCCCTGCCGTCTCCGCCAGGAGCGCCAGCTCATCGAGCGAGCTCTGGCTGCTGAACGTCCCGATGCCGTTTGACCGGCCCTTCAGCTCCACAGCCACCAGATAGGCCCGCTCGACGGGCTCCGTCGTGGGATACGTCTTCGCCGTTTCTGCAATCCCTCCTTCCACACCATTATAGGCCATTGTGCTGGGCGCGCCATCACCTTGCGCATGCCACGGCTCTCGGGTTAGATGCCTTGACAGCCTATCGAGGAGCATGTTAGAAAGGGATAGCCCGGACGGGGGACCGGGCGCCCCCTAGGTGCCCCGACGCACGAGGAGAGTGTGCCATGGTGTCCATTATCTTCCGCACGCTTGGGCTGAGTGTCCTGCTGCTGACTGCCTTCCTGTTTTCTATCCCGCTTGCGTCGCCGGCCCCTGTCCACGCTGCCGACTTCACGGTGGACACGCTCACCGACGAGGCGGATGGTAGCTGCAGCGACGACGACTGCAGCCTTCGAGACGCGATGGCGCTCGCCGACGCCAACGGAGTGCCGGACACGATTGAGTTCAGTGTGGCCGGCACGATCACGGTCGATCCGGTGTTGGGAGACTTGCCAGCGCTGACCGACAGCGGGACAACCATCGACGGCACGACGGCCCCCGGCTACTCAGAGACGCCGGTCGTCGCTATCAGCGGCGATTCGGCGCTAGGCACCGGCCTGCACATCGCGAGCTTTCAAAACACCGTGAAGGGTCTGCTCATCCATTCCTTCACGAATGAATGCGTCTGGATAGACTCCGGGAGTGGCAACGTTGTTGGCCCTAATATGGTCATGTCAAACTGCTCGTTCGGCGTCGTGATCACCGGAGCATCTGAACAGAACAGTATCGAGGACAGTTTCATAGGCACAGATGTGACGGGCATGTCAGCCTGGGGAAACGTTTTTGGCGTAATCCTCTACAGCGAGGAGGGTGAGCCGGGGCCGACCCTGAACGACCTGGTTGGGAACGTCATCAGTGGAAACACTTTCTGGGGTATCTGGCTAGGGGGGGACAGCACCTACCAGAACGAGATAATGGGGAACAAGATCGGTGTGGCGGCCGACGGCGTGACCCCCCTGGGCAACGGCGGGGCGGGGATACATATTGAAGCCGGTTCTTTCGAGAACTATATTGGGGGAGATGAGCCGGGTGAGGGGAACATCATCGCCTACAACGCCAGC
>CAZSRY010000008.1:0-20485 GCA_964609475.1 uncultured Dehalococcoidia bacterium
TCACCGTCATCCCCGACTCAACGGGCGGCGTGGTCTACATCGACGATGTGAGCTTCCAGGGCCCGCCGGCACCTACCCCGGCTCCACCAACACCCACCGCAGCCACCGCAGCCGTCCTCACGCCGTCTCCAACGCCGATGGCAAGCCAAGCGCCCACCACCACGCCCATCGCCTCCCCCACACCGACCGCGACACCTACGCCGACGCCGCCCCCTATGCCGACGGGCCGTCTGCTCAACAGCGGATTCGAAGAGGCGAGCGGCGGTATCCTGGTAGGTTGGAAGGAATACGGCGGTACCCTTCAGCAGACGGCCAGGCATCGCCGAAGCGGCAGCTTCGCCGCTGCCCACATCAGCGACAGCGAATCTACAAAGTGGGTGTACCAGCCGGTGCTCGTGCAGCCCGATAGGCTCTACGTGTTCGAGGGCTATGTCCTCCTGAATGATCCAGGCGTAAGGGAGGCCTACCTGCGCGTATCCTGGTACGCCAGCGATGATGCCGGCGGCGAAGCCATCGCCTCTGCCGATTCCACAGAGCGGCTCACCGATAGCGACCCCTCCTTCCGCTACCTCACGACGGGAGCGATGCTGGTGCCGATAGGGGCGCGCTCGGCCAAGGTGAGGGTAATGCTGGCGCCCGTATCCTCGGCCAGGGCCACCATCTATCTGGACGACATGAGCCTAAGCGAAGTCTCCCCCCAAATGCCAGTCGGCCCGACGGCTCCCCTCGCGCCGAACGCGCAGGCGCCTCCGCCCGAGCCAGACGAGCCCGATCCTGAGAGCCCAGCAGGGGAAGGCGCGCTGTCAGCGGAGACGCTGGCCGTGGTGGCGGCGGGAGAATCGCCGTATCAGGTCAAGATAAACGAGGTCATGTACGACCCGGCCCAATCGGGCGACGACGCCAGCTACGAATGGCTGGAGCTGTACAACGCCGGTGGGGAGACCGCCGATCTGGCCAACTGGACGATAAGCGATAACCGCTCCAGCGACGCGCTACCCCCGCTATCGCTGGCGCCGGGCTCATTCGCGGTGGTAGCCGCCGGAGAGCAGTTCCGCAGCGTCTATCCCGCCTTCGACGGCATTCTGGTCGTGCTTGAGGACGGAAAGATCGGAAACGGCCTCGCCAACAGGGGCGACCGCCTGATCCTGCGCGACGGCTCAGGCAGGCTGGTGGACGCCCTCTCCTACGGCGAGGACGAGGACGTCCTCTCCCCACCTGCGCCCGCCGTTGCCCCCGGCCACAGCCTGGAGCGCTCGCCGCCCGGCCAGGACACCGACTCCGCCCAGGACCTCGTGGACAACCCACGACCCTCGCCGGGCACGGCCATCAAGGAGGCCGCCGTGTCGCCGGGAACAGCAACGAGGTCGGCGCCCAGCAGCAGCCGGGAGTCGGCTATCGAGGATTCCGAGGGCGGCGGCTCGAGCGGCATGGGCGTCTGGGTGTGGGCCATCGCCGGCGCCGGGCTGCTCGCCGTCGGCGTCGGCCTGAGCGCCGCCGCCCTCCGCTGGCGACGAGCCCACAGCCGCCAATCACGGCAGACCCCTCAGGTCGATTGACCGGCCTGCCCCTCCTTGCCCGTCCCAACTAACGCTGACTATAATCGGATCGCAATCCGGCGAAGGCGAGGCGAAGGAGCATCATAGGCGAAAAGAACTACCGCGGTGGCCGCAAGCGACCAAGTGCGATCGCCATTGACGGGCCCGTGGCCTCGGGCAAGAGCGCCGTCGGCAGCCTGGTAGCCAGGCACCTCGGGTACCGGTTCCTCGATACCGGCGCCATGTACCGTGCCCTGACCTGGTTCATCCTGGGGCGCGGCGTCGACCCGGAAGACGCGGAGGCCGTAGGCCGGATAGCGTCCCAGGTCAGCATGACGGTAGGCATGGCGCCCGAGGACAGCGGCGAGCATTGCAGCGTGCAGGTGGACGGTCAGGATGCCACCCCCTTCCTGGTCAGGCCCGACGTGGAGGGAAACGTCTCCAAAGTGTCGCGGGTGCCGGCCGTGCGCCGGGCGATGGTAAGTATCCAGCGGCGGGCGGCTCATGGCGACGGCGTGGTCATGGCGGGACGCGACATCGGCACAGTGGTGCTGCCCGACGCCGAGCTCAAGGTCTATCTGGACGCCTCCCGGGAGGAGCGCGCCAGGCGGCGGCATGAACAGGCGGCAGCGCGGGGCGAGGAGACGAACCTGGAGAGCGTTCTCGAAGACCTGACGCGGCGGGACGCCATAGATAGCGGCAGGGAGACGTCCCCTCTGCGCCCCGCCGACGACGCTATCATTATTAACACCGAAGGCCTCACCCTGGAGCAGGTTGGGGAGCGAATACTGAGGCTGCTAGAATGAAGTGGATAGTACCGGCCTTCTACTGGTCCGGACGACCCTTGTTGAAGGCCATAGTCTCTCTAGTCACACGCACGGAGGTCGTTGGCCGCGAGAACATGCCCCTTCGCGGCCCCATTATCGTCGCCTCCAACCACCTGAATAACGCCGACCCGCCGATCCTTGCCGCCAGCCTGCCACGGCGGCTCGTCTTCATGTCCAAGCAGGAGGCGTTCCGTTGGCCCATCCTCGGCTTCCTGATCCGACTGACCGGCGCCTTCCCCGTCAGAAGGTTCGAGGCGGACCTCGGGGCCCTGCGGAAGGCGACGAGTTCTCTGAAGGAAGGCCAGGTTCTGGCGATGTTCCCCGAGGGCGGCCGCAGCAGCGACTGCAAACTGGCCAAAGCGCACCCGGGAACAGCCCTGCTGGCACTACGCAGCGGGGTCCCCATCCTGCCCATCGCCATCAGCGGCACCGAGGGAATCAGCCTCTCCAAGGTCCTCCGCGATGCCCTTCGGCTGCGCAGGCAGCGGGTTCGGTTAGTGGTGGGCCAGCCATTCTTCCTGCCCACCGTGAGCCGCTTGACCGCGGAGGAGGTACACCACTGTACGGACGTGATCATGAACCGCATCGCGTCCCAACTCCCGCCGTCCTACCGCGGTCAATACGGCCAGCCCGGCCCCGACGGCTCCGACGCCCCCGCGGAGCAGGCGTCGGAGACAGAAGCAGCGCGGTGAAGGTCAGTATGGAGATCATCAGGGCCAGCGATATGGGCTTCTGCTTCGGCGTACGGCGCGCCGTGGAGATGATGGAGCAGGCAGCGGCCGAGCTGGGGCAGGTGACGAGCCTGGGCTCCATAGTGCACAACCAGCAGGTGGTCGAGAGGCTGCGCCGGCAGGGCGTACAGGTCATCGCCAGCCCCGACGAAGCGGGCGACCGGCCGGTGGCCATCACCTCGCACGGCGTGGCGCCCCAGATACTGGCGGAGCTGGAGCGGCTGGGCCTGCCCGTCATCGACACCACCTGCCCCATCGTGACCCGCTCGCAGCAGTGGGCAAAGCGCCTGTCCGAGAACGGCTTCGCGGTGCTCATCTTCGGCGACCCCGACCATCGCGAGGTACGGGCGGTGCTCGGCTGGGCATCCGGCAAGGGAATGGCCTTCCCCGACGAGGAATCCCTCGACTCGCTGAAAGAGCGTCTCCCCTCCCGCATAGCCGTGCTCTCTCAGACCACCCAGAGCGAGGCCCGTTTCGCCTCCTTCGTGGCACACCTTCTGGAGCGGCACCTGAAGCACATCAGGGAGCTGCGGGTGATCAACACCCTCTGCAACGCCACCACCAGCCAGCAGGCGGCCACCCAGGAGCTGGCGCGGCAGGTCGACCTGATGATCGTCGTCGGCGGGCGGGACAGCGCCAACACCGGTCACCTCGCCGACGTGGCCCGCGAGGAGGGCGTGGAGACCCACCACATAGAGTCGGCCTCCGAGATCGAGCGGGAGTGGCTGGTGAGACGCCAAAGGGTGGGCGTCGCCGCCGGCGCCTCCACGCCGGACGAGACGATCGACGCCGTGGTAGCCCGACTCCAGGAGCTGGCGGACCGCTGATGGCGCGCCTGAGCTCCAGCAAGGGCGGTCATCGAGGCGGCCTCATCCGGAGCACGACGCCGGGCGGCCTGGCCGAGAGCGTCGGGCTCAGGCCGGGCGACCGGCTGCTGGCCGTAGACGGTCACCCTCTCCGTGACGCCGTCGATTTCCAGTTCTACGCCGCCGAGGAGCGCTTCCGCCTCACCGTCCAGCGCGACGAGGAGGTCATCGAGGTAGCGGTCGCCAGGCGCCCCCAAGAGGACTTCGGCCTGGAGTTCCAGCAGACGGCCTTCGACGGCGTCCGCACCTGCAACAACAGGTGCTTCTTCTGCTTCCTGAGGGGCCTGCCGCGAGGCCTGCGCCCCTCCCTCTACCTCAGGGACGACGACTATCGCCTCAGCTTCAGCCACGGCAACTTCATCACCCTGACCAACCTGACCGCCAGGGATTGGCAGCGGCTGGAGGAGCAGCGTCTCAGCCCGCTGAACGTATCGGTGCACGCCACCGAGCCGGAGCTGCGGCGGCGCATGCTGGACAACCCGCGGGCGCCCGACGTCCTGGAGCAGCTCCGGAGGCTGGCGGCGCTGGGCATACGGGTGAACGCGCAGGTCGTCGTCTGTCCGGGCATCAACGACGGCGAGCACCTGGCCCGCACCGTCCACGACCTGGCGGCCCTCTACCCCGCCGTCCAGTCCATCGGGCTCGTGCCGGTGGGCGCCACCAGATACGCGGAGGAGGGGCTATCGGATGAGGAGAGACGGGGCATGGCCGCCCCCACTCCGGAGTATGTCCGCCAGGTCATCCGCTGGGCGCGGCCCTGGCAGCAGGCGTTCCGTCGCCGCTGGGGCGCCGGTCTGGTCTATCTGGCCGATGAGTACTATCTTGTGGCCGGTCAGCGACTGCCCGCCGCCGCCCGCTACGACGGCTACCCGCAGTACGAGAACGGGATCGGCATGACCCGCAGCCTGATCGATGACTGGCGGCGCCTGCGGAGACGGCTTCAACGCCGAGCGGCCTTCAGGACGCGAAAGGTCACACTCGTCTCCGGAAAACTGATCGCCCCCACCCTTCAAGGCCTGGCGCGGGAGCTCGCCGCTCTGACGGGGATCGATGCGGCCGTCATCCCCGTAGAGAGCCGGTTCTGGGGGTCGCGGGTGACCGTATCGGGCCTGCTGGTGGCGAGCGACATCATCGAATCGCTGCGGGGCGCCGCCCTGGGCGACCTGGTGGTGCTGCCACGGCACTCGCTGGATCACGCGGGCGAACGATTCCTGGATGACGGCACGCCGGAGCAGATTGCGGCGACGATAGGGGCCCGTCTGGCCTTCGCCCGCAGCATGAGCGAAGTATTGCCTTTTCTATCCTCTCCGGTACAATGGCCGATGGACGACATAGAGGCCGGGCGGCCCGCTGCGACGGCAGGACTGCCATCTTGACTCAGGGAGGAGGGACGACGCCTTGTGCGGCATAATCGGCTACGTGGGGCCCCGTCAGGCCGGGCCGGTGCTGCTGGAGGGGCTCGGACGCCTGGAGTACCGCGGCTACGACAGCGCCGGCATCGCCGTCCTCGATGAGCAGGGCAACCCTCACGTGATCAAGTCCCTGGGCAAGCTGCGCAACCTGGCGGCCTGCATCGAGGGCGAGTTCCCCAAGGGATGCGTCGGCATAGGGCACACCCGCTGGGCCACGCACGGCAAGCCCAACGACACGAACGCCCACCCCCACACCGACTGCCCGGGCGAGGTGGTGGTGATCCACAACGGCATCGTGGAGAACTGCCTTCCCCTAAAACAAGAGCTGCGCTCACAGGGGCACCGTTTCCGCTCCGAAACTGACACCGAGGTCATTCCCCACCTGATCGAAGCGCACCTGGCCCAGGGGGCGCCGCTGGTGACGGCAGTGCGACAGACGATCGACCAGCTCGAAGGGGCGCATGCCCTGCTGGTGATCTCCAAGCGCCAGCCGGATACGGTCGTCGCCGCCCGAGTGGGCAACGCCGGCGGCGTAGTCATCGGCTACGGCGAGGGCGAGATGTTCCTCGCCTCAGACCTGCCCGCCCTGCTGCCGCACACGCGCCGGGTGGTCTTCCTGGCGGACGGGGACGTGGCGGCAGTGACCCGCGACGGCGCCACCTACTGGACAGCGGAGGGGACGGAGCAGCAGCGCACACCCCAGACTATGCCCTACGACCCGATGGCCGCGGCCAAGGGGGGCTACAAGCACTTCATGCTCAAGGAGATCATGGAGCAACCCGAGGCCATCCTGGACACGATCCGCGGGCGGGCCCAGTTCGAGCCCCCGGGCCTCCAGCTCGAGGAGATGCCCGCCGCCGCCGCCCTGCGCCGTATCCAGCGGGTCGTCCTAGTGGCGATGGGCACCAGCCTCCACGCCGCCATGGTGGGCAAACACTACATCGAGCAGATAGTCGGCATCGCCGCCGAGGTAGACAACGCCTCAGAGTTCCGCTACCGGCGGCCGATCATCGGCCCGGAGACGCTCGTCATCTCCGTCGCTCAATCCGGCGAGACCGTGGACACGCTGGAGGCTATGGCAGAGGCCAAGCGGAAAGGCGCCCTACAGATCACGGTATGCAACACACCGGGAAGCCAGGCCACCCGCATCGCCGACGGCGTCGTCTATACCCGTTGCGGCCTGGAGGTCGGCGTTGCCAGCACCAAGACCCTCCTCGGCTCGATCGTCGCTCTCTACCTGCTGGCCTGCCATCTCGGCCAGCAGCGGGACCGCCTGGACCAGCAGCGCCTGGCCGACCTGCTTAACCCCCTCGCCCGCATGCCCCAGATGGTAGGCTCGCTGGTCGCCAGGGAAGGGCAGTACGAGGAGCTGGCCCACATCTTCTTCCGCCGGCACAACTTCCTCTACCTGGCGCGGGGCATCCAGTATCCGATCGCCATGGAGGGAGCCCTCAAGCTCAAGGAGGTTAGCTACATCCACGCCGAGGGGTATCCGGCCGGCGAGATGAAGCACGGGCCGATCGCCATCATCGACCAGGAGATGCCGGTGGTGGCGATCGCGGTCCGCGACGGCCTGCGCGACAAGATGGTCTCCAACCTCGAGCAGGTCAAGGCCCGCGATGGGGTGGTCATCGCCCTGGCCAGCGAAGGCGACGACGAGATGACAACGCTGGCGGACCATGTCATCTTTCTCCCCGAGACGACTCCCCTTCTCATGCCCCTGCTGACGGTGGTTCCCCTGCAGCTTCTGGCCTACCATATCGCCGTCCGGCGCGGCTGCGACGTCGACCAGCCCCGTCATCTGGCCAAGACCGTGACCGTGGAATAGCGTTCCTCCCTATGCAGCAGCGTCCATAAATCAGGGGAGTCCCCTACGCCTTTTTGTGGACACCATCCAGTAGAGGCCGATATAATGTACAGCGTCACCCTAAGGGAGATTCTCGAAGCCCTTAGGGGAGATATCCTAGCGACGTAGGTGCCACATAGCTTCTAACGGAGGCCAAGAACCATGAGTGCCAACAGAGACGTTGTATGGTTCCAAGAGGTAGGCAAGGGCGACATAGCCCTGGTAGGCGGCAAAGGCGCCAACCTCGGCGAGATGCTACGCGCCAGTATACCGGTGCCCCCGGGGTTCATAGTCACGGCCGACGCCTATTCCCGCTTCATCGATCAGTCCGGCCTTCGCCCCCGTATAGAAGCCATCCTCTCCGGCCTCAACGTCCATGATAGCGACGCCCTTCAGCGGACCTCCAAGCAAGTAAAGCAGATCATCGTCGACACGGCCATGCCCGCCGACATCGCCGACCACATCAAGGAATACTACCGAGAGCTGGGCAACCCGCCGGTCGCTGTGCGCAGCTCCGCCACCGCGGAAGACCTGCCCGAGGCCTCGTTCGCCGGGCAGCAGAGCACCTTCCTCAACGTGGTAAACGAGGACAGGGTCGTTCTGGCGGTAAAGGAGTGTTGGGCGTCCCTGTTCGAGGCGCGGGCCATCTTCTACCGGGTGGAGAACGGTTTCGAGCACATGAAGGTCAAGATCGCCGTTCCCGTCCAGCGCATGGTCCAGTCGGAGCGCTCCGGGGTCATGTTCACCGTCGAGCCGGTCACCAGCGACCGCTCCAAGATAACGGTGGAGGCGATCGCCGGCCTGGGCGAGGCCCTGGTCTCCGGCGAGGTGAGCCCGGACATGTACATCATCGACAAGGCCAGCACCCGCATCCTGGAGAAGAGAGTCTCCAACCAGGACCGGCAACTGGCGCGCACCGCCACTGGAGCGGGGAAGGGACTGGCCGACATCTCCTGGCAGGCCGTCCCCGACACCCTGAGCGCCAAGCAGAAGCTGACCGACGAGGAGATCGTGAAGGTCGCCGAGATCGGCAAGCGGATAGAGGAACACTACGGCTTTCCCCAGGACATCGAGTGGGCCAGAGAGGACGGCGATTTCTTCGTAGTGCAGACGCGGCCCGTCACCACCCTCCACGAGGAGGCCGAGGCCGAGGCCGAGGAGAAGATCGAAGAGACCGCCCCTGTCCTCCTCAAGGGCTCCGCCGCCAGCCCGGGCGCGGCGGTCGGTGGTGTGAAGATCATCCTCGACCCCTCGGAGATCGGCAAGGTCGTGGATGGCGACATCCTGGTCGCCGAGATGACCACGCCCGACTTCGTCCCGGCCATGAAGCGCGCGGTGGCCATCGTCACCGACCGCGGCGGTCGCACCGCCCACGCCGCCATCGTCAGCCGCGAGTTGGGGATCCCCTGCGTCGTGGGCACCGGAAACGCCAGCCAACTCCTGCGCAACCACCAGGTCGTCACCGTCGATGGCTCCCACGGCCTCGTCTTCGACGGCCGCGCAGAGGCAACCCTGGCACACATCGAGCGAGAGAAGGCCCGCGCCGCCAAGATCCACGCCATAAAGACGAGGACGAAGATTTATGTCAACCTGGCCCAGCCGGACCTGGCCGACCGCGTGGCCGCCCGCAACGTTGATGGCGTGGGGCTCCTGCGCGCCGAGTTCATCGTCGCCGGCATAGGGGAGCACCCTCGCTACGCCCTGGAGCAGGGGCGCGGCGAGGAGTTCACCAGCAAGCTCGCCGATGGCCTCCTGAAGTTCGCTCGCGCCTTCGATCCGCGGCCGGTGGTCTACCGCACCACCGACTTCAAGACAAACGAGTACAGCAACCTGCGCGGCGGCGAGAAGTACGAAGAGCCCGAAGAGAACCCCATGATCGGCTATCGGGGCGCCTCCCGCTACATCCGGGACGTAGAGGTGTTCCAGATGGAGGCGGAGGCCATCAAGAGGGTGCGCCAACAGCACAAGAACCTGTGGGTCATGATCCCCTTCGTGCGCACGCCCGAGGAGATGGCAGGCGTCAAGAACCTCCTGGCCCAACTGGGTTTGAAGCAATCTCAGGACTTCAAGCTGTGGATGATGGCGGAGGTGCCGTCCAACGTGTTCCTGCTCAACGAGTTCATCGACGTCGGCATCGACGGCATCTCCATCGGCTCCAACGACCTCACCCAGCTCATCCTGGGCATCGACCGCGACAGCGAGCGCTTGGCCAAGGACTTCGACGAGCGCAACCTGGCCGTCATGCGAGCGTTGGAACAGCTTGTCACCACCGCCAGTCGCCGCGGCATCACCTGCTCTATCTGCGGGCAGGCTCCCTCAGACTACCCTGAGCTGACGCAGAAGCTGGTCGAGTGGGGCATCACCTCCCTCTCCGTCAACCCCGACGTGATCGACCGAACACGGGAGATCGTTGCGGAGGCAGAGGCGAAGCTGGGGGTCAAGACAGGCTAACAGGGCAGCTCTGCGACTGGTTCACAGCTCGCGGGTTTGTGGGCTCCCGCCTGGTCGCCCGACAGTGCCAAGATCGCCTTCGTATCCGACCGCGATGAAAACGCCAACATATACGTCATGAACGCCGACGGCTCGAATCAGACCCGCCTCACCGACAACCCTGCGTCTGACCTTCTGCCCGACTGGACGGCGGGCCGAGAAGGCGAATAGCCCCCATGAGCACGACGCATCGCCATGAGGTGCGCAAGAGTCTGGAGGAGCGCGAGGAGCTGCTCTCTCCATTCGCGACCAGAAGCGCCCACAGCCGCGGGCGAGAGCGACCGCTGGCGCCCTCCCCCGTCCGCACGGAGTTCCAGCGCGACCGCGACCGCATCATCCACTGCAAGTCCTTCCGCCGCCTCAAGCACAAGACGCAGGTGTTCATCGCCCCCGCCGGCGACCACTACGTCACCCGCCTCACCCATACCCTGGAGGTGGCGCAGATCGCCCGCACCATCGCCCGCGCCCTCAACCTGAACGAGGACCTGACGGAGGCGATCGCCCTGGGGCACGACCTGGGCCACACCCCCTTCGGCCACAGCGGCGAGGAGGCCCTGGCGGAGCTTCTGCCCGACGGCTTCTCCCACAACGAGCAGAGCCTGCGGGTGGTGGACTATCTGGAGCGCGGCGGCCGCGGCCTGAACCTGACCTGGGAGGTGCGGGACGGCATCCTGCGGCACTCCAAGTCCCGAGAGGGCATCATGGCCGGCGGTGAAGACCTGCCGACAACGCTGGAAGGACAGATCGTGAGGATCGCCGACAGCGTCGCCTACCTCAACCACGACATCGCCGACGCCATCCGCGCCGGACTGCTGAGCGAGGAGGAGCTGCCCCAGCGAGTGCGCGCCGTATTGGGCAGCGAGCACTCGCAGCGCATCGACACCCTGGTGTGCGACATCATAGAGCAGTCCTGGGCGGCCAGCGGGCCTCCGGACGCAGAGGCCGTCCCCCGCATCGCCATGAGCGAGAGAGTGCTGGCGGCCACCGACGAGCTACGGGAGTTCATGTTCCAGCGCGTCTATCTGTGGGAGGCGGCCCAGCGGGAATCGACCGGCGCCAAGCGGGTGGTCCGCTTCCTCTTCGACTACTACGTAGCCCACCCCGCGGAGATAACCTCGGACTTCACGCGACCCGACGACCCTCCACCACGGCGAGCGGCCGACTACGTGGCCGGCATGACAGACGTCTTTGCCACCGACCTGGCGCGTCGCCTCGGACTTGCGGAACCGTAGTATACTAGTCCTGCCCCCTTGGACCGCGCCCATCGCGGCCTTGGTGGTACGGTTGACGCTCCTGTTCTGCTAGAATGGGGGCCGTCGGCAGACCTGGCTGCGCTTGACAGGCCGTATACAGTTGGCATAATAGCTCTCGAAGGAAGACGATGAACCTACCTCCTCAGAGGGGCAGCACCCCCGTTCTCCGTAGCCCCGTGGTCCTGGCCGGACTGGCGGTAGTAGTGATCGCGCTCATCGCCGTCGTCGCAGTAGTGCTTGTGGGAGGCGACGGCGGTAGCAGTGAGGTACAACCTGCCAACAAGACCCCCTCCCCGGAAGAGGCGGAGACCGGGGCTGAGCTGACGGGAAAGGCCAAGGCCACCATCAACGTCCGCAGCGGCCCAGGCAACGACTACGAGGTGCTCGGCGTTCTCCGCCGGGACAGCGAAGTGCGCATCGTCGCCAAGAGCGAGGATGCAGAGTGGCTGCAGGTAATCTACCCGCCTCGTTCCAAGCTGCGAGGATGGGTGCTGGCCGAGTCGCTGGAGGTCGAGGGGGACATGAGCGCGGTCGCCATCGCCACGCCCGAGGAGATCCCCCTTCCCGAAGTCCCTACCTCTCCTCCCGTCGAGGAGACGGAGACACCTCAAGAGACACCGACAGAGGAGGAGCCGACGCCTACCCCCTCCCCCACACCCATCGCAGAGCTGCCGGACCTGGCCATCAGCGGAGCACTGGTCAGCGGCGGCGTCCTTGTGGTAACGATCACCAACCAGGGGTCCGGTGATCTCAGCGAAGCCATGATCGACGTAAGCGTCTTTGACATGTCGGGCACCCAGACCCTGCACTCCATGACCTCAGGGCCGCATACCCTATCGCCAGGAATGAGCATCGACATCAAGACAGAGTACGCGGCCCTAACCGGCCCCTCTCAGCTGTTAGTCATCGTTGACCCTCAGGGCCTGATCGCAGAGACCGACGACACCAACAACCGGCTGACCGTGGCCATAAGCGGGGGAGAACCGCCTCCCACAGGTGAACAGACTCCCGAGCCGAGTCCCGGCCTCACGCCCCCCTAGCGCAGCCGGAGGGGCGAATATCCCGGCGATCCGCGGCCTCCAAACAGTCTGCGGGCGCCTAGCAAGGTAGCCTCGGCCTTGGTAAACTGGAGGGTGAAACAGGGAACCGTACGGCAGGGAAAAGGACGCGCCTCCAGCTCAGGGATGACGAACGAGGGACTGCGCCGCCGTCTCGACGAGACACGCAAGCAACTTCTTGACGCCCTCACCGGCCTCACCGAGGAGCAGATGTATCGCCAGGTGGAGCCGGGAGAGTGGTCGATAGCGGAGGTACTCGCTCACCTGCCCGTGGCCGAGCGGCACACACGGAGCCAGGCCGAGGCAATTCAGCAAGAAACCGCCGTCGAGATCGCTTCCCTCTCCCTCCCTGAGCAGCAGCAATCGGCCGCCCGTGCCCAGGAGATGGTACCGCCGCAGATCATCCACGACATGACGGGCGCGCGCTGGCAGACCCTGAAGTTCCTGGACTCCCTGACAGCGGTGGACCTGGAGAAAGTGGGTACCCACGAGCGGCACGGAGCCATGACCGTCGGCGCTATCATCGGTCGCATCGCCTATCACGAAGAGAACCATACACAGCAGATACGCAGGCTCCGCGAAAAGATGGCTGCAGAACCGGACGACAGCCGTAACCCAGACCCCAAGCCTGCGTTCTAAGGGATCGGACGGCAATGAATCCCACAGAAGAGATAAAGCAACGGCTCGACATCGTCGACCTGATCAGCGAGTCGGTCAACCTCCAAAAGGCGGGCCGCAACTACAAGGCGCTCTGTCCCTTCCACACGGAGAAGACGCCCTCCTTCTTCGTCTTTCCCGACAGACAGAGCTGGCACTGCTTCGGGGCCTGCGCGACCGGCGGCGACATCTTCGCCTTCGCGATGAAGAAGGAGAACCTCGACTTCCCCGCTGCCCTGCGCCTGCTGGCGGAGCGGGCCGGCATAGAACTGCGCCCAAAGCGCGGCGCCACGGAAGAGAAGCAGAAGGAACGGCTGCGCCAGGCCAACGAGGCGGCGACCCTGTTCTTCCAGCACGCCCTCCTGAATACGCAGGCGGGCGCCGACGCCCTGGACTACCTGACCATGCGCGGCATCGACAGGGAGACCGCCGAGGCCTTTCAGCTCGGCTACAGCCCGGACTCCTGGGACGCCCTGCGTGAGCACCTCAAGGGCCGCGGCTTCAGCGAAGGGGAACTGCTGAGCGCCGGCCTTCTGGTGGAGGGCGAGCGCGGCCCCTACGACCGCTTCCGCCACCGGCTGCTCTTCCCCATCCGCGACGAGCGGGGGCGGGCGGTGGGCTTCGGCTCCCGAGCCCTGCCGGTCGGAGGCGTCGAAGAGGCAGAGACACCGAAGTACTTAAACACGCCCCAGACGCCGATTTTTGATAAGGGTGCTATTCTCTACGCCTTTGACAAGGCAAAGGAGCATATTCGTCGCGCCGACCTAGCAGTGATCGTGGAAGGCTATATGGACGTCATCGCCGCCCACCAGCACGGAAACGGCAACGTGGTCGCCAACATGGGCACCGCCCTGACCGAGCGGCAGCTCGGCCTGTTGCGGCAGTTCACGGAGAACTTCGTCCTTGCCCTCGACGCCGACGAGGCCGGTCGACTGGCAAGCCTGAAGGGCATCCAGGTGGCGGCCGGCGGCTCCGACTGGATGTCTGTCCTGCGCTACCGCGACGAATTGGGGGCACACGTTCGGATCATGAAGCTGCCTGAGGGCCAGGACCCCGACCAGATCATCAGGGCCTCCCCCGAGGAGTGGCGGCGGCTGGTAATGGAAGCCAAACCCTTGCCCACCGACATCCTCCTCGACCAGGCCATCGCTGCCCGCCGCGGACACCGCCCCGCCTCCGCGCGCCCGGCTCCAGGAGCCGCTGAAGAGGGCGTGGGCGACTCCGGAGAGCGCGAGGAGTTCTGTCTGGCGCTTCTGGTTCGCCATCCGCAACTGCGCCAGCAGGGCCTGGCCCTGACCGATGACCTGTTCTCCCTGAGCGAGAACCGTCAGCTCCTACAGACATGGCGCGAGGCGGCAGACGAGAGCGCCCTCAGAGAGAGCCT
Source organism: uncultured Dehalococcoidia bacterium (assembly GCA_964609475.1). Classification (GTDB taxonomy): domain Bacteria; phylum Chloroflexota; class Dehalococcoidia; order DSTF01; family JALHUB01; genus CAZSRY01. The sequence goes on from CAZSRY010000008.1 coordinate 14,060, forward strand.
GTTGGAGGAGCTACACCCCCATCTGGAGCGCATCCTCAGCAAGAACCTGCCGCCCTTCGATGCCACGCAGGCAGAGAAGGCCCTGACCGATTGTGTAGGGCGTATCGAACAGCGTAAACTGGAACTAGCAAAGGCGGCCAGTAGCCTTGCCGTGGCCGAAAAGGAACAAGAACTGGGGGCTGCGCGTCTAGCGGAGGACGCCCACAGGCTGTTGCAGGGCGAAGCATCCTCCGAAGACGGGCCCGACGGTGGGACTGTCGGCGCCTCTATCGTGGTGCGCGACATGGAGGCGGGCCTGGAACTGCACGGCAGGCCTGCCAGTCCGGTAGGTAGGCCCCCGGAGAGCCCGCTGGCAAAAGAGGACGGGTCGCCAGATTCAGTGACGACAGAGACAGATGAACGGTAAATTCGACGACAGCGAAGACGCGGACGACCTGCTTCCCGAAGACAGGGCAAGGAAGCGTGAAAACGGTCTCCTTGACCTGGATGACGAGGAAGACGAAGAGATGGAGCCGATTGAGAGAGTATATACACGGCTCTCAGATAGGGGACTGTCCATTATCGATACCGACAGGGAGGCAGCGCACCCCTCAGAACAGCCCGGCGGCGACTCCGATCTCTGGCCTGATCGCCGGCCCAAGAGCAGGGCCAACAAGGAGGCGGAGACCATCCCCCTCGAGGAGCAGGAAGGCATTGACGACCCCGTCCGCATGTACCTGCGGGAGATCGGCAAGGTGTATCTCCTCACTGCCGCCGATGAGAAGCGGCTCGCCCGCAGCATGGAGGAGGGGAAGCACATCCAGCGCATCCAGAAGCGGTGGCTTGAGGAACACGGCTACCCCATCTCCGGCGTGGACCTCCTGCTGAGCCTTCTCGGCGAGCTGCACGACGCAAGGAGATTCGCCACAGCCGTCGCCAGGCAGCTCGGCCTTGGCAGGGCCTCCCTCTCGCAGCGCATCGCCGACCCCGACCTCCGCTCCGCCATCGACGGCGAGCTGGACCAGGAGCTGGCGACAGCGATGTTCCAGACCCTGAAGCTGCAACCGGGGCAGGCAGAACAAGCGCTGGTTCGCCTGTCCATCATCACCCACATCCTGCAAACCGACCTCGTGAATCTGGCCGGCGCGGCGGTAGGCGGCGAAAAGAACCTCCTGCCGCCACCCTGGGACAAGCAGCAGAAGCTGGCAGCCCACGAGGCGGCCTTCCGCGCCTACTTCAACCGTCTGAAGGAAGAGGGGTTCAGGGCCGAGAAGCGCCTCACGGAAGCCAACCTGCGCCTGGTCGTCAGCGTAGCCAAGAAGTACATCGGCCGAGGCATGTCCCTGCTCGACCTCATCCAGGAAGGCAACATCGGCCTCATCCGCGCGGTGGAGAAGTTCGACTACCGCAAGGGTTACAAGTTCAGCACCTACGCCACCTGGTGGATCCGTCAGGCGATCACCCGCGCCATCGCCGACCAGGCGCGCACCATCCGCATCCCCGTGCACATGGTGGAGACGATCAACAAACTGGTGCGCGTAAGCCGCCGTCTGGTTCAAGAGTACGGCCGCGAGCCGACCAGCGACGAGATCGGGCGCGGCATGGAGATCGCCCCCGAGAAGGTCAGGGAGATCATCAAGGTCTCCCAGGAGCCCGTATCTCTGGAGACGCCCATCGGCGAGGAGGAGGACAGCCACCTCGGCGACTTCATCGAGGACCTAGGGGCACTGGCCCCTCCCGACGCCGCCTCCCACCAACTGCTGAAGGACCAGGTGATGGAGGTGCTGGGCAGCCTGACGCCGCGGGAGCGCAAGGTGCTGGAGCTGCGCTTCGGCCTGGAGGACGGCCGCAGCCGTACCCTCGAAGAGGTGGGGCGCGAGTTCAACGTGACGCGGGAGCGCATCCGCCAGATCGAGGCGAAGGCGCTGCGCAAGCTGCGCCACCCTACCCGCAGCCGCAAGCTCAAGGACTACCTCGAATAGCCCTCTCCGTTTGACTTTTCCCGTCGCCAGCCCTACGATGGTATTGGATACAGCGTGAACTGTTCGGGGGTTTCCGATGCCGATCTACGAATACTACTGCCCCGTCTGTGACCAGAAATTCGAACTGCTGCGACCTATGAGCCGCTCCAACGAGGCGGCCACCTGCCCCAGCGGCCATGAGGGCGCCAAGCGGGCCATATCCCTGTTCTCCGCCCTCACCAAGAACGCCGAGGGCGATACGTCCTCCCTTTCCAGCGCCTGCTCTACCTGCTCGCTGGACGACTGCAGCAGCTGCTCCCTGAACTGAGCGCCCTGTAGCCAGCGGACCGAACCAGAAGGGAAGCGCGGGAGGCTCCTCCACGTTTCCATCCAGCCTACGGTGGGACTTCTCTATGCCGCTTGCCCGCTGGGGGCCAGCGTGGGCGACCTGGGCCGCCGCGTAGCGGTCAGGTGGATCGTGGAGACCAAGCAGAGTATGACCGCCTCGGCCACGGTCAGCAGGCCGGTGAACATGGTCACATCGAACCAGAACTCCTCGGGGAACATCTGGATGAGATGATCGGTGCGAGGGTCGAGCCTCCACAGATCGTTGCTGAAGGCTATTAGGTGGAAATGCTCGAAGGCACGCTCGAAGCCGCTGATGGCAAAGACAGCCAACGCCACGATGATGCCGATCGTCAGTAGGCCGCCGGCCAGCGTGTGGAAGGCCAGCGATCGCAGGGACCCCTCACGCGCCCACACGAACACGCCCACCACATACGCCAGGACATAGACGAAGGCTATCTCATGAGCGCGAAAGACCCACTGGAACAGGTCCTTGACATCGCGCAGGTGGGCGGTCTCCCGCTCGTTGAACAGGGAGACCTCCCTATTCCCCTCTTTGACTCGGGTATAGAAGACATCGACATCATTGTTGAAGTAGTCGCGCAGCTCCCCGCTTGCCCGCACCAGTTCGCTGCGGGCGATACCGGTCTCGGCCGGGGCATTGTACTGGTCGAAGGCATACGTATAGATGCGGCCCTCGTTGGCCAGGTAGCGCACGTTCGTAGCTATGAGAACCAGGGGAATGGCTATGATGAACAGGACCGTCGCCAGGCCACGCAAGAGCCCCAAGCCACGCCTCCCTACCTTGATCGACTCGCCGGCAGCAGGAAACCTTATCGATATAGTAGATACACCCTTTATCCTTGTCAAGCCCCCACCGCCCCTTTATAATCTCCACAAACGCTGAAGGAGACCGATCATGCCGCCGCTGCCGCCAGAACTGGACATCCGCTCCTTTGCCGCCCTCGAGTACATCGTCGCCCGCCTGCGCGCCCCCGACGGCTGCCCCTGGGACAGGGCCCAGACCCACGCCAGCCTCCGTCGCTTCCTGCTGGAGGAGGCGTACGAGACCCTCGCCGCCCTGGACGAGGCCGACGCGGCCAAGCTCCGCGAAGAGCTGGGCGACCTGCTTCTCCAGATCATGCTCCACGCCCAGATCGCCGCCGAGAATGAGGAGTTCACCATCAATGACGTCATCGAAGGGATCGCCTCCAAGCTGCTGCGCCGCCATCCCCACGTCTTCGGCGAGGTGCAGGTGGAGACGCCGGAGGAGGTCGTGCTGAAGTGGGAGGAGATCAAGAGCGAGGAGCGCGGCGGCCGCCGACCCCTGCTCGCCGACGTGCCTCAGGCGATGCCCGCCCTCGCCTACAGCCAGTCGCTGCAGGAGCGCGCCGCCGGCGCTAGCTTCGACTGGCCGCGTCTGGAGGATGTCCTGGACAAGATCTCGGAGGAGGCGCGGGAGCTATCAGAGGCGGAGACGCCGAAAGAGCGGCGCGAGGAGCTGGGCGACCTCCTGTTCGTCCTCACCAGCCTGGCCCGCAAGCTGGCCGTGAACGCCGAGGAATCGCTGCGTCTGGCCGCCCGCCGCTTCCAGGAGCGTTTCACCGCTATGGAGTCGCTGGCCCGGGAGCGCGGCCAGAAGCTGGACAAGCTGAGCACCGCCGAGATGGAGTCGCTGTGGCAGGAGGCGAAGGCCGGCGGTGACTGAACCCCTGTCCTTGTCGCCTCTAAGGGGCTCCTCCGGAGGCCTTGCCCCCTGGCCATTGACCGCCCTGATCTCGGGGTGCCATACTGGATCCACGGGAAGCGACGCATCTCCTGGATAGACCCATGAGCAGCGACGGCTGGCAAGCGCCCTCGACCGACCACCCACCGTTCGAGTTCTTCGACCACACCGCCGACGTCGGCCTCATAGCCCACGGCGCCACCCTCGGCGAGGCGATGAGCAACGTCGCCAGGGGCATGTTCGCCCTCATGGTCGACCTGGATCAGGTGGCGGAGAGCGAAGAGCGGCGAGTAGAGGTGGAATCGGACGACGCCGAGGGGCTGCTCGTGAAGTGGCTGGCGGAGCTGCTGTACATCAGCGACGCAGAGGGCATGGTGTTCAGCCGCTTCGAAATCGAGGAGGCGGAGGAGACGCGGCTGCGGGCGCGGGCCTTCGGCGAGCCGCTGGACGTGGAGCGACACCGCCCGCAGCTCATGGTCAAGGCTGTGACCAGACACATGCTTCAGGTGACCCGCGACGAGGCAGGCTACCGCCTCCGCGTCATTCTCGACATCTAGAGGAGTGCGCCTCATGGGCGACAGATGGCTCAAGACGCTGGAGAAGGTAGACGACTACCGCTGGCGCCTGCCCCTGAGCTACAAGGAGGGCATGCGCGTCCCCGGCCTCATCTTCGCCGATGAGCCGATGCTCCGCTCGATGGCCCAGGACGAGGCCATCGAGCAGGTGGCCAACGTCGCCTTCCTGCCCGGCATCGTCGGGCACTCCCTGGCCATGCCCGACATCCACTGGGGCTACGGCTTCCCCATCGGCGGTGTGGCCGCCATGCGATTGGACGACGGCGTCGTCTCGCCGGGCGGCGTCGGCTTCGACATCAACTGCGGCGTCCGCCTCATCCGCACCAACCTCAGGGAAGAAGACGTGCGCCCCCTCATAAAGGGCCTGGTCGACCAGCTATTCCGCGACGTCCCATCCGGCCTGGGCGCCCACGGCCCTCTCCGCGTCAGCCACGCCGAGCTGGACGAGGTCATGGTTCGCGGCGCCGCCTGGATGGTCGAGCGCGGCTACGGCACCACCGCCGACCTGGAGACCACCGAGTCGCACGGCTGCCTGCCCGGCGCCGACCCCGACGCCGTCAGCCATCGCGCCCGACAGCGGGGCACGGAGCAGCTCGGCACCCTGGGCGCCGGCAACCACTTCCTCGAGGTCGAAGTCGTAGAGACAGTCTACGACGAGGACGCCGCCCGCGCCTGCGGCCTCGAGCCTGGCCAGGTGATGGTCTTCGTCCACTGCGGCTCGCGGGGCTTCGGGCACCAGGTCTGCCAGGACTACCTCGACGTCATGGAGCAGGCCGCCCGCAGGTACGGCATCGACCTGCCCGACAAGCAGCTCGCCTGCGCCCCCCTGAAGTCGAAGGAGGGCAAGGACTACCTGGCCGCCATGGCCGCCGCCGCCAACTTCGCCTGGGCCAACCGTCAGGCGATCGCCCACTGGACGCGGGAGGCCTTCGCCCGCGTGCTGGGCCGCAGCGTCGACGAGCTGGGCATGGAGTTGGTGTACGACGTCGCCCACAACATCGCCAAGATCGAGGAGCACCAGGTGGACGGGCACCGCATGACGGTGTGTGTGCATCGCAAGGGGGCCACCCGCGCCTTCCCGCCGGGCCATCCCGAGGTCCCCGCCAGATACCGCCAGGTCGGCCAGCCGGTGCTCGTGCCCGGCGACATGGGTCGCTACTCCTACCTGGCCGTCGGCACCGAGCGGGCGATGGCCGAGACCTGGGGCTCGACCTGCCACGGCGCCGGTCGCCTGCAGAGCCGGCACGCGGCCAAGCGGGCCCTCCAGGGCGTCGACATCGCCGCGCGGCTCCAGCAGCAGGGGATCACCGTCAAGGCCCACAACCGCGGCCTTCTGGCGGAGGAGGCGAGCGAGGCCTACAAGGACGTTGCCGACGTGGTGGACGTGCTGGACAAGGCGGGCATCTCGAAGACGGTGGCGCGTATGCGTCCCCTGGGGGTCATCAAGGGATGATCATGGCGCGAGAGAGCGCTTCGTGATATTATACGAAATCGTGAATAACAAGCGCACTCTCGATGAACAGATCGGCCTTCCAGAGAATACGATCCCGCACATCCATGAGATACCCGTTGCAGGCCTACCCGGCCTCTCCCCGAGAGCCCTGAAGGCCCTGAAGAGCGCCGGTATCAGGACCCTGGGCGAGCTTGTCCGCCTTAGCGATAGCGAACTGCTGAGCATCCACGACTTCGGACAGACGTCTCTCGTGCACGTCAAGAGCGCTCTGCGCCGCTTTGCGCGGGGGGAGCGCGGCACCTCCTCGCCGCCGCTGGCCGTCCTCGCCGACTGGCTGGCGGCCGACCCATCGATCCCCCGCGAGATGACGCTCCAGGAGATCGGCGA
>CAZSRY010000009.1:0-19529 GCA_964609475.1 uncultured Dehalococcoidia bacterium
GCAACACCACGGCCGCATCAGTTCCGGGCGCCGCCACTTTCATCGGCGGCTGGCGGGCCTCCGGCCCATGAGCATCTGCTTGGGAAGCAAAGACTCTCAGGACAGCGGTGTCCTCCAGCCTCAAGAAGAGAGCCGACACTGCGGAGCCATTGACAGTCAGCAGCAGCCACAAGATAATGGCCGCAAGTCGCGGGCAACAGTGGCCTGCACTGTCAGCGGTTGAGCAATTTCAGGAGGACAGCCGACAGGCCTGAGTTGGGCTACCTGAATCGCTTCCGCGGTGCGCTCACCACAGATTCGAAAACGGCAACAGAGGCGGCGGTTCCGCCCTGATGAATGGGGTTCAGGAGGTCGTGGGTTCGAATCCCACCGCCCCGACCAGTTTCCCACAGAAGTTGTTCCTATAAATAGTATATTTGCTGCGATAACACCGAGCCTCACCCTTTGTGGATGATCGCCTGAATCGTGGTTTTTCTGGGGCATTGCAGTAGGCGATTCAGGTAATGAGCCGCAAGAGCCGCACGAAACTGGGGACTGCGGAACCGTCCCCGTCTCTTGTCCTGTGGGGTGCCAAAACCCCACAGCCTCCGGCGCGGTCAACTGCGGACGTACGCTCCACCGGTGATGCAGAACACTTCGCCCGTGATGTAGCTCGACTGATCAGTTGCGATGAACAGTGCGAGATTCGCGATGTCCTCCGGCGTCCCCAGTCGTCCGAGCAAGGTTCCCCGCTGCCAGTCCTCGAAGAACTCCGGCGGGTAAACCCGTCTCAAGAACTCGTTGTAGATCAGCCCCGGAGCGATCGCGTTGACCCGGATGCCCTTCCCGGCGACCTCGGCGGCCACAGCCCGCGTGAACGCCATGATCCCCGCCTTAGCCGCGCAGTAATGCGCCTCGCCCGCATTCGACGCCATCCAGCCGACTGAGGATGATAGGTTGATGATGTTGCCGGTTCCCCGCTCGATCATGTGAGGGAGGACGGCGCGTGTGCAGTAGAAGGTGCCCTTGAGATTGACCCCGATTACTAGGTCCCACGTCTCGTCGCTCATCTCCCAGACTGGCTGCAGCCGGTTGATGCCGGCGTTGTTCACCAGGATGTCGACTTTGCCGTATTTCTCCACTGCGACCTCGACCACCTGCCGCACTTGGGTCACGCTGGTGACATTGACCTCTAGGCCCACGACCTCGCGCCCGGCCTCCTTGCTCATTGCCTCTGCCTGCTCCTGGACGCGCCGCGCGTGCGCATCGCTGATGACCACCTCGGCTCCTTCTTGTAGAAACCGGCGCGCTACCGCCTGCCCGATCCCAGCGCCGGCTGCGGCTGTCACAATGGCCACCCGTCCGTCTAGCTCACCCATGGCTAGGCCTCCTTTGCCTTGTACACGCTGCCCTTTCGAGGGTAACGGCTGTAGTCGGGATCGCGGCGCTCCAGGAATGCCTTCTTCCCTTCGTCGGCCTCGCCGCTCTTGAAGAAGTCAGGCGCGAACTCGCCGATCCAATCGCGCAGCGAGCCCTCTCGCAGCGGGTCGTAGACGGAGCGGAACGTAGCCTTGAGGATCCTAAGGCAGCTCGGGCTCTTCGCCATCAGCTCCCTGCACCATTGGTCGACTTCTTCGTCCAGCTTCTCCTTAGGCACCACGGCGTTCACCAGCCCCATCTGCAGCGCCTCCTGGGCCGAGTAGGGCCGGCAGAGCATCCATATCTCCCGCGCCTTCTTGTGGCCTACCACCCAGGTGAGGAAGGAGACCCAGTGCCCGGAAGCCGGGCTGCCCACCCGTGGGCCCACCTGGCGGAACGTTGCGTTCTCGGAGGCTATGGTGAGATCGCAGAAGTAGGCCAGGTGATTGCCGCCGCCGACCGCGTGCCCGTTGACTCGCGCGATCACGGGCTTTAGGCAGTCCTCGATGCCGGCGTGGGGGTCGAAGTCGGGGCTACCCCACGAATCCTCCTGCTGTATCTCGGCCAGCCATTTCACATCACCGCCGGCGCAGAAGGCTCTGTCACCAGCGCCGGTAAGGACGATCACACCAACGCCCTCGTCAGCATTAGCGTCGTCGACCGCTTGCCTCATCTCTGCCAACGTTTCCCCGGTGAAGGAATTCATCGCCTCGGGTCTGTTGATGGTGATCCACGCAGCGCCTTGAACGCGATGGTGCTTCTGGTAAAGGATGTCCTTGAATCCTAGTTCAGTCACGTCAGACACCTCCTTGTCGTTGCTCTTCGTCACGTCGAACCGGGGTGATAGGCGCAATGCCATCTGTCGCGCAGAGGCGCTCAGCCACCTCCGCCTACGGTATCACACCAACTAGTGAAGGCTGCAGATGGGGACGGAGTTCAGGCGGATTTGGCAGAACTGCCGACCTAGCCCCGCGGCAGGCCGAGCCCCCGCCGGGCGATGATGTCCCGTTGTACCTCGGAGGTCCCCGCCCCGATCGTGTCCTGCACAACTGATAGATAGCCATGACTCACCATCCCCGCTAGAACGATGCGCGCCGAATCCGGCAGCAGACCCCCGTACAGGCCCAGGATCTCCACCGCCACCTGGTAGAGCCGTTGGGCAAGCTCCGTGTTGAACAGCTTCACCATGGCCGACTCGTAGGAGAGGGGCTGGCCCTGGCCGCGCATCCACGCCGCTCGATAGGTGAGCAATCGCGCCACCTCGAAGTCGATCGCCAACTGGGCCAGCTTCTGACGCAGCAGCGACTGTCGGCTGAGGGGTTGTCCGTCTCGCTCGACCCGTTTTGCGTATTCCAGCAGGGACTCGAATACGCGAACTTGGCTGCGGCAGTGGTAGAGGGCCAGGCGCTCTGAGCTGAGGGCGGCGGTGACGATCTGCCAGCCTTCGTTCTTCGCTCCCACGAGGCCCCGTCGAGATACCAGCACGTCCTCCAGCAAGACCTCGTTGAACCAGGCGAGGCTAATCAGGTTCATGAGGGGCCGAACCGATACCCCAGGCGCATTCATCGGCACAATGAACAGCGAGAGGCCCTGGTGTTTGGCGGTGCTAGCGTCGGTACTGGCCAGCAGCCAGCAGTAGTCAGAACTGTCGGCGCCGCTGGTGTAGACCTTGCTGCCGTTGATGACATAGTCGTCCCCCGCCGCAACAGCGCGTGTCCGGAGGGACGCCAGATCGGAGCCAGCCTCGGGCTCGGTGTAGCCAAGGCAGAAGTCTATCTCGCCCCTGGCCAGCCGGGGCAAGAACTCCCGTTTAAGGTCCTCGCTCCCGAAAGCGATCAGGGTGGGGGCGACGATGGTCCTGCCTATGCTCTCACTACCCGGGATGTTACGATACGCCAGCTCCTCATCAACGATCGTCTGATACACAGGGGGCTTGCCGCCGCCGCCGTACTCCGTCGGCCAGCTAAGCGATAGCCAGCCCTTTGCCCCCAGCTTTCGCTCGGCCTCCGAAGACGGCATATACCCTGGCGCCAGCGGGCCGGGCACGGGTATCATCTCGCCAGCGGGCAGGCTGCCCAGGCAGCGCTCGCGCGGCCACTCGCGGTCGAGGAACTCCTGCACCTCGCGTCTGAAGGCCTCCTCCTCCGGAGAGAACCTGAAGTCCATTGGCCAGCTACCCTTTCGCGGATGCTCCAGTCTCGGCGGGCACGAACACCACATCGTTCGGCGTCCACTGCACCAGGCGGCGGAACTTGGCCCGCACCGGCATGCCAATGTAGACATCCTCCGGCTTACATCCTGTCACCCGGGAGAGGAACATGGTGTCGATCCCCTCGAGCTCGATGTAGGCCAGGACGAACGGCAGATCGGCCAGGAAGGCCTCGGCGGCAAAGTGCAGGACTGAGAAGCTATGAACCTTACCCGCCTGAGGCGCCTTGAACCATTGTGTCAGCCCCCCGCAGGCGCCGCAGTCGCGTCTGGGCGGCAGCCAAGTGCGGCCGCAACTCTGGCAGCGGGTCGCCAGAAGCTGCCGCTTCTGTAGGCCGAGGAAGAAATCGCTCACCTCCCCATAACTGTGGACGTAGTCCATCTCGTAGTGGCGGCCGATCTGCAGCGGATTCGTGTTGTAGACGTGCGTCATAATGCGTCCCCTGTCTTCCTAGGCACTAGCGATAAGCCTTCTCTCAATCTAGGGTCGTTCCAAGATGTGGACGGTTATGTAGGTGCCGGTGCCGGCATGGCTATGGATGAGCCCGCGCCTGGCGTTCTCCACCTGGATCTTCGAGCCGTCTATCCCCGCCTCGGGGTCGCCGCAATGCCGTGCCATCGAGCCCTGAAGCTGCCATAGGGCGAAGACGCCCTGCATGAGACCGGTAGCACCCACGGGGTGGCCGCAGGCCAGTAGACCTCCCGACGGGTTGACCGGCAGCTTGCCACCGATGTAAGGATGACCCTCCTCCACGAAGCGGCCTCCCTGCCCGTAGAGGGCAAGGCCCATATCCTCGTAGGTCTGGAGCTCGCTGGAGGCGTAGGCATCGTGCACCTCCGCGAAGTCGATCTGCTCCAGCGGCTTGGTGATGTTCGCCTGCTGATAGGCCTGGCGTGCCGCCTCTCGCCCTCCTCGGAATGAGGCTAACCCCGGCCACCGACCGGCGATGTAGTCATACTTCCCGCGCTCGTCGCCGGGCAGGGGGATGACATCGCCGCGGGGCCTGTCGCCCAGCCGCATCGTGTCGGTGCCGCAGCCCAGGCCGGTGATGACGGCGTAGTCGCCATCCGGGCGCAACCGCTTGGCCCACTCCTCCGTGCACAGTATCAGGCAGGCGGCACCATCGCTCATTACGCAGACCATCGGCCTGGTGAGCGGCGTGGCGATGATGGGTGCCTCAAGGACCCCTCCGATCGTCCAGCGCTCGTGCTTCTGGGCCCAGCGGTTGTGGAAGGCGTTGTCGTAGTTCTTAACCGCGATCTTCGCCATCTGCTCCATCGTCGTGCCGAACTCATGCATGTGCCGCTGGGCCATGGTCGCGTAGTAGCCAGAGTAGTAGCCTCCCACGGGGAAGTCGAAGTCGGTGTCTGAGGCGAGGGCGATGAACTCGTTGCCCTTCTCCGTGCTCACCTCGCCCATCTTCTCAAAGCCGTAGACCAGGCAGACCTCGGAGAGGCCGGAGGCCACGTCCATGTAGCCCGCCCGGATGCCTAGGCCGCCGGTGGCGCCGCCCCCCTCGATGCGCATGGACGGCCGCGGGCACATGGCAAGGTAGTCCTGAGTGAGAGAGTCGAACAGAAGCTGGCCGTTGAAGTGGTCGGAGAAGTAGGTGCAGATGGTGGTCTGGATATCCCGCAACTCCAGCCGTCCGTCAAGGTCCTTGAGGGCGTAGTCCAGGGCATCCTTACACATCGCTTCCTGAGTCAGCAGGTTCGCCTTGGCGAACTTGGTTATCCCGCCAGACACAATGCAAACCCTCGGCATGGGCGTATCAGCCTCCTTCCTTGACTGGGTGGCGCCAATGGAGGATATAATAGCCTGCCAGTCTCTTCATGGGCTGGCGTTCTTAGCCCTATGCTACTGCAGTTGTGGCGATGGGCTCAACAGGTGACAGAGCGAGTGTCACCTTATCGCCCCTTCAGCCGTTTGACGCTGGCGTCAGCAGGAGAGTCGCCATGAAGAAGGTCTATGCCACCGCCGCCGAAGCGATCGCTGACGTTGATCACGGCGCCGTCATCATGTTCGGCGGCTTCTTCTCGAACGGCAGTCCCACCAACCTCATCCTAGCCCTCGCAGAGAAGGGCACCAAGAATGTTACCGCTATCTCCAACAATATCGGCCTGGTAGACCGGCTGGACATCCTATGCCAGAACAAGCAGTTGCGTAAGTTCATCGGTGCCTTCCCATTCCGCGCCACCAGCCAGGGGCGCCCCCCTATCCAGGAGGCGTTCCTGGCCAAAGAGGTCGAGGTGGAGGTAGTGCCGATGGGGACGTTCGTAGAGCGGATAAGGGCTGGCGGCGCTGGCATCGGCGGCTTCTACACGCCGACGGGCATCGACACCGTGGCTGCGGAAGGCAAGGAAGAGAGGACCATAAACGGCGTGCGCTACCTACTGGAGATGCCCCTCAAGGCCGACTTCGCCTTCATCAAGGCCTTCAAGGCCGACACAATGGGCAACCTGATCTACCGCGGGTCTATGCGGAACTTCAACCCGATAATGGCCACCGCGGCCCGTATCACCATCGCTGACGTCGAGGAGATCGTGGAGGTGGGTGAACTGGACCCGGAGGTGATCATTACCCCCGGCATCTTCGTGGATAGAATAGTGAAGGGGCCCAAACATGACCCAGATGGGTTTGACTAGGGAGCAGATTGCGCGCAGGGTGGCGCGGGAGCTCCAGGAAGGCATGATCGTGAACCTGGGCATCGGCATCCCCACGCTCGTGTCTGACTACACTCCCGACGGCGTCAACGTTATCTTCCAGGCGGAGAACGGCATCCTCGGCTACGGGCCCATCGCAGCCGATGAGAGCAATATCGACTGGGACCGCATAAACGCCAGCGGCCAGCCCGTCACCCTCCTGCCCGGAGCCTGCTTCTTTCACAGCGCCGATTCCTTCACCATGATCCGGGGCGGCCACGTCGACCTCGTCGTTCTCGGCGGCCTCCAGGTATCCGAGAAAGGCGACCTCGCCAACTGGATGGTGCCGTCGCGGGGAATGGGCAGCATCGGTGGCGCCATGGACCTGGCAGTCGGAGCTAAGCGGGTGATCGTCGCCATGGAGCACACCACCAAGACGGGCGAGCCGCGCCTTGTCAATGAATGCTCCTACCCGTTGACGGCAGGCGGTGCCGTTGACCTCATCGTGACCAACCTTGCCGCCATCCAGGTAACCCCGGCAGGCCTGCTGCTCGAGGAGCTGGCCCCGGGCGTAACCTTTGACTACGTGCAGTCTTTGACTGAGCCATTTCTCATCCGCTCAGCGAACCTGCGAGAGATGGAGCTGTAGGGGCTGAGAGGAAGGGGACACAACATCAGGTGGCAGTACCCTACCCTTCTCCGCACGTCAGAGAGTGCGGGTGCGCCGCGGGGCGGCGACATGTCGCGGTTGTTGGCCTCAGGTTAGCACTCACCGCTGTTGACGGAGAAGACCTCGGCGGACGGTCGATCGCCCGTCGGCGGAGGGGCGCTTCCGGCGTCATCTGAACGGAAAAGGCCGCGCGGCAAGCCGAGCCTGCACCTTGAGTAGCTGGAGAGGGAAACGGGTCGAACACGCGACCCTCTGCCCTGAAAGAACCGATTGAGCGCCCCTCCCGCATTCAGCCAAGCCGTGCTTAGCAGGAAGCGCGGGGTTGTCATCGACTGATCAGTGACTGCTCGGTTGCAGCCGCCGAGAAAGAACCCGCCTCACCCATTCAGGCGATAGTTGGCTCGGACCATGCTGATGCTGCTGAACTCGGCTGACCTTAGCGCGACGGCAGGAGTACCGTGGCCTTCCCGGGAGACGTCTTCTCGCCGCTGGCCTTCTCGGTCCAGATGTCCAGCTCGACGAGGTTCAGCTCCCCGTCCCGTGCCTTGTTGGTGATAACGCCGCGGCAGATGATGTCCTGGCCCGGGACATCCATAACCCGGTACTGGCAGCTGTATTTCTTGATCTCGCCCTTCTCGCCGATCCATTCGTGCAGCATTTGACCGAGGAAGGCATTCTTCAGGGCGCCGTGGACGATGACGCCGGGCAGCCCGTTGCCGGCGGCGAAGTCCTTGTCGTAGTGGATCGGGTACATGTCACCGGAGCCGGCCGCCCACATGACTAGCTGCTGCGTCGTGCAGTTCTTCACCAGCTTCGGTATCTCATCGCCGACGTTGACGTCTTCGTAGTAGACCTGCTCAGCCATCTGTGCCGCCTCCTAGTATATGATGCCGGTGTCGCGCTCGGTCGCGACCAGCTTGCCTTCGGAGTTGTAGAGGTGCGTCTCGGTGCTCAGGAAGAGCATCTTGCCCAGAGTGCCGGTTTTCTCTCGGAGGTCAGCGACCGTGGTCACGCTCTCCAGGACGTCGCCGGCGCATATGTCCTCGCCGTAGTACTCGAACTCGGTGCCGCCGTTGACGATGCGCCTGATCTCTAGGCCCGGGAGGGGGGGAGGTCGCCTAACCGAGTTGCCGATGATATCCGAGGGGTTCAGGGGAGTGTGTACGGCGTGTCCCAGAAAGCCGGGAGGGCAGATGATGCTGCGGTGCCCCTTGCTCTTGGCGTATGCCTCGTCGTAGAAAACGAGGTCCGTGTGGCCGACGGCGCGGGCAAACCAGCGGATCGCCGTCTTGTCGACCTCGATGGTCTGAGGCTCCCCTTCTTTGCCTATGGCCGCGCGCATCCCGTCTGTGATAAGAGATTCTTCGGTCACGGTTCTTCACCTCCTTACAGGAAACCGGCAAGCTGAAGACGGTCGTTTGTGGCCTTGCCCCAAGAATGGGTGAGGGTTCAATGTTAGAGCTATGGCCACGCCAAGATAGAGTGTCGCAGCGTTCACGGAGGCAGGTCAGCCCCGCTCCGAGAGTTACTGAGTAGCCCGGTCGAGAGGCCAAGCCCTCGCTTCGCAGGAGGAGCATTGGCGAGCCGCCTGCGGCCAATGGGGCTGGACGGAGTATCCCTGCCGCAGAGCCGACAAATCGCGGTCAGGTCGGCGAAACCGCCTTGAGCTGTGAACGGCGAGCCTGTTTCTAGCCCCGCGGCAGGCCCAACCCGCGCATGGCGATGATGTTTTTCTGGATCTCAGATGAGCCACCACCGACCAACATGGCGATAGCGTATAGGTACGACTTCTCAAAGCGCCCCATGAAGCGCGCCCACTTGGAGTCCCGCTCGAGCTGTCCATACAAGCCCAGTATCTGGATGCCGGTGTCAGCCACCCGAACGTCCATCTCCGTGTTGTAGAGTTTGCATACCGCTGCCTCGATACTGCCAGGCTCCTGCCGCGCCTGCAGAGACACCACCCGATACGCCAGATACTTGCCCACCTCTACCTCGATGGCCATCTCGGCCAGCTTGTGACGTATCAGCGGGGCGTCTAGTAAGCCTCTGCCCTTGACCTTCGTCTCCTTGCAGTAACAAACGAGGTCATCCAGGTTGCGCTTCGCCATGGAGACGGCCGCCGCCACAAGGCTGGAGCGCTCAAGGTCCAGGGTCATCGCGGCAATATACCAGCCCTCGTTCTCCTGGCCCAGGAGGGCACTGCTGGGGACACGCACGTCCTCGAAGAACACCTGGTTGAAACTGTGCACGTTGGCCATGTTGATGATGGGCTGAATGGTGATCCCCGCTTCCTTCATGTTCACAAGGAAGAAGCTGATGCCCTTGTGCTTGCGTGCCGCCGGGTCAGTGCGGGCCAGGAGGATGCACCAGTCGGAGCGGTGCGCGTTGCTGGTCCAGATCTTGCTCCCGTTGATGACGTAGTCGTCGCCGTCCCTCACCGCACGCGTGCTAAGCGAAGCCAGGTCGGAGCCCGCCTCCGGCTCGGAGAAGCCCTGGCACCACACAGTCTCGCCGGCGCTGATCGGCGGCAGATGTTGTCTCTTTTGCTCCGCAGTGCCAAAGAAGAGGATGGCAGGACCAATGTAGCCCACGGCCTGTACAATGGAGCCGATGGGCGCTCGGTGATAGCCCATCTCCTCGTTGTAGACCAGTTGGAGGGCCGGGGAAGCTTCCATTCCGCCGTATTCCTGGGGCCAGGCCGGTGCTACCCAGCCCTTCGCGACCAGCTTCTTGATGAAAGCCCTGCCAACTCGCCAGGCATCTTCATCCTCCTCCAGAAAGACACCCTCCCAATCAGGCGGAACATTCTCCTGAAGCCAGCACCGCAACTCCTGGCGGAACGCCTCGTCCTCCGGACCGAACCGAAAGTCCACGTTGATTACTCCCGGGCCTCGCGACAGGCCCAGTCTCCAAGTAGTGGCGATGATCGTCTGAAACGCGGGCCCGCCGCCACCCAAGCTTCCGGTCCAGAGCCAGCCATGTTATTCATTCTCTTTGGGCGTATGCCTGTGGCACCCTTTGGGCCCTGGGGCCGTCTTTCAGCAGATTCACGCACGGGTCCCCGCCCGCGACCAGCCCGATTGTACTCTTAAGGGTGGCAGGATTCAATATCTGGCTGAGGCGTCGAGACGCTGAGCTGCCTGAGTCAGGTTTGCGGCACGTTGCCCTCGGGAGCACTTGAGGGCCTGGGAAACCCTTCGGACCTCGTCAGCCGGGACATAAACCACCGGCAGGTGGCGAGCGATCGGCTCCACCTGAACGCGCATCACCTGGGGACGCGGCAGCGACTTCTACCAGCCTTGGGCCACTATCTTCCGCATCTCTTCCGGTGTGAAAGCTCGCAGCGTCTCGCTCGCGACATTGCCCGCCTCGGCGATGTTGAACAGGCCTGCCACCATGGCCTCTTCGCTGGGTGCATCCACGAGGGATATCAGATCGTAGCGACCCTGGGTCCAGTACATGCCAACGACTTTGAACCCGCGCGCCTCGTTCTGCCTGCGGATGTCTTCGGCCCGTTCGACACTGCGCTTAACGTTCTTGCGTCCTTGATCGGTAAAGCGGTATAGCACTATGTAGGTAGCCACGGCCCACCTCTCTTGTAGCCAGAATCGTGCCTGTCTGCTGTCCTGATCGTAGCACTCGGGTGTCGGGCCCACAAGGCAATTCGGGCTGTGCGGATCCAAGATGTGACCCGTTTCTTGCAGGCTTCAATTGCCGAGCCAGCCACCACAGTGGCGAAGTCCACAACCCGCCGGCTCCCTACGCGTGACTCCCCGACCCTCTGCGTGCCAGGCACAGGGTCAGGGCCAGAGGGAACATCGGCCCACCAGTTCTTGGTGGTCTTCATCACGAGTACGAATGGGTGGCTGTTTGACGTACGCAGGTAGGGATGCAATACGCGCACGCCAAAGACGAACTGCCTGGTGTAATTGTGATATAGTCTAGCCTCTCGCGATCCTGAGACCGGAGGCTGAATGACGAGTGGCGGACGGAAAGAGGGGAACGGTAAACCGCACGTCCAGCAGGACGCCGGATGATACTGCCGCTCGTATTATTACAGGGAGGTGATTACGATGCGAGCGCCTCTGAGGCGATGGCCCTTGCTCCTGGTGGCGGTGCTGGCGGCGGCCATGCTGCTGACGGTTGCCTGCGCGGAGGAAGAGGAAGAAGGTGCGGTCACGCCCGGCACTACGGCCAAGGCTACCGCTGGGCGTACCCCAACCGGCGAGGTGCCCGGCGTCACCGAAACCGAGATCAAGATCGGAACCCTTCTTCCCCTGAGTCAGACAGCCGCCGCCGCCTGGGGAGTCCCCATCAGCAAGGGTATGCAGGCCTACTATGACTACGTCAACGACCAGGGCGGCATCTACGGTCGAAAGATCAGACTCATCGTCGGGGATAACCAGTATAACGGGCCTGTTGCTGGCGAGGCCGCTCGCAAGCTGGTGGAACAGGACAAGGTATTCGCCATCCAGGGGAGCCTGGGGACAGCCGCCCACAGCTCCGTCTGGAAGTATTTGGAGGAGAACGGCGTCCCCGACATGTTCATCCTCACCGGCAACACGAAGTGGACGGAGCCGGCCGCGCCAAATCGCTTCGGCCTCCTCGTTGACTACATCACCGAGGGGCGCATGCTGGGCAAGTACCTCGCCGAGAACTACAAGGGCAAGAAGCTGGGCATCATCGCTCAGAACGATGACTTCGGCAAGGAGGGCGAGAAGGGCCTTAAGATGGGCATGGAGGAGAACAATGGTGACATAGAGGTCGTCGTCGAGTACTATGACGAGACCCAGAACGATGTCACCCCCCAAATGCAGCGCTTGAAGGCTGCGAATGTCGACGTCATTGCCTTCTATAGCATGCCTGTCCAGGCTGCCAGCGGCTTCAAGGTCGCTCGTCAGACCCTGACCTGGGACGTTCCCATCGTCGTGAGTGGCGTGGATGCCGTCGAGGTCGTCGCCAGGCTCGCGGGTTACGACAACATTGAGGGCGCGGTGAGCGTGGTGTTCGGCCATCAGGCCTTCGAGACTGACGTCCCGGGCATCGCTAAGCACCACGACATCATGGCCAAGTACGCACCGGGGACAGCGGTGGATAACCTTACTCTCCTCGGTGCGTTCATCGGCGAGTACATGGTGCACATCCTTAAGCAGGCAGGGCCAGACCTGACGCGCGAATCCTTCCTAGACGCCGCTGAATCGATGTGCGAGTTCCAGTGCTCGGCCTGCATGGTGCCTTCAACCATGAGCCCCACCGACCACCGGCCCATAGAGGTGGAGGTCTACTTGAGAGCCACAGTGGACCGCTCAACCGACCCGCCGACGTTCAGGTGGGAGCCGTTTGGTGAGCCCTTCGGCTTCGAGTCCACCAAGGATTGCGTTCAGCCTACGCCGCCTCCCGGCCACGAGGCGCAACCGGAATAGGGCGAAAAAGAGGGATAGTTCACCGGTCATTCTTGCCTGCCAAGGGGTGAGCGCCCATGCTCGCTCTCTGGCAGAAGGAAAGATGGCCGGGCGAGCGGCCGCGGGCGGCGCTAGTACTTCACTGCCTTGCCGTACCTCTCCCGCAACTCCCTCTTCAGCACCTTCATCGCCGGATTCCGCGGCAGAGCATCGGTAAAATCGACTGACTTGGGCTTCTTGTAGCTTGCCAGGTGCTGTTTGCAGAAGTCGATGACCTCTTCCTCAGTCAGGGTCTCCCCTGGCTTGGGCACCACCACCGCCTTCACCGCCTCGCCCCACTGCTCGTCGTAGACACCGATGACGGCCGCCTCGAGGATCTTGGGGTGCCGGCAGAGTACGTCCTCGACCTCGGCTGGGTAGATGTTCTCGCCGCCGCTGATGATCATGTCCGTCTTGCGGTCGACAATGTAGAGGAAGCCTTCCATGTCCTGGCGCACCAGGTCTCCCGAGTGGAACCAGCCGTTCCTCATGGCCTCGGCGGTGCCCTCCGGGTTCTTGTAGTATTCCTTCATTATGTTGGGCCCCTGGTAGACGGCTTCTCCTACCTCGCCTATGGCTACGTCCCGGTCCTCGTAATCGACCACGCGGACCTGGATGAAGGGCAGGGGCCTGCCCACGGAGGCCACCTTCTGCTCGCCCTCCAAGGGCCTGAGGATGGAGACCAGGGCGCCCGTCTCGGTCTGCCCGAAGCAGTCGTACACCATCAGGCCAGGGAAGCGCTCCGTCATTGCCCGGCGGGTCTGAGTGGGAAGCACTGCGGCGCCTGATACCCAGATCTTAAGGTAGCTGACGTCATACTTGTCCAGGTCTGGCAGTTGGAGGAGAAAGTTGGCCATGGCCGGAATGAGGAGGACGGAGGTGATCTTCTCTCGCTCGATGATCTCCATGATCTCCACAGGGTCGAAGATCTGGGTGGGCAGGATGACCGTCGCTCCGACGAGAAGGTGCGCTTGGCAATAGCCGAAGGACGCGAGGTGGAAGAGCGGCGGCGGCGAGCACACCCGGAAGTCCCATATGTTGCCTACTCCGGGCTCAGAAACGACCTGCATAGCGGCCAGCAGCCACATTATCACCTGGCCTTGGTGTGTCAGAACCGCTCCCTTCGGTCTCCCTGTGGTTCCTGCCGTGTACATAATGAAGGCGGGGTCCTCCTCGTCGACCAGGACGAGGGGCTCATCGTCCGGGTACTTCCGGATGAGGGTTTCGTAGTGGAACATCCCCTCTACCGGCGCCGCCGTGACAGAGATATATTGCTTGACCAGCGGCAGGTCTTTCTGGATGCCCCTGATGGTGTCGATGAACTGCTCGCCCACCACGAAGGCGCCGGCGTCGGCGTTGTTGACGATATAGGCGATCTCGTCAGGGTGGAGCCGGAAGTTCAGGGGGACGGCCACGCCCCCGATCTTGCCGAGGGCGAAGTAGCACTCCAGATATTGGTTGCAGTTCAACATGAGGAGCGCGACCTTGTCACCCTTCCCAACCTGCATGTCTTGGAAGGCGTGGGCCAGGCGGTTGATCCGGCCGTTGAACTCCCTATAGTTGAGGCGGGTATCGCCGAAGATGACCGCCTCCTTGTCGGGGAACTTGCGGGCGTTTCGGGCTATCAGCTCCCCCAGAAGCAACCTCCGGGCGAGCTTTTCCTGGTTCGCTTGCCTGGATACCATGGTCTGTGTCCCTCTCCAACTCGATGCTGGACTGGCCTGGCAGGTCGGCCCCCCTCTGGCCGAACCCGTGTGGGCAAGCAGCACTGCGGCTGCTAGGCGCACCGACAGCATTCTACCTTATTTGGGAAGAGGATGTGGAGACATGCTTTGGCCGGGCTGGGTCTATTGGGGTCATTCGACGCTGGCGGGGCTTGACTGGTAGTACGAATGGGTGGCAAGGTAGGGAACGGATGAAGTACCAGCACCCCCACTCGCTTTAGAGAATGATTCTGTTCTTGTGCACGGGAAACACCTGCCGAAGCCCAATGGCGGAGGCCCTTTTCAACGAAATCGCTGCTGCTCATCAATCAGATATCAGGGCAGAATCAGCGGGACTTAACGCCAGTAATGGTGTCCCTGCGACAAAAAGCGCGTGCGCAGCGATGCAGAGGTTGGGCCTGGATATTGCCTCTCATTGCAGCCGCCGGCTGACCCGGGATCTCGTCGATCGAGCTGACCTCGTCCTCACCATGTCTAGCGTCCATCGAAGACGGATTGCGGGTTCTTTCCCCGAAGCGCGAAGCAAGGTCGCCGTACTGGGCGACTACGCGGGGATAGAAGGAGACGTCGAGGACCCGTTCGGCGGCACCTTGGAGGCATACTATCGCTGCGCGGAACAGCTTTCACGACTGGTAGAGGCTCTCTACGATCGCCTGAGCCGCGGTGACGAGATCCAGGGAGCGGGGACGTAGCCCTCTTGGCTCCGCCTGCCGCTTCTTTCTCCATCTGAATCATCCACTTGGCAGAGGGGACAGACCGATTGGGCTTGACACCCCAGACGGAGATTGCTACGCTCGTGCCGCTGTCCTGCAACAAAGTTGCGCCCCTTTTACTTATCGGGCGCGATGCGCAGAGGGGGACGCGTGAGCAGTAGAGTATGCATTGTCGGCGTCGGCCAGACTCATCACCGCGGGCCCGGTGGCAGCCTCGCCTACTATGAGATCGCTTTCCAGGCGGCAAGGGCCGCCCTGGAGGACGTGGGCCTGACGAGGGGCGACATCGACACGGTGCTGGCCTCAGGCTGGGACGTTCTCGACGGCCGCACCATCTCCGACATGTACATCGTCCCCGCCGCTGGCGGCTACCTGAAGGACTCCGCCAAGGTTGCAGACGATGGGATTCTGGCCCTCGCCTACGCCTATATGCGTATCGCCAGCGGGGCCTTCGACACGGCTCTGGTGATGGGCCACGGGCACGTTGAAGGGCCCACAGAGCTGGTGAGCAACGTGGCCCTGGACCCCTTCTTCTACCGCCCTCTAGGCATGAGCGCGACGGCGGCGCTCGCTCTCCAGGCCTCCTCCTATGCGGCTCGCTATGGGGTAAGCGAGGGCCAGGCAGCCGCGGTAGTCGAGAAAAACCGCCGCCAGGGCGTCAACAACCCCTACGCCCACCTGAGGAGCGCAATCACTCGCGACGAGGTCCTGGCTTCAAGGATGGTGGCCTCGCCCCTGCGCGAGCTCGACTGCCAGCCGCAGTCCGTGGGAGCGGTGGCCCTCGTCCTCAGCTCTGAGGATAGGGCCAAGCGTATCGCCTCTCGCTGGGCCACCGTCGAGGGCATTGGCTGGGCTACAAGTTCGTACTACATCGGAGCCGCCGATCTCTGGCGGCTGGGCGGCCTGGCCAACGCCGCCCAGCAGGCCTACGGCATGGCTGGCATTGACGACCCGCTGGCCGAGCTGGATGTGGCGGAGGTTCACGACATGACCTCCTACCACGAGCTCATGGCCTACGAGGGGATGGGATGGGCGCCGGAGGGCAGCGGCGCCCGGCTGCTCGAGGAAGGAGCGACGTCGATGGAAGGCCGTCTGCCTGTCAATCCTTCTGGGGGCGCGCTGAGCACCAACATAGGAGCGGGGACCGGCCTCACCCGGGTGGCTGAGGCGGCCCTCCAGGTGATGGGGCGAGCGGACGGGCGGCAGGTCGAGGCGCGGACTGCCCTGGCTCACGGCACAAGCGCGCTGGCGGGGTCGATCGGGCAAACGCACGCCGTAGTTGTCCTGAGGGGGAGGTGAGCGATGCCCCGGCGCGTGGCCATCGTCGGTGTGGGCCTAACCCGCTGCTCTAGCTGGCGGAAAGACGTGGCATACCCCGAGCTGGTGTATGAGGCCACAAGCGCCGTGCTCCAGGACACCGGCATCACCCCCAACGATGTGGACGCAGTGGTGTACGGCTGTATGGATCCGTTCGACGGCGTGAACGCACCGGAGAAGTGGAACGTAGACGCCTGCGCCGCCGCTGGGATGCTCGGCAAGCCGTATCTCAAGATCAGCACAGGTGGGACGACCGGCGGCTCGACCGCTTTGGCCGCCTATTATCACGTGGCCTCCGGTCTGCACGATGTCGTGATGGCGGTGGCCTCGCAGCGGGTAGGAGAGACGCTGGAGGCGCAGCTCGTCCTCAACACTTGCGTCGACCCGGTTTATGAACGGGGCTTCGGGGCGGGCGCCATCGCCATCGCCGCCATCCAGGCGTGCAGCCACATGCATGCCTATGACACCACGGCGGAGGACCTGGCGCTGATCTCGGTCAGGAACCACGAGAACGCCCTCAACAATCCCTACGCCCACCTGCGCATCAAGTTCAGCGTGGAGGATGCTCTGGGCTCGCCCGTGCTCTCCTGGCCGCTGCGCCTCTCCGACTGCTGTCCGTCCTCCGATGGGGCCTGCGCCATCATCTTTGCCTCCGAGGAGAAGGCCCGCAAGCTGGCCCGGCAGCCGGCCTGGATCATAGGCGCCGGCCAGATCACTGACAACTACTTCGCCGGCGACCGTACCTGGTACGAGGACTGGGACAGCCTAGCTATGCTGTCCCGTCGCGTCTATCGCCTGGCCAAGATCGACAACCCCATGCGGGAGCTCGACGTGGCCGAGCTGTACAACGCCTTCTCCATCCAAGAGATCCTGGAGTATGAGGCCCTGGGCTTCTGCGAGCCGGGGAAGGGCGCCGAGATGGTGCGACAGGGGGTAACGGCCATGAACGGGCAACTCCCGGTATGCCCCTCGGGTGGGGTGCTGAGCACCAATCCTATCGGCGCCTCCGGCCTCATTCGGGTGGCCGAGGCGGCCCTCCAGGTGATGGGCAAGGCCGGCCAGCGACAGGTGCCCGACGTGAAGAAAGCCCTAGCCCACGCCTGGGGCGCTACTATCGGCTTCCATACTCTCATGATCTTGGATCGGGAGGCTCCCTAAGCCTTCGGAGGATGCTGCCATGACCTCTCAGCAAGAAGAGCCCCTAACCATCGACGGCAGGTGGGATATCCCCTACCGGCACACCGCCGGCCAGGCTGCCACTCGCTTCTTCCGGGAACTGAAGGAGAACAAGCGCGTCATGGGTGCGCGCTGCCCGAGCTGCCAGCGCGTTCTGGTGCCCCCCAGAAGCTTCTGCGAGCGGTGCTTCGTGCCCATCGAGGAGTGGGTGGAGGTGGAGGACAAGGGCACTCTGACCAGCTTCACCATCGTCTATGCCCAGTTCACCAGCCTGCCCCCTCCCCCATATTGCATCGGGATCATTACGCTCGATGGTGCAGACACCGGCCTCATGCACTACATCGGCGGCGTGGACTTGCAGGACTTGGAGGCAGCTAAGAAGGCGCTCAGCGTGGGGATGCGCTTGCAGGCTATCTGGCGCGATGAACGCGAGGGCAAGATCAGCGACATCGAGTACTTCAGGCCAGCCTAGGGCGCCAGCCGATTCCCGGTGGACGAAGGGAGGCCCCGATCATGGCGGTGAAAACCCCTGAGAATCTACGCGATCTGATCGAGCTGAACCTGGCGGAGCGACCCGACCAGACTTTCATCTACTGGCGAGATGAGGAGATCTCCTACCGCGCACTCAACGAGCGGGCCAACCGCGTAGCGAACGGCCTCCGCGCCCTGGGGGTGGGCAAGGGAGATGTTGTATCGGTCTACCTGCCCAACTGTCCGGAGTTCCTCTACACCTGGTTTGGCATCACCAAACTGGGGGCCGTGTTCGGGCCAGTCAACGCGATGTTCAAGGGCGACGAGGTGCGCCATGTCCTCAGCGACTCCGGCGCGGTGGTGGGGGTGACCAGTCAGGTGCTGCTGGATACGATCAACGCTGTCCGCGACGGGTGCCCCGACTTACGCCAGGTGATCTGCCTGGAAGGTGAGGCAGCGGGGGTTATGGCCTTCGAGGGACTGATGGAACATCCTCCAGAGCTGGAGCCGGTCGCTCTGGCCCGCGATGACCTGGCGGCGATCGTCTACACCTCCGGCACAACTGGCTGGCCCAAGGGGGCGATGCTCTCTCACTTCAATTATGTCTGGGACACCATGGCGGCGGTCGAGATCATGCCCATCCAGCCCGGCCAGGACCGTCTGGGGCTCATCCTGCCCCTTTTCCATGTCAATGCCCAGCTCACCACCCTCTCGCAGATCTACGTTGGAGGCGCGGTGGCCATGTGGGAGCGGTTCAGCCCCAGCGATTTCTGGGAGACTGTGCAACACTACCGTCCCACCACCTTCTCGGCCGTGCCCACAATGCTGGGCATCCTGCTGGCCGTGCCGAGGCCGGAGGGGCTGGACACGAGCTCGCTCCGTTATGTTATCTGCGGCGCCGCTCCTCTGCCCCTGGACGTCTTCGAGCGGTTCGAGGAGACCTTTGATCTGCGCATCCTGGAGGGCTACGGCCTCACCGAGGCCACGTGCGTCTCGTCCCTTAACCCGTACTGGGGCATCCGCAAGGTGGGGTCGATCGGCCTCCCGCTGCGGGGCCAGCCAATGAAGATCGTGGACGAGAACATGAATGAGTTGCCGCCGGGGGAACGGGGCGAGATCGTGGTCAAGGGGCCCAACGTCATGCAGGGCTACTACAACAACCCCGAAGCGACGGCCGAGACGATCGTCGATGGCTGGGTATGGACCGGCGACATCGGCTACGTGGATGAGGACGGCTATTTCTTCATCGTCGACCGCAAGAAGGAGATGATCATCCGCGGCGGCGAGAACATCTACCCCCGCGAGGTCGAGGAGGTTCTGTTCAGCCACCCCAAGATCGCGCAGGCAGCCGTGATAGGCCGTCCCGACCCGATCTGGGGCGAAGAGGTGGTGGCTATCATTGTGCCTCAGCCGGGCGAGACGCTGACCCTCGAGGAGGTGAAGGAGTTCTGCAAGGAGCGCCTGGCCAGCTATAAGGCACCGCGTGAGGTGCAGTTCCGCGATGACCTCCCCAAGACGCTCACCGGCAAGGTGGTCAAGAAGGCTCTGAAGGAAGAGCTGATGCAGGCGCGCGGAGAGCAGCAGAGCACCGCCACCTGATGTCGAAGGATGGTCCTTCTGGTCTGCGATCCCCTGCCGGGAAAGAAGACAGTTGGCGCTTTGGCAACGAAAGAGGCTGGGCGAAATGCCCAGCCTTCCTTAGTGTGTGTGTTCTGCGTACTGTT
The DNA here is from genome assembly GCA_964609475.1 of uncultured Dehalococcoidia bacterium. GTDB lineage: Bacteria > Chloroflexota > Dehalococcoidia > DSTF01 > JALHUB01 > CAZSRY01. The sequence continues at coordinate 19,486 of CAZSRY010000009.1, forward strand.
AAGAAAGCAGTACTCCCCTCTGCTAAGGTGGTTAAATCGAGAAG
>CAZSRY010000010.1:0-18542 GCA_964609475.1 uncultured Dehalococcoidia bacterium
GGCGTCGGCGTATCCGTAGGCGTCGGGCACAGTATCTCCACTACGTCACAGACAGGTCCCGCCTCCGGGTGAACGTCATCGTCAGGGTACCTCGATGTCGCCCTGGCGCAGTTCTCTGTGCTGTCGATCGGGGCCTTGGCCTCGAATTCGAGCGTTATGGTTCGGGCCTCGCCGGGCTCCCACTCTCCGACGACGGGTTCGTCAGGATCAGGCAGCAGGTAATTCCACTCCAGTTCGCCGGCGTCCTCGTCTACTGAGCTGGGCGATGGGCTGGCGCTCACGTAGTCGAGGTAGTCAGGGTCATACTGGTCGTGGAGGTCGAAGTCCACCAGATTGACATCGCCGGTATTCTCTATGTCGATCTGGAACGTCACGGTCTCGCCCACGTAGACGGCGCTGGCGCTCGTGCGCGTCTTGTCCAGGTCAATGGAGCAGAGAGCTGATATGAGCTTCTGGAACGCTCCCTCGATGTCCCCCGGGTTCGGCGCCGAGAAGTAGGTCTCGGACGATGAGGCGAGGGACTTCAGCAACGCCTCATTCTGGGAGGAGCCTAGGTTGTAGCCGATCACGTAGACTTTGGTACCCGCCTCCTGCGCGAGACGTGAGAAGTACAGAGGGTAGTTGCCGTTGGCGGCTGCGCCTCCCGCGCCGGCGCTGCTGCCATCCACTGTGCCGTCGCGGTCGATGAGCAGCTCGGATGGTGTGCCGTCGCGGGCGGCGTCTATGTAGAGGCGCCCATGGCTGATAACGAAGTCATAGGCGCCGCCGAAGTCGTAGTTATCGCTGGATCCAAGAGAGCCATTCTCGGTGACATCCAGGGCACGCTTGTCCACGTACCACTGGAGTTGGCCGTTCGAGACCACGAAGTCATCGTCCCCGTTGTTCTGGAAGTCCACCTTGAGATTATCGTTGCCGTCGATGACCTTGTCGCCGTTGATGTCCAGATAGACCTCGTCATTGGATTCGGTGGTGCCACCTGGATCGTCAAGGTCGTCTGGCCGGTTGGCGGCCCCGTCGGACATTAGAATAAGGTAGTCCGGATGTGAATCGGAGGCGGCAAGCTGGGCCTGTGCCCGCCAGAGCGGCTCGGCGATGTTGGTGAAGCCGCTGCCGCTGGTGAAGGTGATCAGGGTGCCCCGCAGGCCAGTGGCACTGCTAGTCAGGGACTGCTCCAGAAAGCTCACGCCATCATGGAAGCTGACGATGCCCATCTCGTGCGGCGCCATGCTGGACTCGCCCGAGCCGTTCGCGAGGAAGTCCACGAAGTTGATCGCGGCGGCGCGAGCGAGGTTGATCTTCCCGCTCTGATCCATGCTGTCGGTTCTGTCGAAGGCCAGCGCAACGTCGAGGGGCACCGGGCAGACCGGGTCCACCGCTAACGATTCCTGCGCTGACATGGGGGCGGCACTCCCTGCCCCCATAGAGAAGACGGGCGACAACAGCAAAGCCATGCCGGCAACGGCCAGGATGCCGCCCAATCCGGCGAGCCATTTCCGGCGAGTCGCGTATCCAAACATCTGTGACCTCCTACGGCTGCTCCCCTGACAGGCGTTTGACGCTGCCAAGTTCACTTCATCGGAGGTAAACAAAAACCGCCGCCTTCAGCACGAAGACGACGGCTGAAGACCTCCGAAAACAGCCCTTCGGCAGCCCGGCTACCTTAGTCCCTTACTCACTGCTGCCGGTCGGCAGCTCATCCAAGCGAGGAGACCGTAGATCCGTGGCTTTGCGCCGGCGCGGTTTCCCGGCCTTTGCCTTTTCGGAGACCTATTACGTTGTGAAAAGAGGGGGCCAAGGGACACGGTCAGGGCCCCGCCTCCCCCATTCCGGGTCCCTCAGCCCCACAAAAATCAGCCCGCCGCCTTCAGCAGAAGGGGCGGGCTGAAGGACTCTATTGAGTTAGCCCTTCGGCAGCCCGGCCATCATACCCCTATACAGGGGCTTAGACCCGTGACTTTGCGCCCCCCGAAAGCGGGGAGGCAGGCGAGTATCGTTGCCTGCTGGCGCGGTTTCCCGCACCTTGCCTGTTCGGAGGCATATTCATTTGTCGAGGTGCTGGGGCCGGACGGGAGATCACCTCCTGCGATCGTGACCGCCGCCCTACAATCCCCTGCTCCGCCAGGGGCCGCGGACTGGGCCCCTACGCCTCCATGCGAATTACAGGCCAGCAGGAAAAGGTCGAAATTATTATGGAAGAGCCAGAACTTTCTTGCCCGGAAGCGAACTCCTGATTCGACTGGCTTCTTGGGCTCAGGACTGACGTTATGTTGTCATAGCAACCAAGGGATTGTCAAGTAATAACCTACCAAAATCCAAACGCCCTAGTTGGGCATTCATTACACGGACAACCGGCGGATGGGGAGACGTTCGGCAAACTCCAACGAGATGTGAGATGGACGATAACAGGACTGATATACCGAGGGCTAATGAAGGCGGCCAGGCCATGGCCGAGTACGGCCTCATCCTTGCCCTCATTGTATTGATGGCGGTCGGCGGGCTGATTGTGCTGGGCAATCCCGTCATGCAGAGTCTTTGGGGCGGCATTGTCGATGCCTGGCCAGCTTGATGGACAGCGCGGCACCGTCGAGCGACGTCCCGGAATGGTGCGACCCCCGGGAGCCGTGGGGCAGAGCCGTCGTCAGTTACTAACTACTACATAAGAAAAGGATCCTCGCCCCATTGAGTCACGGGCCCTGAGCCCGTCAAGTTCCCTCTGCCAGCTCCCCTTGACGAGGGGGCTCTTGATTTCGGACTCGCCAGCCGACATATCCTTTGGAGGGTACTGTCAGTGACCCCGAAGGTATGTGTAGCCCTAATAGCTATATGGCTTGCAGGGCTGGCCTTGCTCTTGCCAGCCTCTGCTGCCGGCGCCGCCGACGAGCTGACGATAGATATCGCCAGCCTGGACGATAGCCAGTTCCCCACTGTCTCTGCCGTCGTCAACGTTCTCGATGCCAGCGGTCGCCCCCTGCCGGGCCTAAGCCGGGACAGCTTTCGGGCGACTGTCGCCGGAGAGGCCGCCACTATCAGCGATGTCCAGACCGCCGTAGACTCCCAAGTCAGCCTGGCCGTTGTGCTGGTCGTGGACGTAAGCGGCAGCATGGACGGTGAGCCTCTGGCTCAGGCTCGCATGGCCGCCGCCGACTTCGTAGAGGGCCTCGCGCCGCAGGACACAGCCGCCGTCCTCACCTTTGGCGACACTGTATCAGTAGCGCAGGACTTCACCAATGACAAAGCGGCGCTGACGGACGCCCTGAACCGCCTGCAGGCGGTCGGCAACACCGCCCTGTATGAGGCGGCCAGCAGAGCAGCCTTCAAGGCCGCGGAGTCGCCCTCCCCGCGAACGGTTGTCATCTTGCTCAGCGACGGCGTCGACTATGGGGGGAAGAGCACCGTCTCCCGCGCCGACTCCATCCTCCAGGCGCGATTCATCGGCGTGCCCGTATACACCATAGGGCTGGGCACTGAGATCGACCGCGCCTACCTATCGGAGCTGGCCCAAGCCACCGCTGCGCGCTCTCTGGAGACGCCGACCCCTGAGGGCCTCTCGCAGCTCTACACCGACATCGGTAATCTTCTGCGCAGCCAGTACGTTGTTACACTGACCTCTCCCAACGCCGATCGCAGCCAGCCGCTCGCCCTTGAGATGTCCGTCACCGTGGGCGACACGACTGCCACTGCTGCCAGGACGCTGCCCGCCGTGGCGCCGCCGGCAGGCCAACTCCCCCAGGTGTCCCTGCAGGGCCTCACCTCCGGACAGGAGCTCGATTCGCCCATCACCCTGACTGCCGAGGTCACAGCCGAGAGCCCTCTGGCAGTGGTGGACTTCCTGGTGGACGGAGAGAGCGTCTCCCAGGCATCGACTCCTCCCTTCCAGTTGTCCCTCGATCCTGAGGCCTTCACCCCAGGCACCCATACCATCCGCGTCGAGGCCAGAGACGAGGCCGGCGCCGTCGGACAGGTGGAAACGACCTTCCTCATCCCCGCGATTCCCGCGTCTGCCTCTGGGGGTGGTGGTCTCCCCATCATGCCCCTGCTGGCGGTCCTTCTGATAGTGGCGATAGGAGCCATCGGCCTCTATGTGGTGAGGCGGCGGAGCCAGCCGGAAGTGCCGCGCCAGGCCGTCGAGGGACGCCTGCGCCCCTGGTCCAACTTTGCCGGCGTCGCTGCCACCATCGAGGAGTGGAGCGAAGCTGCGGACGCCGAGCCTCCGCCGCAGGTGGTGGAGGAGCCCCGTGGCAAGCTCATATTGGTCTCAGGGCCCGGCGCAGGTCAGGAGTTCGTCGTTGGCACCAAGCCTATCAGCATCGGCACTGCCAGTTGGTGCGCCATAGTCCTGCCTGAAGAGAATGATCGCATCGGCGCCGAGGAGGCGCGGGCCTGGGTGCACCAGGGCAAACTTGTCTTTCACAAGCTCACCCGCCTTAGCCTATTGGCCTCGGACGGGGTCACCGGCGGCTGGGCTGTCCTCCAGGACGGCGAGGAGGTCACCGTCGGCCCCTACCGGCTGCTCTTCCAGCTAATCCCCCAGCGATCGGCGGAGGAAGAGGCGATCAGCGAGGCCATTAGCGAAGCAGCGAAGGGATTCTCCGTTCACTCCGCTGGCGGGACTGCTGCCGGAACTCCTGACGGCGTCGCGATCGGGGCGGCAGGGCAGGTGCCCACCGAGCCTCCTGACGACCCCGCCGCTGGAACTCCCGACGACCCCACAGACGGGTCGGCAGGGCAACCGCCTGCTGAGTCCGCTGACGACCCCGACGCCCAATCCGAGGGCAGGTCTCCCACCGATCAGCCTTCTCCCTAGGTCATTACGCCCGTCCGGTCGGCGTCTTCTCGATTGAACGTCGCGTCAGCGTCGCGCTGCCGCTCCACGCCGGCCAATCCAGCCCGGCGCCTTGCCGGTGAACTTCGTATCTCCCCACAGTCGCCCTCAGCTACTACAGACCGCTTCAAACCTGCCGATACTTATTAGGTGAACCCCCTAAGGGATACCGCTTAGGGGGTAACCACTAAGGCTTCTGAGAATTCCGTCGTCCCCTCCGTTAGGGCGGCGAGGGAGCGTTAGATGCTCAAGCTGGACAAGCCGCCGGTCACCGACGAGCGAGTTCTGGTGAAGCGCGCCATTGCACGAGACGGCGAGGCCTTCGCCGAACTCTACGACCGGCACGTTGTGCGGGTCTACCGGCACATCTACTACATAGTCAACGACGTCAAAGAGGCTGAAGATCTCACGGCTCAGACATTCCTCCAGGCATGGGAAGCGATCGACCGTTTTCAGCTTAGAGGTGCCCCCTTCGTATCGTGGCTGCTGCGCATTGCCCACAACCTGGCGGTCAGCCACCTGCGCAGCCGCAAGGGCGATACCCAGCTTCACGAATCGCTAGTCGACGAAGGGCTCCCCAGAAACCCCGAGGCCGTCGCTGAGCGCCAGGCCGAGGGGGAGCGAGTGCGGGAAGCCGTCCTCCGTCTGGGAGACGAACAGCGACAGGTCATCATCCTTCGTTTTGTGGAGGAACTCGAGTATCGGGAAGTTGCGGAGATCCTTGGCAAGAGCGTGGCGGCGGTGCGGGTCATTCAGCACCGCGCCCTCTGTGCCCTCCGCAAGATAATGAAGGTGGAAGATGTTGCCTAGCATTGTCGAGGCCCTGGCCGATTGTCTGGAGGCCATGCGCAGAGGCGAGCAGATGGAGGCCTGCCTGGAGATGTATCCCGAATACCGGGCAGAGCTGAAGCCCCTCCTGGAGGTGGCGAGCCTGATAGCGCCCCTGCCCCCGGAGATCGTGCCCTCTCCCATCTTTAGAGAGTACACCAGAGCTCAGCTCCTGGAGAGGCCTGACGAATCGGAGGAGATATCGCTTGCCCCGGACTAACCATCCGGCAGTCCTAATCGAATACTTACGTCAGAGATGACCGGTATTGTCAGTTCCAGAGGGGGTGAGGCCCAGCGGCAAGTCGTTATAGCGAGTGCAATTCGGTGGCCGCTCCCTGCTCGGCAGGCGGAAGCAGCCCCGGTGGGGAACCGACCGCCGGTCAACCAAACGGACAACCGCTAGTAGAGATTATTGAAGGAGGAAAAGCATGCGATTCATCAGTGAGACGTTGCTCAGGTTCGTGACCTGGGTACGCGAGGAGAAGGCTCAGACCATGGCCGAGTACGGCCTAATCCTGGCGCTAGTGTCCATCGTGGCCATTACCGCCCTGCTCGTTCTGGGCCCGAACATCGCGGACGTGTTCAACGACGTAGCGTCCAACATCACAGGCCTAGCCTAGCGCGCCGCGTAGGCGGCTAGTCAAACCGTTAAGCGAATCTAGTACCCAAAGGGTGGTGGGGAGGAGTGTACCGCCTCTCCACCGCCCCCAACCAGTGGAGCAAGAGCGTGCGATTTATCAATGAGACGTTGCTGAGGCTCATGACCTGGCTCCGTGAGGAGAGGGCCCAGACCATGGTCGAGTACTCGATCATCCTGGCCCTGGTCTCGACCGCAGCCATCGGCGCCCTACTCATTCTAGGCCCGGCCATCTTCGACGCTATCCAGGGCTGCGCCGACGGCTTCGGATGAGTGCACTAGCAGGCGGTCGGTCGGACCGCAACCGGAGCAGCAGAGGGCTGATGACGTCATTCACACGTATAGCGACCCTCAAGGTCGCGGAGAGGAAAGCCAGATGAGACCCCTCTCAGTATGGCGCTGGCTAACCAAGAGATCGGGCGAGATCGGCCAGAGCCTGGTCGAGTTGTCCCTTATCTTGCCGGTGTTTCTGTTCCTGCTGGTAGGGCTGGTCGAGGTCGGCGACGCCCTCAACTCCTACCTCTCCGTCGTTGACGTGAGCAGAGATGGGGCGCGTCTGGGCTCCAAGGGCAAGGCCAGCGATGCCGAGATAAAGGAGCTGGTGGTAACGGAGATGGACCGCTTGCCTGATCCCTTTGACCCTGTGGAGGACATCACAATAACCCACGACACCATGCCGGGCGATGACTCCATCAAGGTCAGCGTCTGCTATGATCACTCGCTCATATTAGGCCTACCGGCCTTCATGATACCGGACCCTATCCACATGTGTGCCAGCACCACCATGCGCGCTATTACCTATGAGGACTGATCCGCGGTAATCATACCGATAACAATGATGGGGAGGCACAACAATGTTGTGGAACAGGATCAAAGCGATCGCCAGCGAGCGGGGGCAGGTCCTGCCCATGGCTGCCCTCGTCATAGTCATTCTCGTTGCCGCCGTGGGGCTGGCGATTGACGTGGGCCGTGTCTTTGCCACCCGCGCCGAGCTCATGCGTGCTGTCGACGCCGCCGCCCTCGCCGGCACCCTCGAGCTCCCCGACCTGGACGCTGCCCAGGCCAAGGTCTACGCCTACATGGAGGAGAACGAGCCCGACGCCGAGATAGAGGCGCCCATCTCGCCGGTGGAGCGTCAGGTCGAGGTGCACGGCACCAAGTCGGTGGATGTCATCTTCCTGAGAGTCTTTGGCTTTGATGAGGTGGAGGTGGAGGCCCGTGCTGTCGCCGGCTTCGGCGTCCTCGCCGTAGACAGCGTGCTCACCATCGACAGGACGCTCTCCATGAAGGGATCTCCTATCACGGAGGCCAAAAAGGCTGCCAAGAACTTCACCGACGTCCTCCTTACCGATAGCGTTGGCGCCTCGGAAACTCTGGTCGGCGTTGTCCCGTACAGTAACTGCTATAAGCCACCGAAGACGTCGGACTGGTTGGGCTACTGTGTCCCCGCCTCAATGGTCGTTGACCTTTCCAACGACAAGGGCCTGGTTCTGGATGCGATAGACGACATAACCGCCAACGGCAGCACAAACGTCTGCCTCGGCCTGTACAAGGCGGATGAGGTCATCTTTGGAGCGGGCCACCACACCGTCAGCAACACCATGCGCATCGTTGTCCTCCTCTCCGACGGCCAGAATTACTACACCGGCGACTCCTACGGAGACGGGCAGCCCCCCGTAGACTGCCGGCCCAACACCGACCCGTCCCACTCCGACAACCATACTGGCGCAAGCCCTTGGGGCTCTATGTGCTATGACGCCCAGACTAGGCAGAAGGAGCTAGACATCAAGACCAAGGACCTCGTCGACACCATGAAGGCGAACGGCATCGAGGTCTTCGTGGTGGGCTTCGGCGTCTGCGGATCGCCCAACGATGACCTCTGTGACCCTGACATGATCGGCAGCAATACCCATGATAAATACGCCAACCGCAATCTGCTGAAATGCCTCGCCTCCTCCACGCCCGACACCAACGATCACTATTACGAGGTGGATTCTGCCGAGGAGCTGCCCGGCATCTTCACACGGATCGCCCGCCTCATCGGCTTCCGTCTCATAGAGTAAGGACGGCTGTGATAGATACTATGAAAACAGTCAGGACAAGGAGAGACAGACATTGAAGCATCTTAGGGCGAAGGTCATCCACAGACTCACAGCCCCCCTCCGGCGGGCCCACTCGGAGCAAAGCCAGGCGCTGGTCGAGTTCGCCATGGTCGCTACGATCTTCTTCATGATGGTCTTCGGCATCCTCGACTTCGCCCGCCTCTTCCAGTCCTGGGTCACCGTCCAGCACGCCGCCCGCGAGGGGGCACGCTATGCCCTCACCGGCCGCACCGACTGCGACATCGCTGAGGATGACCGTCCCGCCTGCATCGAGTACCGGGCAAAAGAGGCCGCCACCGGCCTTAGCGGTGCCCCAGACGCTGTGGAGGTGAGCATGCGAAGCTGGGATTGGCCTGACTACGCCGACCCGCCGCATGAGGACTATCCGGGCGTTGCCTGCGACGCCATCGAGGTTCAGGTGGACTACGACCATCAACTCATGACGCCCATCATATCAGCCATCGTCGACCATGTTCCCCTGCGCGGCCGAGAGCGCGTTCTGAATGAGCCCTTCGGACCTTGCGGCGAGGGGCCTTAGGGCCGCGCCTGTGCCCTCTTCTACCTTCTGGAAGGAATTCTCCTTGAATATCACTGCTCCGGCCTCTCAGAGAGGCAAACATCAGGCGGTTGAGGGTTCAAGGGATGCCTTATGCGGCCGATACTCATATGGGTACGCTGACGAACAGGCGTTGGTCAAGCCCTTGTCTTGCCACTGCCAGGGAGTGGCAGGACATCCTTACGACAAACTGGAGGTAGCCCCATGGCTAGAGCAGGAGCCGGTGGACCGGCAAGCAGGATAAATCGTCGGTTCCTAATGCTGGCCCTAGTGTCTGCGGCACTCAGCGCCATACTGGTCTACGTTGCCATCTCCCGCAGTGGTGGTGGGGGGGGAGAGGGCGAATCTGCCGCCACTACCGCCCCTGTGGTAGTGGCCGCCATCGACATCCCAGCGCGGACGCAGATCACAGAGGATATGGTGGAACTGCGAGACGTACCCATAAGCGTCAGGTCGTCTACGGCCCTCACCGATATCGACCAGGCACTTGGTGAGGTGTCCCGCTACCCTATTGCCGCCGACGAGCAGGTGACGTCTCTCAAAGTTGTCTCCCTGGGGGGCACGGGAGAGACCGATGCCCTCGCCTTCGTCGTTCCCAAGGGCATGCGCGGCATCTCTATCCAGGCGGACCAAGTCCTTAGCGCTGGCGGCCTCGTGCTTCCCGGCGACTACGTAGACATAATAGGCGTCTTCGATGCGAAAGACGAGGAAGGCGGCGTGCAGCAGGCCTATTTCGTTCGCACCATCCTCCAGAACGTAGAAGTGCTCGCTGTCGCTCAGACCATAGCAGACGTGCCACCAGGTGCGGACGAGGACGGGACGGCGGCAGCCGCGGACGCTGCAGCGGACGGCCAGCGCGCCCGTGGCTCGGAGGCCGAACCCAACCCGGAGGCCACGACGCTGACCCTTCTGGTCGATCCAGAGCAGGCAGAGTGGGTCTTCCTGGCCGAGGCCAACGGTACACTCAGGGCCATCGTCCGCGGCTTTGGCGATTCCGATACTGCGGAAGTCGCTCCCATTCTGCAGACGGAGCTGTTTCCACCTGGATTCGTTCCGCCGTCGGCGGGACCAGCAGTACCGACGGAAACGGCCCCGCGGTAGCGGTCAGGCCGGCGTGGTAGATGACATAAGACTATAAGCACAGGGGGGCTGATGGCTACAACCCCAGAGACCGTCGTTATTGACCCAGACCTTGGCAGTCGCGCCGACATGAAGCGGGCGCTCACCCTGGCCCACTTCACCGTCTCCGGTGAGGCTGGCTATGGCATCGAGGCCGTCACGGTGGCCAAGGAGTCTACGCCGGACATCTTCCTGGTCAGCGTGGAGGAGCCGGTAGCCCGTGCCCTCCAGACCATAGAGTCTCTGAGCGACGCCGTTCCCGATGCCTCGACCGTCGTCTACTCTTCTCTCCCCGACGCTGCCTCGGTTCGTCGTGCTATGGTGGCCGGCGCCCGCGACTACCTCGTCAAGCCCGTCAAGCCTGAGGACCTCACCAGGGCCATCTATGGCGTCCTGGAGCAGGAAGAGAGGCGGCGCCTACGCTTCTCCGGCGGGAGGGCAGAGGCGGCCGCCCGCGGCACCATCGTTACCATCTTTGGCGCAAAGGGCGGCATCGGCAAGACCACCATCGCCACCAACCTGGCCACTGCCCTGGTGCGCTGCACCGGCAGCACCGTCGCCCTGGTTGACATGGACACCCGTTTTGGCGACGTCGCCATCATGATGGACGTGGCCGTCGAGCAAAGCATCGCCGACCTGGCCCGCCATATTGACGAGATGGACAGGGACACCGTGCGCGACTACCTCGTCCGCCATCACACCGGCACAATGATCCTGCCGGCGCCCCTGCACCCTACCGAATGGCGTAACGTCACGCCTTCACAGATCACGAAGATCATCGATCTCCTGGGACAGTCGCATGACTACGTCATCGTCGATACGCCCGGGACCTTCAATGAGATCGTGGCGGCCACCCTCGAAGCCGCCAGCCTCATCCTTCTGGTCACAAGCATGGATATCGCCAGCATCAAAGATACCGCTCTGGCCCTGGAGATGCTCCAGAGCGCGTCCATCTCTGAGGACAAGGTCAAACTGACCATCAACCACTCCACCGCCGCCAACACCCTGCGTGAGGAAGACGTGGAGCGGGTGCTGGAATACGAGGTGTTCTGGCGTGTTCCTCACGATCTGAACGTCGCTACCAGCACTCAGCTTGGTCAACCTGTCGTAGTCACCAAGCCCTACGCCAGGGTCTCCCGCAGTATTACCGAACTCGCCTATGCGCTCAGCGGTGCTGTCCCCGAGAAGAGGGGATTCCTGGAGAAATTCTTGGGACGATAGCTACGAATCAATAGCTGCCAGAATTCACTACAGAAGGTTGGAATCAGGCATGACTCAGTTCCAGTGGCAACCTAAGAAGACAAACGGTGACGATGAGGGCGGACTGCGCCGTGGCGGCAGCTCTTCCAGCCTGCTCCAGACCAGTGAGGCTCTCACTGAGCTGAAATACAAGCTCCATCAAAGACTGATCGAGGAGCTGGACCCTGGCAAACTGGACGGACTGGACACCCCCAGGGCTCGGGAGGCCGTAGAAACGGCAGCGCGCACCCTCATAGCCCAGGAGATGCCGGGCATTGTCGGCAGCACCAGGGACGATCTGGTTGCCGCCGTCGCCGACGAGGTGTTGGGCCTGGGCCCAATCGAGCCCATGCTTCGGGACCCCTCAATATCAGAGATAATGATCAATGCCCCCGAAACCATCTTCTACGAAAAGGAGGGGCGAATCTACCTGAGCCCGGTCCGCTTCCGCGACGCCAACCATATCCTGCGCATAGCGGAACGCATCGTTGCTCCGCTGGGCCGACGCGTGGACGAGTCCTCCCCTATGGTGGACGCTCGCCTCGCCGACGGCTCCCGTGTCAACATCATCATTCCGCCCGTGGCTCCCAAGAGCCCCACTATTACCATCCGGAAGTTCCGTGAAGACAAGATGACCGTGGAGGACCTCATCAGCACTGGGACCTTGACGCGGGAACTGGCGGAGTTCTGCCGTGCCTGCATCCAGGTTCGCCTGAACATAGTGCTCTCTGGCGGTACCGGCACGGGCAAAACCACCCTGCTGAACGCCCTCTCCTCCTTCATCCCCGACACGGAACGAATCATAACCGTCGAGGATCCCACTGAGCTCAAGCTTCAGCAGGGCCACGTTGTCAGCCTGGAGGCCAGGCCAGCCAGCCTCGAGGGGAAGGGCGAGGTGACACAGAGAGACCTTGTCAGGAACTGCTTGCGCATGCGCCCCGACCGTATCCTGGTGGGTGAGGTGCGTGGCTCGGAGGCCTTTGATATGATGCAGGCCATGAACACCGGCCACGAGGGCTCCCTCACTACCGTCCACTCCAACTCGCCGCGAGACGCCCTCGCCCGAATCGAGAACATGATCCTCATGGCGGGCTTGGACATCCCTGTCCGCGCTATCCGAGAGCAGATGGCCTCTGCATTCCACGTGATTATTCAGATCGCCCGAATGCCCGACGGCTCGCGAAAGCTAATGAGCGTCTCCGAGGTCACGGGCATGGAGGGGCAGGTCGTGACCATGCAGGACCTCTTTCGCTTCGAACAGAGAGGCATTGACAGCGACGGACGGATACTGGGTGAACTCCAGCCCACCGGCATCCGTCCCCAATTCGCCGACAAGTTCGAGATAGCCGGCATCCAATTGCCTCACGATGTCTTTGGTGCTGCGGGGTGGTGAGCACATGGATATCCTAGCTTTAGCTGCGGCCCTCTCCGTAATGATAACGGTGCTGCTCCTGCTTCTGGGCTTCTACCTGGCCTCTGTAGGTGGCGGCGACAAGCGCGCGCGCCGCCGGCTCGATTATCTCGTCAACCGTGTCCCGACGGCTGGCCCGGCCGTCGCATCCGCCCTGAAGCAGGCGGAACTGAGCGGCCTCCCCCTGCTTGGCGCGCTGCTCTCAGGCAAGGAGTGGGCTGCCGATGTCGCCCACGACCTGGAGCGCGCCGACCTCAGGCTTCGGGTCGGCGAATATCTAACCCTGCGTCTGACCACCGCTCTCCTCCTGTTCGCCATCGCCATCGTCATAGCTGGCCGTGGCACCATGGGCCTGCTCCTGGGCCTTGTCGCTGCCCTGGTCGGCTATTTCCTGCCCAGGATATATCTGTCACGGCGTATCAATTCTCGGCTGGCCAAATTCGACGACCAGCTCGTAGAAGCTCTCAGCATGATCTCCAACTCTCTCCGGTCAGGGTTTGGCCTCATTCAGAGCATGGACCTTGCTGCCGAGCAATTGGATCCACCTCTCGCCACAGAGTTCAAGCGCACCATCACCGACGTCAACGTCGGCGCTAGCTTCGAGGAATCGATCCTCGCCCTCAACGATCGAATGGGAAGCAAGGATCTGGACATAGTCGTCACCGCCATCCTCATTCAGCGGACTGTTGGCGGTAACCAAGCCGAGGTTCTCGATACGGTAGCTCACACCATGCGCGAGAGGAGCCGCATAAAGGGCGAGATCGCTACGCTAACCGCTCAACAGCGAATGTCAGGATACATCGTTGGCGGCCTGCCCATAGCCATAATTGGAATCCTAACCCTCCTCGGCGGCTTCCTCGGCGAGAACTACATGGCGGTGATGTTTACGAGCAGCGCCGGCCGGGTGGCGCTGGTTGCAGCCGGCATCATGGAGGGGATCGGCATCATGCTCATCCGGCGTATACTTGCCATCGAGGTGTAGCAGGAAGAGAGAAAATGGAACTACTTGCAGCAGCGTCCGTATTCATAACCGTGTTCGTGTTCGCCATGGCGTTCCTCAGGCCCGGTCAGGACCGCATACGGGCTCGCGTGGCCTCCCTAGTATCACCGTCCCGGGCCTATGAATCGCGGGAGAAGCTGCCAAGCTTTGGCGACCGCGTCTTGGGACCAGTTCTCGACACCATGGCCGACAGGGTTCTCTCTCTTCTTCCCCACGGCCTGCTGGCCAGGATCAGAATGAGGCTCATCCAGGCTGGAGAGCCCATCACCCTGGAGGGGTTCCTGATCATTTGTGCTGCGGCGTCAGGCATCCTCGGCGCACTTGGACTGGCCGTCGCCATATCGATGATGGGCACAATCGACGCCAAGGGCCTGCTTGGCATGGCCGTGCTGGCTGGCGGTGGAGCCTTCATGCCCTTCCTCTGGCTCAGTAATCGCATCGGCCAGCGCCAGACGGCCATCATCAGGAGCCTGCCGGACTGCTTTGACCTGGTCACCACCTGCGTGGAGGCGGGGCTGGGCCTCGATGCAGCCCTGGCGCGGGTCGCTGAGAAGGTAAAAGGCCCCTTCGCTGATGACCTCTCCCTGACCCTGCGCGAGATCGGCATGGGAAAAGGGAGGGCCCAGGCTCTCCGCGAACTGGCCGAACGCACAGGGGTCGCCGACCTCACCACCTTCGTCAACGCTATCATCCAGGCTGAGCAGATGGGGACCAGCATCGGCCAGGTACTGAGAGTTCAGTCGGACCAGATGCGCACCCGCCGCCGCCAGCGGGCCGAGGAACAGGCCAACAAGGCCCCCGTGAAGATGACGTTCCCCCTGGTCTTGTGCATCTTCCCCACCCTGTTCATCGTCATCCTCGGCCCGGCTGTCATCCAGCTCTACGACACCTTCAGCGCGACGTGACCGCCAACGCCTCCCTGGTACGCATCGAAAACGTCACCAAGGGCACCCAGCCCGCCGCCCACGCCCGTTTGGCGAACACAGCCTGGTCTCGCCTGGTCGGGCTCCTCGGTCGGACCCATCTACCGTTCGGAGAGGGGCTGGTGCTGGTCCCCGGCTCCGGCATCCACACCTGCTTCATGAGGATGGCGATTGACGTCGTCTTCGTGGACAAGGAGGGACGGGTTCTCAAGACGGCAACCAACGTGAGGCCATTTCGGTTCGTGATGTGTCCTCGGGGCACCCGCTATACCGTGGAGCTACCCGTCGGCGTTGTGGAGCAGACGAAGACGGCGGTAGACGATCACCTAGAGATCACCCCCACCTAAGCCGCAGGCATCGATCCTGCGACGGCGAATCCCTGACAGACAGCAGGAGCGGCAAAGCCAGACGCCCTTCACCCCTGCTCAATGGGGAAATGGTAACTGGAACGAGGACAGGCAGGAGGGGGCCCGCTCTCAGGATGTCAGATCGAGGTCCTTGACTATCCGCTCCAGCAGAGCCTTTGCCTTCTCCTCGGACGTCCCGTCGATGAACTCCCGCTTGCGCTCCCTCCCTGGAGCCTCGTACAGCGCATCGACTGCCGTCGGGGAGCCGTCCCAACCGATCATCTCGGGGTCTACTCCCAGGTCCTTAGCCGTCCAGAGCGTCATCCGAGGCGGCTCCTCGGACAGCGGCCTCCTATCGAAATCGATGAAGCGCGGCTCATTCATCCCCACGGTCACCGAGGCCACCGCCGGCAGCGGCACGCCGACGACCTCGTGGCCTCCAGACAACTCGCGCCTCGCCTTCACCCGGCGCTGACCGTCCATCAGCTCCAGGCTGGTGGCGTACGTGATCTGGGGGATATCCAGCCACTCGGCTATTCCCGGCGGCACCTGAGCCGTCGCCCCGTCCGAGGACTCCTCGCCGCAGAGGATCAGGTCATACTCCCCGATCTTCTCGATGCCCTTGGCCAGGGTGTACGAAGTAGCCAGGGTATCGGCCCCTCCCAGGGCGCGGTCGCTCAACAGATAGGCGTGGTCGGCGCCGACCGCCATCGCCAGACGTAAGTAAGGCTCGAAAAGGGGCGGCCCCATGGAGAGCAGGCTGACCTTGCCCCCGTGTCGGTCCCGCAGCTCTAGCGCCAGCTCCAGGGCGTTCATGTCCGGCGGGTTGATCTGCGACCTGACATCGCCCCGCTTCAGAGTCTTGGTCTCGGTCTCAACCGTGACCTCCTCCGGCCTCGGTACCACCTTCAAGCAGACAATGATGTTAAGCTCGCTCGCCACAGCTCAAGCTCCTCCCTGGCTGGCCTTGGCTTTCCGGACCCCTTCCACGAGGGGAGGGAGTATCTGGAACAGGTCATCGACAATGCAGTAGTCGGCCGCCTCGAAGATCGGCGCCTCGGGGTCGGTGTTGATGGCCACCACCGTGCCGGCGTCCTGGATGCCCACCGTGAAGTGGATCGCCCCGCTGACGCCAAAGACGAAGGCCACCTTCGGCCTGGTTACGAAGCCGGTCTGCCCGATCTGCAGCTCCCTCGTGCACCAGCCCTCGTCCACCGGCACGCGGGTGGCTCCCACTTCGCCTTTCACGAGCTCCGCCAGCTCGCGGATCAGACTCCAGTCGCCCCTGATTCCGCGGCCGCCTACCACGAGGTACTCGGCGCTCGTGAGGTCCTTGCCGCGCTTCCTCTCGTGCTCCAGTACCTCCACCCGGTCGTCGTCCTTGCCCGCCGCCACGGCCACATCCTCCACCTTGCCCTTCCTCTTGTCATCAGGCTCCGGAGCGACGAAGATCCCCGGCCGCACGGTGAACATCTGTGGCCGGTGCTTGGGACATTTGATAGTAGCCAGGATGCCGCCGCCGAACCCCACCACCTCACCGATCAGCAGACCGTCGTCCGCGTCTATCATCAGGTTGGTGCAGTCGGCCGTCAGGCCCGTCCTCACCCGTACCGCCAGGCGACCGGCCAGATCACGTCCGTTCGGCGTCGCCCCCAGAAGGAAGATGTCCGGCTTCCGCTCCCGCACCAGCCCCTCCACGACCCGTGTATAGGGATCCGTCTTGTACATCGACAGCAGCGGCGCATCGGCCACCAGCACCTCATCGGCTCCGGCGGCGATCGCCTCCTTGGCGAGGTGCCCGACCTTGTGCCCCAGGAGGATCCCGATGAGCCGGCTCTTCTGAGCGTCGGCCAGTTCCCTTCCCTTGCCCAGTAGCTCGAGGGAAACCCCCTCCAGCCTTCCCTCTTCCTGTTCTAGGTAGACCCATAACCCTTGGGCCTGCTCCGGGGGATAGCAAGACTGAGTCATCCTAGCTCCTCCTGGCAGCGGCGGTCTTCTTAGCGGCCTTCTTCGCCTTGCGCGGCTTCTCCTTGCCCGTGAGGGCCATGTAGGCGACCTCTGCCACATCCAGCACCCTCAGATCCTCCGCCCCACAGAACTTGGCGCTGTCCTCAAGGCAGGACATGCAGTGGGGACAGGCTGTGACCAGAATGTCGGCTCCCGTCTGCTTGACTTCCTCGATGCGCAGGTTGGAGAAGCGCTCCTTGGCCTCCGTCTCCATGAACATACGGCCGCCTCCGCCTCCGCAGCATAGGGCGTCCTCACACGAGTTCTCCATCTCCACCAGCTCTATGCCCGGTATGCTCTGGAGGATCTTTCTGGGGGCGTCGTATTCTTTGTTCCGGCGACCCAGATAGCACGGGTCCTGGAAGGTAACCCGCGCCTTCACCTCACCGTCGAGCTTCAGCCGCCCCTCCTCGATGAGCTGCGCAAGATACTGGGTGTAGTGCAGAGGCTCGAAGTCCCCGCTGAGATTCGGGTACTCATTCTTGAACATGTCGTAGCAGTGGGGCGAGGTGGCAACCAGCTTCTTGACCCCTGCCTCCTCGAATACCTTCGAGGCCTCCCCAATCATCTCCATCAGGTACGGCTTGTTGCCCAGAGACCGCACTGCGTCGCCGCAGCAGGGTTCCTTCTCGCCGAGAGTGCCATAGCGCACGCCAGCAGCGTCCAGCAGCCCTATCAGCGCCTTGGCCACCTTCTGGACTCGCCGGTCGTAGGACGGTGTGCAGCCCACGTAGTAGAGTATCTCGTCGTCGGGCGAGAACTCCTTGATATTCAGGTCCTTCGCCCACAGGTTCCTCTCTGAGGGCGGGCGGGCCCAGGGATTGCCGTCCCAGTAGACGGACCAGAGCAGCGTGGGGAGTCCCTCCGGCAGGCGACGGTCCTCCCAGGCCAGACTGCGCAGGCCCTGGATGACCTTGGCGATAGGCACCTCGCGCGGACAGCGGGCCCCACACGCTCCGCAGGTAGTGCAGAGCCACAGCTCCTCGCCCGCTCCGTCCAGCCCCAGTTGCGCCTGCCTGACCATCTTCCTGATGCTGACCGTCTCGTCCCTCACCAGCCCCCAGGGGCAGGTAGCGGTGCAGACGCCGCATTGGAAACAGGGGGCGGCAGCGCCGTCGGTGGCCTTGAGCACGCGCTCCCACGACTCGTCATCTAGTCGGATCTCTTGTGGTTCTTCGCTCAACTTGCCGGCACCCCCTTCGCTGCTTTCTTCGCGTACTCCTGTACAACCTCGTGCATCTCCTCCATCTTGGCTGCGAACTGCCGGCCTTCGGACGCGGAGTTCCAGTGAAGCTGTAGCCGCTCGGGCTCGATGCCCTGGCGGGTGAGCTTGCGATGCCAGAACTGGAACCGCTTGATCGTTTGCTGGTTGGCGAAGTTGTAGTGACAGTCGGAGCCCTTCTCGGTCAGGCGGCAGCCCGTGACCAGGACTGCCCCTGCCCCTTTGTCGAAGGCACGGGTGATGAACTCCTCCTCGATGCGCGCTGAGCACATCATTCGAATGATGCGGCTGGAAGGCGGATACTGGAGCTTCTCGATGCCCGCCTGGTC
>CAZSRY010000011.1:0-17990 GCA_964609475.1 uncultured Dehalococcoidia bacterium
CGGCTACCGCCACGCCGACGGCTACCGCCACGCCGACGGCTACCGCCACGCCGACAAGCACCCCCACGGCGACACGAGAGCCGATGCGGCTGGCAACGGGCAGCTACGTGGGCGACGGCGTCAACCGCAGGCAGATCACGGGCCTGGACTTCCAGCCGGACGTGGTCATCATCAAGTCGGAGGCGTCTCGCCCTGCTGTCATCCGCACCAGCACTATGTCCGGCGACAGAACCAAGGTCGTTACCTCAACCGGCTCGCTGGTGGCCAATCGCATTGAATCGCTTGACGCGGACGGCTTCACCATAGGCTCGCACAGCGACGTCAACCTGTTCGGCCAGACCTATTACTGGGTTGCGATGAGGGCCGGCAGCGACCTCTCCGTCGGCAGCTACGTCGGCAACGGCAGCGACAACCGCTCGATCACAGGCGTCGGCTTCCAGCCGGTGTGGGTGGTCACCCTGGGAGACGGTGACCACTCCATATTCCGCCCCGGCCCGATATCAGGCGACAACTCCTATCGAATGGCGGCGACAGGCAGGTACTCCAACCGCATCCAGGCCCTGGAGGCGGACGGGTTCCAGATCGGCAGCAACCGCAACGTCAACGAATCCGGCACGACCTTCCATTACATCGCCTGGGCGGCCAGCCCACAGGTTTCCACGGGCAGCTACACAGGTGACGGCAGCGACAGCCGTTCCATCACCGGCATCGGCTTCCAGCCCCTCATGACCTGGGTCAAGCGCGACGACTCCCAGCACTCGGTCTGGCGTCCGGCCAGCGCCAGCGGCGACAGTACACTCTACTGGCGGGCGACGGCGGCTGCGACCAACCGCATCCAGGCCCTGGAGGCGGACGGCTTCCAGGTGGGGACGAACGCCCAGGTCAACACAAACAACAGGACGTACTACTACCTGGCCCTTCGGGATAGCGGCCCAACGGGAACAGCGACACCGACGCTGACGCCTACGGACACGGCAACACCCACGCCAACCGATACGGCGACGCCCACGCCTACGCCGTCGCCTACCCCCACCGCCACGCCGACAACGGTGCCGATGCGGCTGGCAACGGGCAGCTACGTCGGCGATTGGGTTGATGGCAGGCAGATCACCGGCATCGGCTTCCAGCCGGACGTGGTCATCATAAAATCTTCGGGCGCTCAAGCTAGTGTCATTCGTACCAGCACTATGAGCGGCGATGCAGCAAAGGATCCTACCTCCACAGGAGGCCTTCAGAGCAATCTTGTTGAATCGCTTGATGCCGATGGCTTCACGGTGGGCTGGGATGGCAGGGTCAACCAGTCCGGCCAGACCTATTACTGGGTTGCGATGAGGGCCGGCAGCGACCTCTCCGTCGGCAGCTACGTCGGCAACGGCAGCGACAACCGCTCGATCACAGGCGTCGGCTTCCAGCCGGTGTGGGTGGTCACCCTGGGAGACGGTGACCACTCCATATTCCGCCCCGGCCCGATATCAGGCGACAACTCCTATCGAATGGCGGCGACAGGCAGGTACTCCAACCGCATCCAGGCCCTGGAGGCGGACGGGTTCCAGATCGGCAGCAACCGCAACGTCAACGAATCCGGCACGACCTTCCATTACATCGCCTGGGCGGCCAGCCCACAGGTTTCCACGGGCAGCTACACAGGTGACGGCAGCGACAGCCGTTCCATCACCGGCATCGGCTTCCAGCCCCTCATGACCTGGGTCAAGAGGGACGACTCTCAGTATCCGGTATGGCGTCCCGCAAGCGTCGTCGGCGACAGCACGCTCTACTGGCGGGCGACGGCAGCCACAACCAACTGCATCCAGGCCCTGCAGGCGGACGGCTTCCAGGTGGGGACGAACGCCCAGGTCAACAGTAACGGCAGCACGTACTACTATCTGGCCCTTCGGGACGGTAGTCCATGAGCGGGGATAGGTATTTGACATGAGGAGAATCCTTCGGCTGGCCAACGACTCCACGGGTCAGGTGCTGCCGCTGACACTGGTCGCCCTGGCGCTGGGGGCCGTGCTGGTGTCGCCCTTCCTGCTGGACGCCAGTGTGAATCTCCTGGCCAGCCGCGACGTCGATTCCGCGATCAAGGACTACTACTCGGCGGACGCAGGCGTCGAGTGGGCCCTGTGGTGTCTCAAGAACGACCCCACCCTGACCACCGACACGTCCTACACCGATGTGCCCCTCGAGCCCACGCCGGCGGCGATCAACGGCTCGGACTTCCCGACGACGAAGATCCGCTACGTGCCCGCGGCCGGCATGTCGGAGACGATTACTTACTCGCATTCAGGAGGTGGGGCAAAGTGCTACGCCTTCGACTCCTCGGAGGACGGCGACATATTCGCGGTGGTGGACATCGTCAATCCGGGCAACGTATGGATCACCATCCTCACTGGCTCAGAGGCCTGCGTGAGGCCGGGCGGGCTGGATCCCATGGGTGGGACCCCGCCCTACAACCTCCAGTTCTCGGACAGGGCGGCGGGCTCGTACAAGCTCC
The DNA here is from genome assembly GCA_964609475.1 of uncultured Dehalococcoidia bacterium. Lineage (GTDB taxonomy): Bacteria > Chloroflexota > Dehalococcoidia > DSTF01 > JALHUB01 > CAZSRY01. The sequence continues at coordinate 2,495 of CAZSRY010000011.1, forward strand.
TGGTGCAGACGGCCCCTCCGCGAGCGGGCGATATCACCATCAACTACCCGGTGGCCAGCTACGACATCCGGTCAGAGATAGAGATGAACGGACGGACTATTACTTCAAGAGCCACAGCCAGTGAGAACGCCGTCAGGATAATCTCCTGGCAACTGGAGTAGCGGAGATGAAGGTTTCCCTATCTGAATTCCTGAGATCGCTGGATGAGGTCAAGCTCAAGCCATCCACCATGCTCCTCGGGCTGGGGGGCATCCTGCTGGTCTCCTATGTCGTCATCGGCGCCTCCTACCTAACGGAGCGGCGGGAGCAGCCGGGCCTGACCGAGCAGATCGAGACCGGCAGCGACATGCTGTCCAGTGTCAGCGACTCACAGCAGACGCTAAAAGAGCTGCAGGACCACCTGGCCCTGCTGCAGTGGACCCTGGGCAGCCTCGAGGGCGCCTTCCCCGAGGAGCTGGACAGCGCGGCCCTGGTGGAGAGCCTCCTCGGCTACGCCGCCGAGAGTGGAGTGAACGTCCGCGAGATGAGTGCCCTTCCCCCTAGCGAGGCCGAGTCAGGCGACGGGGAAGGGGGGGCCGGCTACACGGTTCTCGGCTATACCCTGGCCGTGGAGGGAGGACTGCCTGAGCTGCTCACCTTCCTGTCGCTGATAGAGGGCGGCGCGACGCAGACGGCGGCCGTCGGAGACATCGACCTGGCGGAGGTGGGGGGGGTAAATGAGATGACGCTGAGCGTCTCCTTCTACGCGAGGCCCGAGAGCGGCGAAACCACGTCGGCCGAGGGAACGGAGGGGGCAGGCGAGCCGACGCCGGAGGCCCCGGACACGAGCCAGCAGACTTCAACCGGGGGGTGATGGCCCATGAAGATATCCTTTCCCAACCCTACTCTAAGCCCGCCGAGCCTCCTGCAGAGGCGCACCATCACGCTGAACATAGAGACACAGAGCGTACGCCTGCTCCTGGCGAAGGGACACAAGGTGTTGGCCTGGAGCGAAGCGCCCCTGGAGCCCGGCCTGGTCAAGGAAGGGGTCATCGCCGACCCGGAGGCCGTCGGCCTCGTGCTCAAGGGTCTTCTGGATTCGCAGCGCGTCTTGGGAGGCAGGCTGATAGCAAGTGTGACCGGGATCAGGTCGATCACCCGCATGCTCGAACTACCGCCGATGAGCCCCGAGATGATGGAGGCGGCGGTGGTTCGCGAGGCCAAGCGAGAGATGCCGGTGCCGATGGAGGACATCTACCTCTCCTGGCAAACGCTGGGGGCAAGCAATGAGCACCAGCGGGTATTCGCGCTGGGGGTGCCCCATGACATCCTCGACCCACTGCTGAAAGCGATCGCGGTGACGAAGAGGCGGGCCCACGCCGTCGATATCAAGCCGCTCGCACTGGCCAGGGCGATCAATCGACGGGGGGCAGTAGTCGCTGACCTCGAGCCGGACAGCGCCGATATCGTAGTGGTGGCGGAGGGCATACCGGCCATCATGAGGACGGTAGTGAGCCGATCTGAGGAGGCGGATAGCAAGGACAGAGTCGACAGGTTCTGCGGCGAGCTGGCACGGACGATCAAGTTCTACAACGAGACGCACCGGCAAGAGCCGCTTGCGCCGGCGACGCCTATATTCCTGACCGGCTCGCTGGCGGCGGAGGCGGCGGAGGCTGAGCCGTTGGAGGCCCTGGCCCAATACCCGATCCAACCCACGACACCGCCGCTCGATTGCCCGCCCGACCTGCCCGTCCACAGCTACGCGGTCAACATCGGGCTGGCCCTGAAGGAGGTGTGAGGAACTGTGCAACGGAGCGCGGCCCTAGAACGGAACGCCTTGATCGACCTCAATGTCCTGCCGGCGGAGCTACGGCCATTCTGTTACCCCCGCTGGTACGTGCTGGGCATGGCGGCCATCCTCGCCGGCTGTATGCTCCTGGTGCCGCTCATAGCGATCCAGCATTCGGTGAGCCAGGAGACAGGCCGCCTGCGCGATCAATTGAGCCTCATCACCGCTCAACTGGAAGGCGTTCAGATGGATATCGGACAGGCCAGGGCGCTACGGGCGGAGATAATCCAGGCACAGCTGGCCCTGACCGCCTTGGAGAGCGAGCGGGAGACGCTCCTGGGAGGAACGAGGCCGCTATCAGAGGACCTTTCTCTGCTCTACTCCGCCGCTCCGCCCGGCACGCGCATTACCTCTGTGACCCGGAGCGAGGGCGAAGTCACGGTGTTCGGGGAAGCGCCGGACATGGGGAGCGTCATCGGTTATGCGAGGGCGCTGGAGCAGAGAGGTTCGTTCTCGGGGGTAACGATCATCTCCCTGGCAGGGGCTGGCGGCGAGGAGGCTGCAGCGGCACTCACGTTCGCTATTCAGATAACGCGGTAGGGAGGTCATGAGATCATGGGCATCGCGATCGCCCTGGTCGGTCTAGCCGTAGGGAGCTTCCTGAACGTGTGCATCGACCGTCTTCCCGCCGGGCAGTCGTTGTTCAGGCCACGCTCGCGCTGTCCCGCCTGCAAGACGGAGCTGGCGCCCCGTGACCTCATCCCCGTCATCAGCTACGTATTTCTGCGGGGGAAGTGTCGCTATTGCTCGGCGCCTATCCCGGCAAGGGTTCCGCTGGTGGAGGCGGGCACGGGGCTGCTCTTCTTCATCCTCTGGTGGCGTTATGGGCTCTCGACGCAACTGGCCCTCGCCATTTTCGCCGCCTGTATCCTCATTGTCTTCACCGGCATCGCTGCGAAGCATCTCCGGATAATGGGCCGAGTAAGGAGAACCTGCCATGACACCCGAGACAGAGAATGAGCCGAACGCCGCCTCCTTGCTGCGGCTCATCGTGGACGCGGCCGCATCCGACCTTCATCTCAAGGTGGGCACCCCACCGGTGTTGCGCATAGACGGAGAACTGGAGCCGCAGCCCCTGCCGACGCTGTCCGCAGCACGCATCGCCTCCATCCTGGAGGAGATAACGAACGAAGAACAGAGGGAGCGCTTTGAGCAGGAGAAAGAGCTGGACTTCGCCTATACGGCGGATGATATCGGCCGCTTCCGTGTCAACGCTGCCCTGCAGCGCGGCAGCATCACGCTGGCCTTTCGCCTGGTGAAGGAGAACATCCCCTCGCTGGCGGGGCTGAGCCTGCCGGAGATCTGCGGTTCCCTCGCCCTGAAGCCGCGGGGGCTGGTGCTGGTCACGGGCCCAACGGGCTGCGGCAAGTCGACCACCCTGGCGGCCATGATCGACCACCTCAACGAGAGGGAACGACGCCACGTGGTCACCATCGAAGACCCTATTGAGTACATCCATAAGAACAAGAAGTGCCTGATCTCGCAGAGGGAGCTGGGGCCGGATACGCTCTCCTTTGCGGCGGCCCTGACGCATGCGCTGCGCCAGGACCCGGACGTGATCCTGGTGGGGGAGATGCGAGACCTGGCGACGATTTCGGCGGCCCTCACAGCAGCGGAGACGGGGCACCTGGTGCTGACAACCCTGCACACGCCGAGCGCCCCCCAGACCATCGACAGCGTCATTGATGTCTTCCCTCCCCATCAGCAGCAACAGGTGCGGGTGCAGCTTTCGCTGGTGCTCGAGGCGGTGCTCTGCCAGACGCTGGTGCCCAGGGTCGATGGAGAGGGACGGGTGCCGGCTGTAGAAGTAATGGTCGCTACATCGGCCATCCGCAATCTGATCAGGGAGGTGAAGAGCCACCAACTGCTCAACGTGATCCAGACCGGCGCGCAGTTTGGGATGCGCACGCTGGATCAGGCCCTCGCCGCGCTCTGCCAAAGCGGCGTCATCAGGCCGGAGGACGCCCTTGAGCGCTGTCAGAATCCGGATGAGATGAGACGCATCCTCAACCTAAGGGAGGGTGTGCCAGCGTAGCGGCAGGCGTCTCTCATCAGGATCGATCGGTAGGAGACGATGGGTCAGCGAATCCTCACAATACCGGATAGGATAGACGCCAGGGCCTACGCCGTCCTGACGGGCCTGCTGGCGTTCTTCGTCTACCTTCGCACCCTGGCCCCCACCGTGATGTGGTACGACATGGGCGAGTTCGCGACGGCCTCGCACGTCCTGGGGATCGCCCACAACACCGGCTACCCCCTATACATACTGCTGGGAAAGCTATTCACCCTTATACCGATCGGCGAGGTTGCCTACAGGGTCAACCTCATGTCGGCGGTCTTCGCCGCCCTGACGGTGTCGTTAGTCTATCTGATCATTCACGGTCTGACCGCCAGCCGGCTGGCGGCGCTTCTTGGCTCCCTCACGCTGGCCTTCTCCTCGACGCTGTGGGCGAGCGCCAACTGGGCGGAGTCGTATCCCCTGAACGCCTTCTCCACCGCCCTCATCACCCTGCTGCTGCTGCGCTGGTGGGAGAGCGGGCGCACATGGCAGCTCTATCTGGTATTCCTGGTCTTGGGCCTCAGTCTGGGCAACCATCGCCTGATCGTGCTCCTGGTGCCGGGGCTCCTGCTCTTCCTCTGGGCGGGGAGACGCGCCCTGAGCGCCGGCCACTGGCTTCGCTGCGGCCTCCTCTTCCTGTTGGGGCTATCGGTGTACATATACCTGCCGCTACGGGGGTCGCAGGAGCCGGCTCTGAGCTGGGCCCGGCCCGCCAGCCTCGAGACCTACCTGGATATGTTCCTGAGGGGGGGCAGCCGCGGCGAATACTGGGACTTCGCCTTCCTGGGCAGGCTGGATATCCTAAGCACCTTTCCCCTGAGCGAGTTCACGGCCTTCGGGCTGATACTGGCGGCGATCGGCGTCGTCTACACATGGCAGCGCCAGCGGCTGTTCGCGGCCTACGGGCTCTCCCTGTGCTTGCTGGTGGGGCTCGTAGCGCTCAGCTACCACATCCACAACATCTACAACTACTTCATTCCGGCGTACCTGATGCTAGGGGTCTGGATCGGGTGTGGGGCGCAGGCGCTCCTCTCCTTCGTCTTCCAGCGCGCCGACGTCAGGCGCCTCCAGTGGGCCCATTCCGGCCAGTACCTATTCCTGCCGGTGGCGGCCGTCCTGTTGCTGCTCCTACCCTTCTCGCTCCTCGCACGGAACCTGCCGAGGGTGGACAGGAGCGACGACTACAGCGCCTACGATTTCGCCCTCACGACGCTGGAGAGGGTGAAACCGCACTCCACCATCATCACCGATAGCTGGACGGCATCGCCGTTGTGGTATCTACAGCTCGTCGAGGGATATCGGCGGGACGTATTCGTATCGCCCGTGTTCTCGGCGCCGGGGGAGGACGTAAACGGGTTCATCGCCGAGCAGTTCGAGAAGGGACGGCCGGTGTACGTAGGCGAAGGGCTCCGCAGTGATCTGGAGGCGATACGGAGCGAGTACTACCTGCAGCCGGTGCTCCTGAACGGCATAGAGACGATGGTCACCAACGTCCTGCCCAAGCCGGAGTACAAGGACGACCTGATGGCAAAAGGATCGTTCTACAGAGTGCTGGAGGAGAGACCGTCCCTGGCAGTCGACGGAGTCCCCGAGGATGCGCGTCTGCTGGTTGCCTTCAATGAGGCGGTCGCCCTGGTCGGATTCCAGGCCGAACCGGCGCCTGGGCAGCGCGGCGACGTGATGCGGTTGGACTACTACTGGCGTCTATTGGAGAGGACGGACAAAGACCTGCAAGCGACGGTCCTATTCACCGATGAGGACGGTCTGGTGGACTCGCGGCGTGGCTTTCCCCTGTGGTGGCAGAGCTGGGAGCTGGGCGGCGGCATCCTCCCAACGAGCGAGTGGGAGCAGGGGGAGACCATTAGGGAAGAATACTACGTCCTCATCCCCCGAAACCTCGACGGCGGGGCCTACAACGTCCGGATGAGGGTACACGAGGGGTCGCTGGATATCATTGCCCAGCCCTCGGAAGGCGGCGACAGCGATGCTCGCGTCATAGGCGGGGTGACCGTGCGCTAGACCACCCGGATCGACGAGGCTGCCCGACAGGGCAGGCGGCCTGTCCAGCGCTGGCGGCGCACAACTAATCCTTTTGTTGTACCCCAAAATCTGCCCCTAGATAGATAGCGGCCCTGCAACTGCCGCCGAAACTTCCAGAGGGACGCGATTCGCGTCGCGGATGCGCGTCCCGTAGTGCATACCCCTACGAATTAGGAGGTCTTTAATGAGAGCTGAGGTCGAAGCTATCAGAAAAGGGAAAGGTGAGGCTGGTTTCACGCTCGTTGAGCTACTGATCGTCCTGGCCATACTGGCGATCCTTGTCGCCGTAGTGTTGCCGAACTTCACCGGACTGCTGAGCGGCAGCCAGACCACGGCGGCGAACGCCGAGCTTGTCATCGTCCAGACGGCCGTCGATGCCAAGATGGCGGCGGAGGGACTGGCTACTACCAGCGCTATTACCACCGGCACCAAAGACATGACCACCGGCGGGTTCGGACTGTACCCTACCTACATGCGCAGCATGGCGACCAACGGCGAATACACCGTCGACACTACGGGCAAGGTTACGCAAACGGACCCCGGCTACTGATCGCCGAACTGGGCGCAGCGACAGGCGGTGCTCAATCGTCGGGCGGCTCGGCGAGGCGGTCGTCAATCCTGCCCAGCGGTTGATATTCCAAGAGACAACGCTGCCGGGGTGGACACGCCGTGAAGGTGGGCGCTCACCTGTACCTTTTTACGCGCGCCATGCCAGAAGAGGTCACGGCGACGGTTCATAGCGTTCTTTTCCAACACCGGGGAGGACATGCCTGAACCAACATCGGCGCCAGCAATAAAGAAATTCGGCGAGATCCTGGTCGATGCCGGGTTGCTCACGCCGGAGCAGCTCGGCCAGGCGCTGGAAGAGGCCAGACAACAGCAGAGACGGCTGGGAGACTACCTGGTCGACGAGGAGCTGGTGTCACCAGAAGATGTGAGCATGGCTCTCAGCCTCCAGCTCAACCTGCCTATCGTCGACCTGAAGCGCCATGACGTGCAGCCAGAGGCGCTCAGCCTCGTCCCGGAGGGCTACGCCCGCCAGTATGACCTGATCCCAATCGACATCGTCGGCGATACCTTGGTCGTCGTGATGGCAGACCCGACGAACATCCAGGTCCAGGAAGACCTGAAAGCGCGGGCCAAGAAGCTAATCCAGCCCGCCGTCGGCACCCCCAGGGACATCCGCGAAGCCATCAACCGGAGCTATCGGGCCAGCGGCGAGATCGACGAGCAGGTCAGCCTCGTGGCCCCTCGGGAGGCCGAGCTGGCAGCCGAAGAAGCGCTCACGCCGGACATGGCAGCTCAGGCCCCCATCGTCAGGACGGTGGAGCTGCTTATCGCCCAGGCGGTGCGAGACCGCGCCTCGGACATCCACCTGGAGCCCAAGAGGGATTCCCTGCTCGTCCGCTATCGCATCGACGGCTTCCTCCACGATGTGCATACCCTGCCGCTGAGCGTCCACCCTCCGCTCGTCTCCCGCCTGAAGGTGATGGCGGGCATGAATATCGCCGAGCGCCGACGCCCCCAGGACGGCCAGTTCTCTGTCCAGATCGAAGGCAAGGAAGTGGACTTCCGCGTCGCCACCTCCGACAGCGCCCACGGCGAGATGATGGTGCTGCGGGTGCTGGACAAGTCTCTCTCTCTGATCGCCTTGGAGAATCTGGGATTCCTGCCCGAGGCCCTGGAGCGCTACTCGCAGATGCTCCGCACGCCCTTCGGCATGGTCCTCGTGGGTGGGCCAACCGGCTCTGGCAAGACCACCACCCTGTATGCCTCAGTCAACCAGCTCGACCGCAAAGGTCGGAACATCGTCACCATCGAGGATCCCATCGAGTACCATTTCGACGACATCAACCAGATCCAGGTGAACCCGCGGGCCGATATCACCTTCGCCAGCGGATTGCGCTCCGTCATGCGCCTCGACCCGGACGTGATCCTGGTGGGCGAGGTGCGGGACAGCGAGACAGCCGGCATGGCTACCCAGGCGGCCCTCACCGGGCACCTGGTGCTCTCCTCGATCCACGCCAATGACGCTGTGGGGATGCTGTTCCGTCTCATCGACCTCGGGGTTGAGCCGTTCCTCATCTCTTCAGCTCTCGTGGGAGTCGTCTCCCAGCGACTGGTGCGTAGAGTGTGCCCCGACTGCCGAACCCTATCGGACGTGCCGGCGGAGGAGCAAGCGGCCTACGAGGAAGAGCTGGGCGAGAGCCCCGAGCAGCTCTACTACGGGACCGGCTGCAACTCCTGCGCCAACACCGGCTACATGGGACGGACAGGGGCGTACGAAGTCCTGGTGCTCAGCGAGGAGCTTCGTCGCCTGCTGCTGAAGGGCGCAAGCTCCGGGGAGATGAAGGCCCAGGCCACAAGCGAGGGCATGATCACCATGCGGCGGGCCGGCATGCTGAAGGTGCGGCAGGGCATCACGACGCCGCACGAGGTAGTTAGGAACGTCTTCTCCATCGTGTAGACGCTCGACAGGTGATGCTCGCCCTTCCAGGATGGTGCGATCAAGAATGGGCCTTCGTACGAAAGATTACCCTTTTGTAAGGATTTCCCCTATATATCTTCAATAGATGTTGACACCAGACCACACGCGTGGTAAAAGAAAGATTAAACGTGTGGCATCTTTAAACTTTGGTCTCGGAACCGATAATCGACACAGGTGGAGCACAGCGAGCTGAAAGGAGAAGCCGCATGGCGAAGGGGGAGGCGACATCGGCGCCGTTGACGTCGTCCAGTCCACCCGAGAGGCCATGGTCCGCGATATCACCTTCACAGCCCGGGCCGCAGGAAGCGGTGCTGTAATCGCCTGACCGGCGATCTGGTAAGTACCCAGAGTGGGCAAAGGGAGGTATCGGTGTCATGGATAAGCTAGAGGAGCTGCTCGAGAAGGCGGAGAAGCCGGCAAAGGATGCCATGAAGCTCCACCCCTTCTATCACGGGAAGATAGAAACCGTCGCCAAGTGTTGTATCCGGAATTTCGATGACTTCGGTATCTGGTACACACCGGGCGTGGCCCAACCCTGTCTAGACATCCGTGATAACCCAGAAAAGGTCTTCGACCACACCAACAAGGCCAACACCGTAGCAATAGTAACCGACGGAACAAGAGTCTTGGGCCTTGGTGACATTGGCCCTGAAGCAGCGCTCCCGGTGATGGAGGGCAAGGCCCTGCTTTACAAGTACCTGGGCGGTGTAGATGCCTTTCCCCTTTGCATAGACACAAAGGACCCGGAGAAGATCATTGAGACGGTCCTCCTGCTCCAGCCCAGTTTTGCTGGAATCAATCTGGAGGACATCTCTCACCCGAAATGCTTCAAGATCCTCAACACTCTCCGCGAGAAGGCCCGCATCCCTGTTTGGCACGATGATCAACAAGGAACAGCTACAGTTGTCCTGGCCGGCCTTATCAATGCCCTGAAAGTGGTCAACAAGAAGATGAGCGAAGTAAGGGTGGCGATGACCGGGGCAGGGGCCTCGGGTATCCGGACAGCCTGGCTGATTATCGCTGCCGGCGTTCGCCCGGGGAACATCATACTGTGTGACAGCAAAGGAATACTGCATCGGAAGCGAACGGAGCTGCAGGAGAAGTACCCGGAGAAGTGGGAACTGGCTAAGATAACCAACTCCGGCAACCTCGAGGGCCATATGCCCGATGCAATGGAAGGTGCGGATGTCCTGATCGCCCTTTCACAGCCCGGCCCGGAAACCATCAAGAAGGAATGGATAGCCGGGATGGCTCCGGGCCCCGTTGTATTTGTCTGCGCCAACCCGGTTCCGGAGATATTCCCCTGGGACGCCAAAGAAGCAGGCGCAAGGATCGTTGCCACGGGCCGCAGCGATTTCCCCAACCAGATCAACAACTCCCTGGGGTTCCCCGGCATATTCAGGGGTACGCTCGATGTTAGGGCCACAACCATAACCGATGAGATGTGTATCGCCGCCGCCAACGAGCTTGCCAAATGTGCTGAAGACAAGGGGCTCCATGAGGAATACATTGTTCCTACAATGGACGAATGGGAGGTCTTCCCCCGGGAGGCGGCCGCTGTTGGCCTAAAGGCCATAGAACAGGGCGTTGCTAGAATAGAATGCACTGAGCGAGAGATCCTCGAGATGGCCTCCTCAAAGATCAGGCGGGCCCGTGAAGAGACTGGAATGTTGATGCAAGAGGGCTTCATCAAGATGCCCAAGGCGTGACTTTCCTGGCTGCGGTTTGCCAGGGTTCAGAGACGTAGCGGCGGTTGACAAAGGAGTACACCCGTTGGATAGGAGCGACGAGCCTTCGCTTGCTCGACGCTCCTTTTCTGTGGCTGGGCCACAGGCACACGTGTGAACTTGACGGCCAACCCGATCACCAACCTTATCATATTCTTGCGGCAGCGGGGTGAGAGCCGTAAAATAGATGAGTCAGCTGTGCTAGTGGATGGAGAGCCGAAAGGAAGAGCGACATGGTGCGCGCGACGCGATCTGCTGAAAATGGAACATCCTCCGTTGGATACACTGTGACTATTCGAGCCGCCTACCCCAACCGGGTGGGCATGCTAGGCAAGATAACCTCTACTATTGGCGAAGCGGGGGGCGACATCGGCGCCGTCGACATCGTGGAATCAAGACGAGGGGCCGTGATCCGCGATATCACCATCACGGCTCGCAACGTCGATCACGAGCATGAGATCGTGGGGCGGATCAAGGCCCTGGATGAGGTGACCGTGAGGGACGTGTCTGACCCCGTGTTCCTCTATCACCTGAGCGGCAAGATAGAGATGCACAACAAGAGGCCAGTGAAGACCCGCAGAGACCTCTCCGTAGCCTATACGCCCGGCGTGGCACGCGTCTGTCAGGCGATTTGCGAGGACCGACGGGCCATGTGGAGCCTCACTGCCAAGGGGAATGCAGTCGCCGTAGTCACCGACGGCACCGCTGTCCTAGGGCTGGGCGACATCGGTCCTGAGGCGGCTCTGCCGGTGATGGAAGGCAAGGCAATGCTGTTCAAGGAATTCGGCGGAGTGGACGCCTGGCCCATCTGCCTGGCAACCAAAGACCCCGATGAGATAGTGCAAACAGTGAAAGCCATCGCCCCCGGCTTCGGGGGCATCAACTTGGAGGACATCTCGGCGCCCCGCTGCTTCGAGGTCGAGCCCCGCCTCAAGGAAGCGCTGGATATCCCTGTTTTCCACGATGACCAGCATGGCACGGCAGTGGTCGTCCTGGCGGGCCTCATTAACGCCCTCAAGATCGTCAATAAGAAGTTCGAGGACCTGAAGGTGGTGGTCTGCGGCGTGGGCGCTGCCGGCGTTGCCTGCACCAGGATGATGATGTCCGCAGGCGTGAAAGATATCATCGGCTGCGACAGGGCAGGCATCATGCACAAGGGGTACAGCAAGGACATGAGTCCGACTTGGGTCTGGTACGCCAAGAACACCAACCCCCGCCACGTGAAAGGGACCCTCAGCGACGCCATTGAGGGGGCAGACATGTTCCTGGGAGTGTCGGGGCCGGGCGCCCTGACCGTCGAGGACATCAAGAAGATGAACCGCGACCCCATCGTCTTCGCCATGGCCAACCCCGACCCGGAGATCCATCCCGAGGAGGCACTGCCCCATGTGCGAGTCCTGGCAACCGGCCGCTCTGATTATCCCAACCAGATCAATAACGTCCTCTGCTTTCCCGGCCTCTTCCGGGGGCTGCTGGACGCCCACGCCACGATGGTCAACGAGGAGATGAAGATCGCTGCCGCCGAAGCTATCGCCGCCAGCGTGTCAAGAAGGGAGCTCCACGAGGAGTACATCATTCCCAGTGTGTTCAATCGCTCGACAGTCAGGGCGGTAGCCCACGCCGTGGCAGAGGCCGCCTATAGGACCGGCGCCGCTGTGCGGCACCGTAAGGGCTACTGGACGCACTTCTGGCCCACCGCCTACTGAGAGCGCTCAGCCCCGGCCCGTCTTCGCCTGGGGGCTCGCACCAGATAGTCCCGCAGCATCCTCAGGGCTGCAGCCGCCGAGCGCTCCTTATTCTGCCAGCGGTCTCCCCGCCAGACATGCCTCTGACAGATCCCCTGGCCTCTCCCGCTGTCCAGCGCCATGTAGACGAGGCCAACGGGCTTGCCCGGGCCACCGCCGCCGGGGCCCGCTATCCCCGTCACCGATACGCCGATCTCTGCCCCCAGGAGTCGCCGCACCCCCCGGGCCATCGCCACGGCCACCGCCTCGTTGACAGCGCCCTCGCTGGCCAACAGCTCCCTGGATACGCCCAGGACGTTCGCCTTGACATTGTTGTGATAGGCCACCACCCCGCCCAAGAAAGACGTGGAGCTGCCGGGCACGCCGGTGAGGCGATGGCCGATGAGGCCGCCCGTGCAGGACTCGGCGACGGCCACCGTCAGCCCCCGCTCCTGGAGCAGCCGCAGCACCTGGCGCTCTAAGCCTTGACCTCTTGTCGTGGAACCCATCATCCCCTCGCTTTCGCCGGTTACCCTCCCGACGATGCCTCTCTCCAAGGCTTGACCTTGAAGAGGAGACTGATAATCTCGTTCCGCCGCGCTCGGAGCTCCACCCAGCCGTCGCGGACGGGGGCCTCGGCTATCGGTTCCTCATCTAGGGTAACAAACTCCGCGCCGTCGTGCGGCTCCCTCAGCCGCACCCTCCCCCTCGCTGGCCTATCGTCGATGTTATAGAGACGCACCACTATGCCCCGGCCGCCCTCGGCGAACTTGAGGCCGGAGAGCACGAGCTTTGAAGACGTCACATCGATAAGGCTGCCCTGTGGCGGCAGGGATGCCGTCTCGGAGGCGGATAGGCGTGCCTGCAGGGGGCGGGCAAAGCGATGGGCCTCAGCGAAGGCCCGCTGCCAGCCGCCCTCATGGGGCACCAGGGCATACTCGAAGGTGTGGCGGCCAAGGCACTGGGCCTCGGGCACCTCCACGAAGGGCGGGCCGGCCAGGCCCTGTCGCGTCGTCATATCGGCGCGGCAGAGCCAGCCCACACAGCGGAGCAGGGTCAGGGCCATGCCCGCCTTGCCTGGCAGCACCTCGTACTCCGGCAGGCCGCGATTGGCCAGCAGGACCCCGCGGCGGCCGTCGTTGACGTCCATGAACGACTTCTGGGGATAAGTTCCCACCGGCTCCTCCAACCAGGTCTCATCGGCCTGAGGGATCGCTATCGGGCGGGTCACGACGCCGAAGTGCTGCTCGGCATGGGAGACATCGGTCTGGACATCGGTCGGGAAGTGCACGCGCAGGCGATGGTCGCGCGCCTGGTTGTCCACCTCCGTCTGAAAGTCGACCCGTGGCACGCCCGGGTAGAGGCTGACGCGGCTGCGGACCTGGCAAGCTACCGTTTGCCTCGATCGCGCCCTCCGGCTCTTGCTCAGCGCCCTGGGGAGCCTGTACGTCATAGACACTTCCAGGGTGGAGCGGGCTGGGCCGGCCTCCAGGACACTGATCTCCGGCGGTCGGGCCGGCGCATCGATGAGCCTGTCGCGCGGCGGTGGCCAGTAGGCGTACTCGTCGCCGCGCTCGCCGCCGTCCACAAAGCGGTTCAGCCCCCTCAGAGTGCGCCCGCCGGCCTTGTCGCGCAGCGTGATGGTGCCGTCTGAGGGATCGGCGGCCACGGCGAAGAACTCGTTCTCGATCTTATTGGCAGGCAGGGGCGCAGCCGTCGTCTTCGTCGCGGCACCGCACACCACACGGAACGCCTTGTAGCCGTAGCCGGGCACATCGCGGGCCACGAACCCCACCTCCGCTCGGTGCTGAATCCCCTCGACGAGAGGCATGTAGGGGGGTGGCGGCCGGCGGATCATCTGGCAGGGGGACTCTCGGCCCTTCGCATCGATCAGCGCCAGCGGCTCCTGGCCCTCCTCGATAGGCCAGCGGACGGTCACAAAGTCGGTTCGTGCTCCGCCGACGGGATTGAACACGACCACGCTGGGCGCACCGTCCACGCTTGCCTGGGCGGCGATGCTTCTCAGGGACTGGCGGGTCAGGTCCTCGCCGATCTGCTGGCAGGAATCGAAGCGGGTCGCCATCTCGCGATGAACCGCGTCCACGCTGCAGCCGCAGATGCCGTCGTGGTCCTGGTTCTCCAGGAGGTGCTTCCAGGCCTGTCTGAGCAACCCTTCTATTGAGGTCGAGTCGACGGGATAGACGCTGGTTGGGCCGGGAGGGAGTGGGGGCTCCTGCCACTTGCTGCCCAGCCGTCGGCGGCGGAGGTTCGCCCAGATAGAGAAGGGCTCGGCCCAGTGGGTGAGCAGGTCCTCACACCTCTGATTGCGTTGCTTGATCCACATGCGGGCGGAGATGGCGCCGGGCAGGATATGGGCCAGCCGGCTGCTGCGAAACTCCCCCCGATAGCGGGGCCGGACGCGTCCCCTCCCGCGCATCGCCCGCCGCACCCCTTCGAACACCAGCGGCAGGTGCCCGTGCAGCATCTCCGCATCGATCAGAGAGGAGTTGGCGACGGCCAGTACCGAAGGCAGGTCAGCCTGGGGCATGGAGTGGTCGTTGCCGTTCATCAGCACCAGACAGCGGGTGGTCGCCCGCGGCTCCAGCCCCCGACGGAGCTCCTCCAGCCAGGGCAGGAGCGCCTGTAGATCGGACGGCAGGCTCCTAGCGAACCCATAGCCGAGGGGCAGGTGGAGAGCGAGAACCTCGCTGCCGTCGGGCGCCCGCCAGAAGAACTCCGTCCTCTTCAGACGGTCATCGGCGCCCCGCCAGACGACGGCGTCGTCGATGCCGAACCCGCGCAGGATGGCGGGCAGGTGAGCGATGTGGCCGAAGGCATCGGGCAGATAGCCGACCATCATCGTGCCGCCGAATCCCCGTGCGACCTGCATGCCCCGCTGAAGATTGCGGATGAGGGCCTCGCCGCCCGCCAGGTACTCGTCGGGAGGGACGTACCAGGGACCTATCAGCAACCTGCCGGTCGCCACCTGTCGTTCGATATCGGGACGCCGGTCCGGCCGCACCGCCAGGTAGTCCTCCAGGAGGATCGTCTGCCCGTCGAGCATGAAGTGCTTGTATTCGGGGTCGGAGGCGAGTATATCCAGCAGACGGTCCATCATGCCCACCAGGCGGAGCCGGAAGTTCTGGAAGGGGAAATACCACTCCCTGTCCCAGTGGCTGTGGGAGATCACCACCAGCCTCCACTTCTCATCAGGGGTCATGGCAGACTACCCTCCCAGACTGGGTTGGCGAATGGGGAGAATCAAGATCGGGCTCAGTATATTCCCTCCCATTCTTGGAGGCCACAGCCGGCGCGAGCGAGAGGCCGGTCCGGTAACCCCGTAGGCCTGAAGGCGGACCGAGGGCCTGCCCTCGTTTGGTCGAAAGCTGCGCTGACCTTGACCCCCTCCTTCGCCCGTGATACACTCATCACGAATGACAGCGGAGTGTTGACTCTGCCGTCCGTCCCACCAGAGGCGCGGTGTGCGTAAGCGACGTATTGCCTCGGCGAAGTGAAGGTGGTCTAAGGGGGGCAGAGTTATTTTTCTCTCGTGGTGGGCGTAGCCGAGCGGTTAAGGCGCCAGGTTGTGGCCCTGGAGATCGAGGGTTCGAATCCCTCCGTCCACCCCAA
>CAZSRY010000012.1:0-9823 GCA_964609475.1 uncultured Dehalococcoidia bacterium
TCCAAACAGATTCGAGCCGGCGGGCCCGGGAATTGGGGTGCTGCGGCTAGAGCTGAGGTACCTTTGATGAAGCTGAGCGCTGTATCGGAATCGGGGAGCAAGGGGCGAGAGCGTGAATGCAGGTGCCGAACCCAGTCCAGCCTCCCTGGACTGACGCTGCGAGGTGTGGACAAAGCCGTGGACATCAATGTGCACGGTTTCGGGCCTGGTCAAATTCCAGTCCAACTCGCTCCAGCGGTGCGTTTCCGAATCTGGAGAAATGGGCACAGGGAGGCGTTCGGCCCCGGCAGGAGCGAAATTGGAGTGCCCCGACTGTTTTATTCTTCTTTACACAGATCATTCTGTTTGTTGCATCAGCTCGACGTAATGAGAGAGAAACAGAGCTTGGTGAGATAGGGATACATGCAAGAGACAACAAGCCTCATGGTTCAGAGCAAAGGAAGTAACACTCACCGTAATGGAGGTTGGAGGATAACCTCTCGTGATCTCGATATCCTGACTGCTGTCTACCGTCATCGCTTTCTCATTCGACAGCTTGTCGAGTGGGCTTTCTTCTCCCGTGAAGACGGTGACTTCGACCAACGCTCCAGCCTGGCAGCACGTCGGCTGCAAGTCCTGTACGAAGCCGGCTACGTTCAGCGGCTCGTTCTGCCGGTGCTGCCCGGGTCCGGCCGGAGCCCCGCAGTCTACGCCCTTGGCTCGCGCGGCGCCGACGCCGTCGCCTCGCGCCTGGGCGCCGACCGTGAGAAGGTCGATTGGCTGTAGGCATCACGATGCGAGTGCTGCACAGGCCGTCGCACCGTCGCACCCCTTGCGCTTGTGGGTTGTATTAGCTAGATGTATATTTCGAGACGAGACATGATAATTGACCACGTCGACGAGTTGGAACTCTCTCGCGAAGCCGAGGCCAAGTACGGCAATGAGGTAATCTCCCTGGCCTGTCTCAGCGAGGGTCTGCGGTTTCTGTACCGCAACGTGAGCAAGATCGAGCAGGGCATTATCGCCAGACTGCCCCCGAATTCGCACTGTTTTCTCTACGGCGCCGGTGCCAACGACGAACAGAAACGCTCCGAACTCCCACCGGAGATCCGTGGCCAGGTTCCCAGCCTCGACGAGAGACAGTTGGCTCTGGTCGCCTGCTCGTTCCACTGGTACGCGGTGTCAGCGTACAACTACGCGCTGCTCGTGGGATGGCTTGCTTCTGGAGGGGACTCAACAAAGGCGAAGAGCTACGCGAGGCGTGTCCTCGGCCCCGTATCTGTGTGGCGCCATAAGGTTGGTGCCCATTTGGCTCAGGCCGACCCGCTCCCTGGCGACAGCGGCGCGACCCGGATTGCTAGCGTGATGACGCCTATAGCTTTTCGTGACGATGCATTCTATGCCCAGCCATTCACGCTAGTGCTTGGGCGCGCCGACAAGAAGAGCACCAGCAGGAATGATATGCGCTGGAGCCTTACCCACACTCATCGCGCCCTTGCCGCGAGATACTGGCCCGACGTCTCCCTTACCTGAGAGAAGCAGGAGATGGCGGTGGCCCAGAGCCGTTCACGCTCTGAGCCACCAAACTGGCTCCCCGAGCAGGACTCGAACCTGCGACACGCGTCTTAGGAAACCGTTCTACCCGCCTGAGCCAGGGCGCCCTGTGACAGGCGCGTGATGCGAGTGTGACCCAAGTGTGACCCGACTGTGATGTTCGGTAATGATGGTCCCTGGGTCTTATCGGAGCATCGGTCGGGGAATTGGGTCAGGCTTCCACGGAGTCAAGTAGACCTCCTGAACACCAGACAGGAGGTCGCCGTTCGGCACCCGTTCGTTCGAGGAAAAGGTCCTGAAGAGAGCACCTAGTTGGGCAAGAGTACTCTTAACTAGTAGGTTATTGGGGGACAGGACGTGGAGAAGGGGCCAAGATCGAATCTGGTCGGGGCGGTGGGATTCGAACCCACGACCTCCTGAACCCCATTCAGGTGCGCTACCAGGCTGCGCTACACCCCGACCTAACTCATACTAGCAGACGCCGACCCCCACGACAAGTCGCCGGATTCGAACAACGCTAAGCCCGAACGCAAATGGCACCACATCGGCCGCCGCCTGCCGGTACAGCATGGGCTGAAGGTAGGCGAGAAGGGGGGACAAGGTCGATGTCCAGGCGGGTCTTCGGGGTGCTTGCCGCGTAGTGGCCCTAGGCCTCCGTGAGGGAGCCGCCGGCGATCACCATGACCAGCCCCAGCGAAGCCACTACCGCGAACTCGAGGACGACGGCCCAGGAGAGGCGCGCCGTCAGGTAGTGCTGGACTATCCCGCTCGCGGCATAGAACACGAGCAGAAGGAAGACCGCCGCCAGGAAGCCGTCCAGGGGCACGAAGTAAAGCGCCCAGCGTGCCTCGGCCACAACCACGCCGATCGCGGCCGCGAGGCCCAATGCTCGCAGGCTCGCTTGTCCCGTGGGTAGAGGCGTCGCCTCCGTCTCGCGCAGGATCTCTGCCCCCAGCACCGAGCTGACCAATCCCACGCACAGGGCGGCTGGCACCAGATCCACCTCGAAGCTGTATATCGCCGCGTATAGGGCGAAGGCGCTGAGATAGGTGACGACGTTGAGAACGAACCGCGCCAATGAATACAGGGGACTCTCGATCTCCACGGAGATGTACTCCCCGTAGAGAGCCACTGCCATCACTGCCCCGGCCGCCATCGCCGCCACCAGCGACCAGTAGCCCACCACCGTATCCTCCAGGAAGAAGCCGGAGGCGAGCGTCAGGATCACGGGCACCAGCAGATACGGCGCCGTATCGAGCGCATCACGGAAGATGCTCTTGGGGTGCGACCTCATGATCCCGTCGGTGCCCAGGGCCACCAGGCCTGCCACCAGCACCAGCAGCCAGGGCATCGTCGGCTCGATAACCAGGAAGAGGGCCAGCGCCAGCGCATACATCCCCGCCAGCAGGGGGATGCGGCCGGTCTGCGGTATGGAGCCCAGACTGATTGTGGCTGGGGAAGGTTGCTGCAATCGCGCCTCCAGATGCACGTGGAAGAGATGACGAAGTCGGCACCAGCCCAGAGTCAGAGTGATGGCATTCTAAAGTTCTTGGGGAGCCTGTGTCAAACGCTCTGCGGCCAGACCGTCCAGTACGCTCAGCAGCGCATCCCGCCAGCGATCGCGCAGCCGCCCCCGACTCAGCCGCAGCGACGTCGGCCCCACCCACGTTCCCTCCGGCGCCTCCCGCTGTAGCCGCTCCTGGGGCAGCCGCAGCCCCGCCGCCATTCGCAGCACGATCTGCCCGTCCTCCGTCTGGATCGACTGCACGCCCGCCTCTCGAGCCAGAGCGCGCAGGCGCACTACGTAGAGCAGGGTGCGCACGGGCTTTGGCAGCGACCCGAAGCGGTCGCGCATCTCCTGGGCCAGCCCCTCCACCTCCTGCGCCCGCTGCACCCCGGCCATGCGCTGATAGAGGGCCAGACGCAGGTTCAGGTCGTCGACGTAGGTATCGGGGATGTGCGCCGTCAGCGGCAGTTCGATGGTGAGCGGCGGCTGAGCCGTGGCCGGTAGCGGCGGCTTCTCCCCTCGCTGGAGCGCCTTGAGGCTCTCCACGGCATCGGCCAGCAGCCGCATGTACAGGTCGAAGCCCACCGTCCCAATGTGGCCGCTCTGCTCGGCCCCCAACAGGTTGCCCGCCCCCCTGATCTCCAGGTCTCTGAGGGCGATCTGGAAGCCCGCCCCCAGCTCCGTGGCCTCAAAGATGGTCTGCAGGCGCTTCTGGGCCGGCTCCGTCAGCGAGTGGTGGCGGTCGTAAAGGAGGTAGGCGTAGGCCCGGCTGGCGCCCCGGCCCACGCGCCCCCGCAGCTGGTAGAGCTGGGCCAGTCCCAGCCGGTGCGCCTGGTTGATGATGACGGTGTTGACGTTGGGGATATCCAGCCCCGACTCGATGATCGTGGTGCAGACCAGCACGTCGATGCCGCCCTCCACGAAGTCGAGCATCACCCGCTCCAGTTGCTCCTCGGGCATCTGCCCGTGGGCCACCGCGATCTCCGCCTCCGGCACCAGGTCCCGCAGCTTCCGCGCGATCTTCTCTATGTTGAGTACGCGGTTGTGGACGAAGTAGATCTGCCCCCCGCGCTCCAGCTCCCGCAGGATCGCCTCGCGGATGATGCGGTCGTCGTATTCCAGCACGTAGGTCTTGATCGGCAGGCGCTCCTCGGGTGGCGTCTCCATCGCCGACATATCGCGGATGCCGGACAGCGACATGTGCAGCGTGCGGGGGATAGGTGTCGCCGAGAGCGTCAGCACGTCTACCTGCTGCCGCATCTGCTTCAGCCGCTCCTTGTGGGCGACGCCGAAGCGCTGCTCCTCGTCGATGATCACCAGCCCCAGGTCCTTGAACGCCACGTCCCGCTGCAACAGGCGATGGGTGCCGATGACGATATCCACCGCTCCCAGCGACAGGTCGCTCACCACCTGCCGCTGCTCCCTGTCCGAGCGGAACCGCGACAGCATCTCGATGTGCACGGGGAAGCCCGACAGGCGCTCGCGGAACGTCCGATAGTGCTGCTGGGCGAGGACGGTGGTCGGCACCAGCACCGCCACCTGCATGCCGTCCATGACAGCCTTGAACGAGGCGCGGATCGCCACCTCCGTCTTGCCGTAGCCCACATCGCCGCACACCAGCCGGTCCATGGGCCGGGTCCCTTCCATCTCGACCTTCACTTCCTGCACGGCCGCCAGTTGGTCCGGCGTCTCCACATAGGGGAACGAGGCCTCCAACTCCTGCTGCCAGGGGGTGTCCAGGGAGAAGGCGTGGCCCTCCAGCACCTGGCGGGAGGCGTACAGCGCGAGCAGCTCCCGTGCCAGGCTGGCGACGGCGCGGCGCACCCGCTCCTTGGCCCGCGGCCACTCCTGGCTGCCGAGGCGGGTGAGGGCAGGGACGTGCTGGCTGGGGCCGACGTAGCGGCTCACCCTGTCCACCTGGTCGGTGGGCACGAACAGGCGGTCGCCCTCGGCGTAGCGCAGCTCCATATACTCCCGCTCGTGCCCCTCCGGCTGCAGTCGCGTGAGCCCGGCGAAGCGGGCGATGCCGTGTTCGACGTGCACCACCAGGTCGCCGACCGACAGCTCCGCCAGAAAGGCCTCTCGGCGCGCCGCCGCGGCGCGAGTGAGCCGCCGCTGCTTGACGAAGCCGAAGACCTCGGCGTCCGTCAGGAGGGTAAGAGAGCCGTCGCCGCCGCGGCGCAGGCTCCAGCCCTGGGGCAGCGACCCCTGCACAAGGGCCAGCGACCCCGCCGGCAGGGGCGCCTCCACGCCTGTGGATGCCGTCGCGAAGACGTCCTGCTCGCTCAGCACCTCGGACAGCCTTGCCGCCTGCTGTGATACCACCACCGTCGTCTCCCCGCGCCGCGAGGCCGTTGTCAGGTCGCCGGCCAGGTTGCGCAGTTGACCCCCGTAGGCGGCCGCCGGCAGGAAGGGCAGTCTCAGAGAGCCCTCCTCGCCGCTGGCCCAGCGCGACAGCTCCACCCGACGCGCCCGACCTGTCAGCGCCTCCCGCATCTGAGGCCAGGGCCGGTGGGGCAGGGGCATCCCCCGTGGGAGCTCGCCGCGCTTGGTCATCTCGTCGCGCACCTCCGCCACCTGCTGGTCGTGCTCCTCCTGGGCGGAGGATATGTCCGCCAGCTCGTCCAGGATGAGCAGAGCGCCGTCGGGCAGATAATCAGGAAGGGTCGAGCGGGTCAGGAAGGGCACGTAGAAGGCGTCGTCGGGGAAGCCTTCGCCGGAGGAGAGCATCGCCAGCCCCTCCCGGAAGCGTTGCCCGACACCCATCGAGCAGGAGGAGAGGTCCAGCCGGCCGAGCAGGTCCTGGGCGCCGGCTTGGGGCAGCAGCATCTCCTGCGCCGGGCCGACGGTCGCCGATTCCACGAGGCGCAGTGTGCGCTGCGTCTCCGGGTCGAACAGACGGATGCTCTCCACCTGGTCGCCCACCAGCTCGATGCGCAGTGGCAGATCGGCGTCCGGCGGGAATACGTCGATGATGCCGCCGCGCCGGCTCGCCTGGCCGGGCATGTCGACCAGGGCGGCGAAGCGATACCCCCGCTGGATCAGCCGTCGCAGGAAGGGGTCGGGGGTGAGAGTGCCGCCGGTGCTCAGGGTCTCCCGCGCCGATCGCATCCCCTCGGGGGAGAGGGTGCCCTGGCTGAGCGCCTGTATGCAAGCGACAACGACCGGTGCTGGAGAGCGGCGCCCGGCTGCAAGCGACGGGTCAGCGATCGTCCCCTCCGCAAGCAACGAGAGCACGCGCAGGCGGTCGCGCACCGCCGCCGGGTCGGGGGCCAGGCGTTCATAGGGGAGCGTATCGCGCTGGGGGAAGAGGTTCACCTGCTCCTCGCTGCCCAGCCATGCCGCCAGCTCCTCGCTGAGGGCGAGCGCCTGATGGGGCCGCGCCGTCACCACCAGCAGCGGTGCCGAGGCCCGACGCGCCAGCATCGCCACGAGGCACGCCTTCGCCCCGTCGCCGACGCCGACGGTGGTGGGCCCCGAGGCCAGCGAGTCGCTCAGGCGCTGCCCGTCGAGCGCCTCTTCTACCAGAGGGAGGATGCCTGCCAGGTTCATGTCGTCCGCCGATACCAACGCCAATAAGGGCTGATCATGGAGACCAGCCCCGTCGTATTGTAGCAGTCGCGAGGTGGGGGAGACAACCGGTGGCCGGCAGCGCGACTGTGGCAGCGGCGGCTATTGCCGTTGGCGGCTGGTTACGCTAGGAGGCGCTGGCATTTCCCCTTCTCGCAAGGCCTGTTGTACGAATGCTGCAGCTTCAGCGCCAGTTGACCAGTCCTTCCTTGAGAGCCCGCACACCCGCCTGCGTACGAGAGGTGGCGGCCATCTTCCTGAGGATGTCCGCCACATGCCTCTCGGCCGTACGGGGACTGATGTCTAGGATAATCGCGATATCTTTGTCCGATTTGCCCTGCGCCAGGAGATTGACAACCGTGACTTGACGGGGGGTCAGCCCATAGACGCTCTTTCGTCGCGGCCGCCTCTTTGGTCTAGCTTCCATTGCCTTTGGAAGCGCTTCTTCATGCGCCTCCTCCGTCCGCCCGCGGTCGGCCAGGTTCTCCAGCCAACGGCGCAGCCGCGCTGCTGACCGCTGACCGCTCAGCAGCGCGCCCGAGGGCATGTAGTAGAAGTTGTCGTAGACCGCCGTGCCGACAATGGCGACAGGATGGGTGGTCAGCACGTCCAAGAGCAATGACGGGGCGAAGGTGTGGTAGTGGTACTGGCAGATGGCCAGGCAGGCGCTGCCGGGGAAAAACTCGTTCAGCTTGGTCTCGTACTCGATCAGGCGTCGAGAGCCAGGCAGTCCCCGCAGTGCCCAGGTCATCTCGCCGGTGACCCGCAGGGCAGTGTAGCCCTCGGCCAGGGCCTGCTCAGTCTTGGCCCGCAGGAGCGCGATCATCTCGTCCGGGTCAAACACGCCCTGCTTCAGATAGAGGTCGTCGGCGGTGACGATTTCTAGTTGCCCGCGCGCCAGACAGGATTCCGTGTCCAGCCTGTCCTCCTGCAAATAGCCCAGGATGCTCTCGGCGTTGCGGGCATCCGCGATATAGAGCATCTTCTCGCCAGCCTCCAGGCCCTGGCGCATGAAGGGTGTAAGCACCGCTCGGTGCTCCTCTTCCGTCCGATAGAGACAACAGATGTGCTGCCCCTGTTCGAGGTCCCCTATCGTGAGTAGGGAATGAGCATCCGTCGAGGTTCGGCGGTACCTCCCCGACTCTCGCGCCGCCTCCCCCGCCCTCTCGCGCTCGCTCGCCGGAGCATGGCCAGAGGCAAAGCGCGCCAGGTGTCTAGGGTGAGCCCCTTGGTCCCTTGTCATTTCTCCCCTCGCCAGGATCGGGCCATCGTGACCGCAGCTTACGAGGTTCGCGTCGTGTACGCATCGTAGATGCTGGCGCTATACTTGTCAATACGTAATATCCCCCACTCATCGCCCCACCCTACTCGCAGCCGCGAGCGTTGATTCCTCGGCCCGTACGCTGCTCTTGCTGCTAGCGTGGCTGCGATCGCTCTTGCCGTCGACGGGTAGTACGCGAGGAGGCGCTCTCTGAGGTAGCCTAGCGTCTCCTAGGCCTGAGGTTGTCTTCTGGAGACGTCCTCTTATGAGTCTCCCCCACGCCCCCTGGCCTGGGAGGCGGGGCTACCGCTCGCGAAGGGCTACGGACAACAGCAGCGCGGCCCCAGCGATGAAGAACGGCCCACTGATGAACACAGTCGCGATGGCTATGTTACGCCCCGCAGTCACCGGAACCAGGACCGCCAGGGCCAGACCGGCGACCACGAGCATCGCTCCGCCCACTCGCACACTGAGCCAGGCGACCACGGTGCTCAGGGCACAGTATGAGAAGACCACCGCGACCGCCGCCGTTTCCGCGTCGGGTATGTCGAACCCTTCGTCAAACCCTCCGCCGATGAGGCAGGTCACGTACCACAGCGCCAGGACGGTGGCCAGCAGCCGCCCGAAATGTCTCAGGATGCGTGGCTTCCAGGGTTCGCGCGGTGGCATATGGCTATTCCTCAGCGCCTGGGTCAACCGGAGTGTGGGAGTGTGGTACCCCCGGCAGGACTCGAACCTGCGACACGCGGTTTAGGAAACCGCTGCTCTATCCGCCTGAGCTACGGGGGCACAAATTTGGTGGAGATAGGGGGACTCGAACCCCCAACCTCGGCGATGCGAACGCCGCGCTCTCCCTGTTGAGCTATATCCCCACCCTAATCACGCTAAGCGGGCAACCTAAATTCTAAGGCTGGCGTCGAAGGGGTGTCAAGGAAACCGGCGCCGACGCTACCCGGGCAGCATCCCCTCCATCGGCTCCACCACCATCCGGCCGCCGTCCACGTCCACCTCCCTCACCACATCGTCGATCGCCGGCACCAGGATCTCCCCCCGCTCACCGTGTACCACATAGACGTCGTTGCTGCCCGTCGTCAGCACCTCCACTATCCGGCCCAGGTGCTCTCCCTCGCCGTCATACACCCTCATGCCCACGACCTGGAATCGATAGTACCGACCCTCCGACAGCGACTCCAACTGACCCTCCGGCAGCGACAGGAGCTGGTCGCGCAGCCCCGCTGCCGCCTCGGCCGAGTCGATGCCCGACAGCCTGAGATAGACGTGCCCCTTCTGCCAGTGGGCCTCCTCGATGCTATGTCGGCTGCCCTTGACCCACACGCTCTGCCCCCTGTCGAGACGCTCCCGCAGGTCCGTCAGCGGCTGCACCTTGACCTCGCCGTGCAGCCCGCGGGGGCCCAGGACGCGTCCAACGGCCACGTGCTCATCGGCGGCCTTCCTGCGGCGGCTGGCTTTAGGTGACATCGTACGGGAACACAGGCTTCGCTGTCTTGAGGACGATGCTGCCGTAGCGAACTGCGGGCAAAGTCGGAAGAGACGGCGACCCCTCCGCGGCCTAGTCCACGATCTCCAGGGAGGCGCGACGGACGCCGCTCTTGACCGCGGCTACCTTCAGCAGCGTGCGCATGGCGTTGGCGATGCGTCCCTGCTTCCCGATCACCTTTCCCATGTCCGGCTCAGCGACCTGGAGGTAGTAGACGACGCGGTCCCCTTCCTCCTCCTCCCTCACCCTCACCTCATCAGGATCGTCGACGATAGCCCTGGCAATGTATTCGATGAGATCTTTCATGGCGGGCGATCAGCGGCTATTCAGGTTCCGCAGGCTTCTCTTCGGTCTCCGGCTCCGCGGGCGTCTCTGCGGCGGCAGCCCCCGGCTCCGCGGGCGTCTCTGCGGCGGCAGACTCCGGCTCCGACGGCGTCTCTGCGGCGGCAGACTC
>CAZSRY010000012.1:9923-17956 GCA_964609475.1 uncultured Dehalococcoidia bacterium
GGCTCCGACGGCGTCTCTGCGGCGGCAGACTCAGCCTCTGCGGGCGGCTCTGCGGCAGCAGTCGCAGCTTCCGCGGGCGGCTCTGGAGTCTCCTTCTTCTTCTCTGGTGCCGTGGTCTCGGGCTCCGCAGGCGCCTTTCCCGTCCTCGTCACCGGCGGCAGCGGCGGTATCACCCCCTGCCGCGCCAGCAGCTTGGCAGCCGTCTCCGAGGGCTTGGCGCCCAGTTCCAGCCACTTCTTGGCCTTCTCCTCGTCGATGTTGATGGTGGCCGGCTCCGTCAGGGGGTCGTAGAGGCCGATGACCTCGACGAAGGCGCCGTCCCGCGGTGCCCGTGAGTCGGCGACCACCACGCGGTAGGCCGGGCGCTTCTTCTTGCCCACCCGCCGCAGTCGGATTCTCAGCAATTCATCACCTCCAGCGAATATCGGACAATGCGAATAATAACAGACCTAGCGAAGATGGCCAAACATCTTGGGGCCACGCCCCGAGGCCAGCGCCTCCATGAGCCTCTTCGCCTCTCGCCACTGCTTCAGCAACTGATTGATGTCCTGAGGAGTGGTGCCGCTTCCGCGCGCGATCCGGCGACGACGGCTGCCGTCGATTATGTCCGGGTTGCGCCGCTCCTCCGGCGTCATGGAGTAGACGATCGCCTCCGCCTTCCTCCAGACCGAATCGTCGAGCGCCGCCATGTCGAGCTGCTTCTTGGCGCCCGTCAGGCCGGGGATCATCTCCACCAGCTGGGTCAGGGGCCCCATCTTCTTCACCTGCTGAATCTGGGCCAGGAAGTCGCTCAGGTCCATGGTACCCGTCTTCAGCTTGCGCTGCATAGTCTTGACCTCGGCCTCGTCCACAGCCTCCTGCGCCCTCTCGACAAGGCTCAACACGTCGCCCATGCCCAGTATGCGGGAGGCGAACCGGTCGGGGTGGAAGGCCTCCAGCGCGTCGACCTTCTCGCCGGTGCCGATGAACTTGACCGGGAGCCCCGTCACGGCGCGGATCGAGAGGGCGGCCCCGCCGCGGGCGTCGCCGTCCATCTTGGTGATGATGAAGCCGGTGACGCTCAGGGCCTCGTGAAACTCCTGGGCCACGTTCACCGCTTCCTGGCCGGTCATGGCGTCCACCACCAGCAGCACCTCGCTGGGCGAGAAGGAGCGATGCAGCTCCCGCACCTCTGTCAGCATCTCCTCCGCCACCTGCATGTAGCCGGGCGTATCGACCAGCAGCACGCTGGCGCTCGAGCCTCGCGCCTCCTCCAGGGCGCCCTTAGCGATCTGGGCGGGCGCCGCGCCGCCGTCTCCCCCGAACACCGCTATGTCGAGCTGTCGGCCCAGGGCCTGAAGCTGCTCCCCTGCCGCCACCCGCCGCGGGTCGGCTGCCACCATGAGCGGCCTGGCGCCCCCCTTGCGAAGGTGAAGGGCCAGCTTGGCGGCCGTCGTCGTCTTGCCTGAGCCCTTCAGTCCCACCAGCATCATGACCGTCGGCGGCTGGCTGGCGAACTGGAGGCCGCTCTGGCTATCTCCCAGCGTGTGCACAAGCTGCTTGTGAACCACAGAGATGACCTGCTGCGGCCCGGTGAGGCTGCCCAGCACCTCCGCCCCCAGGGCCTCCTCGCGCACGTTCTTGATGAACTCGCGCACCACCTTGAAGTTGACATCGGCCTCCAGCAGGGCGATGCGAACCTCCCGCAGGGCCTCGTCCAGATCCTTCTCAGTGACGATGCCGCGGCTGCTGAGGCGATGGAAGACGGACTGAAGCTTGTCGGTCAGAAGCTCTAACATGGGTTGCCCTCGAAGCCATTCTAGGGGTGGGCCCCGTCGCCCGTCAAGATTCCTGCGCCCGCGAACCGACCGCCATCAGGGGCGGCGACAGCACGCGGCGGATATGGATGCCGGGGTTCTCGTAGACTAGCTGCAGCTCGCGGCCGTTCGTGCCCTGGCTACTGCGTCTGCGGTCCGTCTACAAAATACGTGACATATATCAACTGGCCGTCGGGGTCACGCTCCCCCTCGACCTCTCTTCCCTCGGGGTAGACCTCCTTCAGAACGGGGAGCAGCCTCTCCGCGAATGTCCCGTCGGACCGCTTGTTCTTCTTGACCACTACGAAGGCCAGGGGTGGACTCTCGGAGGTCGTCTTCTCTACGTCGTCGACACTCTCGATGGGATCGTAGGAAACACGGCCCCTGGTGATGAGCTCCACCGTGGGATTGAACACCTCCCACGTGGTTAGGTAGATGTGATAGCGGTCTCCCAGAGAGATGATGTGCTTGGCGACCCTGGTCTCCACCTGTCCTGTCACGTGGTACACGTGGGCGCTGGTTCCGTACTGGCCGAAGTAGACGTCGTAGTTCAGGTAGGCCGATACTCCCACCAGCAGTAGGGCAGCCAATGCGACGATCCCCTTGCCAAGGGCGGCCCGCTGCGCTCGCCAGAGAAGCCACAGGGGTATGGCAGCGAAGCCGTACACGACGGGAACGGCTCCCATTAGGCGGTAGGTGACCGGCCGATCGTCCAATGCGAGGGCCGTGCTTGCAGGCACCAGGATCGCTATCGCCGTTGCCAGCAGCAGGAAATACCGCCGCTCTCGGAGGCGGAACACCGCGTACGCGAATCCCAGGACCAGCAGCGCGCCGGAGATCACGTCCAGCGTGGGTTTCAGGGGCCGCGCGTTCCAGCGCCCCTCGTAGCCGGAGCGGTAGTTGAACGTCAACAGCAGGTCGCGCGCGTTCTCGACGGTCTGCTTGAGGGGGTCCTCCTTCAGGTCTGCCCAGGCCGTTTGACTGAAGAGGAACACCTCCCGCGGTCGCGCCAGGGCGACGGAGGGCTGCTCCACTATGTAGAGAGCACGCGGCGCAAACACCAGAACGGCCAGCAGGATCATCAGGACGAATTGCTGGTTGAACATGCCCAGTGCTCGCCGCCTGTAGCGCCAGAGGAGGAAGCCGGCAATGGCGGCGACCAGCAGCGGTGCCGTCGCCGCCGACTTCGTCAGTAGTAGCCCACAGCCGATGGCTGCTCCGGCAACGGCGAAATCGAGCCGGTGTCGCGTGCGCAGGCTGCGAGCGATGAAGTAGAGGGCGATGACAACGAGCAAACCGTCGAGGGCCATCGAATAGCCCCAGCGGCTGGTGAGGATGTGGTAGCTGGAGGTGGCCAGCAGTGCCGCAGCGATGGCCGCTATCACCGAGTCGAAGCACTCCCTCAGGAAAAGGTAAAGGAAAGCGCAGGTGAGCGTTCCTGGGATGATGCCCATGAGCTTGAGGGACATGATGGGGTCGATGCCCAGCGTCAAGAGCCCCGCCAGTCCGTAGTGGAAGATTGCGCCGACCGACCAGGTGGCGGAGACAAAGGGGGTCGTGATCTCTCCGTCCTGGACCCGGTAGGCGTCCCTGATATGGACGCCCTCGTCCTCGTAGACCCCTGGAAAGTCCCAGATGCGCCATACCCTCAGGAAGAGGGCCAGGAGGACGATAGCCAGGAGAACAGCGATCTCCAGCTTCGTCCACGCGCTGGCAGGTCGCTGCGGGGGCTCCGAGCGGTCGAGGCGCCACGCTCCGTACAGGGCCGTCGCAATGCTCACGAGCCAGAGCGATATGACCAGGTTGGGCAGCATATCGAAGTGGAACAATACCAGGGCGGCGATGCAGGGAGGGACGGAGGCCGCCAGTATCAGGGCGGGCCGCCGCCAGGGTCGGCTGGGCCTATCGGAGCCCGCAGGATACGGTTCCTCCCTAGAGCCGGTACCGACAAGGGACAGCACGAACAGTGCCGCAGCCGCGGCGAAGCAGAGGCCGCCTTCGAGGGCGTGCTCAGGGAGACGGGCCTGAGCCCAGAGCGCCATCCCCAAGGATAGCGCTGGTGCTAACGAAGTCCTCAGCCGAACAGCAGGCCGAATGATGTTCAAAGGCTTTCAGCTTGCGGGGATATGCCGATCATCGGTCTATCATAGCGCTGGGGAGCCGAACGGTGCCACCCGCTCTGGCAACCGGACGGCTCTTCCAAGACGCATAGTAGAGCGATGCGGATGACGTGTCCAGTGTTCCCTGAAGCTGCTCGGTTCCCGCCCGCCTCCATGCGTGGCGCGATGCCGTGAATCAGAGTATATTAGCGGACGTGTGATGAAGACCGTGCTTCGTTCAGGAAGATCGGTTCGTCGCTGGCTGAATCGTCTGGCAGGGCCCTTCCAGGCCGACAGGGCGGGTCTCCTGGCTGTGCTGCTCGCCGGGCTGCTGCTGGCCAGCGCCGGGCAATACTTCATTGGACGCGATCTTGAGAGCGATCTTCACCGCTTGGACTTCTTGGCGGGCCCCTTCCGGGGCATCTACGCGTTTCCCCAAACGATGGCCCTGGCGGTTGTGCTGTTCGCCGCTGGTGGCCTGCTCTTTGCGCTGGGGGCGCGGCGGCTGGCGCAGGATGCAGACACCGCTGCTATAGCCGGCTCCAGTCCGGAAGCGCGGCGGCCACCTCTCGCAGCGGCCGCCCTCGCCCTCATAAGCCTGGGCCTGTTCCTCTACCTGGTGATCAATCTGGCCAGAGGGAGCTACGAGGAGCTCTACCCTCACCTCTTCCTCGTCTCGGCGCTGGCGTCGGCTGGCTTCTGGTTCGTGATGGCCCGCAGGTACATTCGCTGGTCGCTGCGACCCAATTGGTGGGAGGTTTGCGTCGTAGGTCTCATCATGGCGGCGTTCATCGCCGTCAATATCCGGGACCTGACAAGTTGGTACTACTCGGCCATCGGCGACGAGTACGCTCACTTCCAGGTGGCAAAGGAGATCGGTCAGGGCCAAACGTGGAACCTCTTCTCCCAGGCCGGTGTCTACGAGGATCATCCTGTGGCCTCATCCGCCTATCAGGGGATGGTAATGAAAGTCTTCGGCTTCGACCAGTTCGGGTGGCGGATGGCCTCCCTGCTGGCGGCCGCTTCCGTTATACCGCTTCTGTATCTGCTGGTCCGGATGATGTTCGGATGGCGGCCGGCCCTTCTTTCAACGGCGCTGTTCGCAAGCTCCCACTATCTCTTTGCCTACGCCCACCTTGGCTATAACAACATCTTTCCCCTGTTTCCGACGGTCCTGTGTCTGCTGCTTTTCGTCGTGGGGATGCGCAAAGGCAATACCCTGGCGCTATTCGGAGCGGGCTGCGCGGCCGGACTGGGCTTCTACGTCTTCTACTCGTCGCGGGCGGCCATCGTCATTCTGGCTCTTTACCTCCTGACCCTGGGCAGACCTGGACTGCGGCCTAAGACCCTCATTCCCCTTACCTGGGGCTTCCTGCTGTTTGTTGTGCCCATGTTTGCCGTCGACCGGCTCGATGTCTTGACCCACATGAGCGAGCAGTCCGCGGTTGGCTACGAATCTTCGATCGTGGGGGAGGTGGCGCAACGGTTCCGCGAAAACATCCCTCGCTCGATGCTGGCTTTCAACTATAACCCTAACACCCTGCATTTCGTATCCGGCTCACTGCTCGATCCGGTCTCGGCAGTGCTTGCCATTGTTGGTCTCCTATACTGCTTCTCACGAATCAAGCACGAGGCCTACCGCTTGCTGGCGACCTGGTTCGTGGTAGGGATAGTGGCGACAGGCTTCTTTTTCCCTGTACCCAATGTGGCCATATCGAGGCTGAGCTACATGCTGCCGGTGATGGCCATCCTCGCCGGGCTCGCCCTCCACCAGACGTTGCGGGCGGCCGGCCTCGTGGTGCCTCGCACAACTATCGTCAGAACGGGCGCGCAGACTATCGTCGCGGTGGCTGTCATAGGCGCGGCCCTGTCTCTCAGCATAGTGCGCTTCTGGCATGAGACCCCCGACAGAATCGCAACGACGCCGGAGTCGGTAGCGTTGCGAGCGGCCCTGTCGGATGAGTGCAAGGATCTACCGCAGCAGACGCTGATCATCGGCGCCGCGCCGCAGCCGCTCCTTGAGCCGGCCATCCGCGCCTACGACCTTGGTGAAGAGACACCCAAGACGGCCTCGTTCGAGGAGATCCGCAGCTCCTTTGACCTATCCGGCGCGGGCTGTGTAGTCTTTATGCCCCGCCAGGATGATACGCTATCTGATCTGATCTTACGGAGGGTTCGCACGACGCTCGATACCCATAGCGAGGAGCAGCTCTGGGACCGATCACATACGCGCTACGTACTTGTGTTCCGACCGGGTTAGACGGCATAGGCAGACTGGGGGAGATGGAACCTTGGAGATGTCGATGAGGGCGAAGTAAGCGATGCTGGATGCAGGGTTAGGTCTCAAGGATTCTCTGCGGCGGGTCGGTGTCGTCATCGGCGCGCGGCTGCCGCTGCTGCTCCTCCTCCGGCTGGCCCTCTGGGCGGCCGCCTTCGTTATCGCCTACCAGGGCCAGATGCTACTCGAGGACCGGCGCGACCTCAGCCGCGCCCTGGTCTACATGGTGGTGGGCACCGTCCTCATCGCCGCCGCGACGTGGCGCCAGCGCATCGACGCACCTGTCGAGCCACAGGAGGATGGTGCGCCGACTGGCCTCCGTCGTCAGCTGCGGAAAGCGCCGCTCTGCTTGGCCCTGCTGCTGGTAGCCCTCGGTCTGGGCATCGCCCTGCGGCTCTACGAGCTTCCGGACAACCCATTGGGGATCTGGTTCGACGAGGCCCAGAACGGTATCGTCGCCGACCGTATGGTCCACGACTCCGACTACCGGCCTGTCTTCATCACGGGCTACACCGGCACTGACCGGCCCGCCCTGCCGGTGTACGTCTTTGCGGCGGGGGTCAAGCTCATCGGCCGCGAGATCCTGGCCCTGCGCTCCGTCTCTGCCGTGGCGGGCATCCTTACCCTGGTAGCCCTGTTCTTCCTGGCGCGCGAACTGTTCGGCCTGCGGGTAGCTGCCCTGGCTACCTTCCTCCTGGCCGTCATGCGATGGCACCTGAACTTCAGTCGCCTGGCCATGGAGCCTATCTGGGCCCCCTTCTTTGCCATCACTGCCGTCTTCTTCTTAGTGCGGGGTGTGCGCCGGGGGCGTTGGTATGATTTCGCCGCCTCAGGGCTGCTACTGGGGCTGGGGCTGCAATTCTATTGGGCCTTCCTATTGGTGCCGTTCCTCTATGCCCTCTACACCGGTCATGCGTTCCTGACGCGGCAGTCGGCGCGGTTCATTCCTCTGGCGGTCGGTGCCTTTCTGGTGGCCATAGTCGGCTTCGCTGCCTATTCGCCGGTCGCCGTCTATGGCATCCAGCACCCAGAGCAATACAAGCACCGGGCGGAGACAGCCAGCATCACCAAGGACAAGAACCTGGAGGAGACGATCCAGGCCGTGCAGAGGACCACCCGCCTCCACGTGCTCATGTTTAACTCCCGCGGCGACGGCAACGGCCGCCACAATCTCCCTGGAGCACCGATGCTGGATACGTTCACCGGTATCTTCCTTGTCCTGGGCCTGGGCATGAGCCTAACCCGATTGTGGCAGCCTCGCTACTTCCTGCTCCTGGCCTGGATGGTGATCATGCTGCAGCCGGCCATCTGGTCGCTTGAGTTCGAGGCGCCCCAGGCTCTGCGGGCCATCCTGGTCACTCCGGCAGTGGCGCTCTTGGCCGCCCTACCCCTGGGGGCCCTGTGGACCATGACGGATAGGCGGGCTGGGCCACCGCCCGAGCACGAAGCCGTTGACAGAGCGGGGCCGGTCTGGCGCCGCTGGCTCGGGCGACTGCGCAGCGAGCCCCTGGGATACCTGGTGAAGGGGGCCGTCGCTCTCACGGTACTCTTCTTCCTGGCCCAGGTCGCCCATCTCAACTTCGATACGTACTTCCAGAAGCAGCTCAAGAGGAATGATGTCTGGTCAGCCTATTCCACCGATGCCACGCTGGTTGCCAAGGAGATGAAGCGCCTGGGGCCGGACTATCGCTACCTTATATCCACCATCTTCGCGGGCCAACCCACCATCGAGTTTCTAAACCCAGGTACCGATGCCGGCCGCCGGGTGTCCCTTGACTTGGTGCGAGACCTGCCTGTTGCTTCAGACCAACCTACGGCCATCTTCTTGGACCCCTCTAAGGAGCCGTTCAATCGGTGGAT
>CAZSRY010000013.1:0-17539 GCA_964609475.1 uncultured Dehalococcoidia bacterium
GGGGAGATCGATCGGACCTGGTCTGGCGCTGACGGGTCCTACGGCTTCTACGAGCTTCTGCCGGGCGTGTATGAGGTCTGCGAGGACCTGAGCGTGGGAGTCGGAACTGGCCGGACACAGACGCATCCCCCTGGTGACGCCTGCTACAACGTGACGCTGGAGCCGAATACGCCGCAGGGTGGTTTCGACTTCTACAACTGTGTGGCAATTATCACGCCGACGCCTACCGATACGCCGGTCACGCCAACCGACACACCGACACCCACCGACACGCCGGCGACACCCACTGATACGCCGACGGCCACCGACACGCCGGCGACGCCCACCGATACGCCTACAGCGACGAAGACTCCCGACGAGGACAGAACGCCGACTAAGTCCCCCAAGAAGGAGAAGGACAAAACGCGGACACCGACACCTGAGGAGACGGAGACAGCGACACCGGTGTCGCCAACCGCCACCCCAACAGCAACGCCGGTGAGCGGAGTAGCGCCCATCATGGTGACGCCGCTGCCAATCCCCGAGGCCGTGATCATGCCTGCCACAGGCACCGGGAGTAGCGGCGACGGCCTGGACTGGGCCGCCATGGCGGGAGGGCTGGCCTCCCTGCTGGCGCTGCTGGCCCTATTCGGCGGCCTGTGGCTTCGGCCAGACTTCTCGCGGGGGAGGAGGAACAGCTAGATAGCGCTGCCGGCGTCTCAGATATGATCTGACCAGGGAGCGCCTCCCCCTGACGAGCGACAGGATTGCAACGGGTGGCAAGGTCTAGAAGCCTTGCCACCCGTCTTCATGCGCGGACGCTCGCCCCAGCGCCGCCAGAACTCCCATCGCCAGCACGTCCAGCAAGCGAACTGCGTGATCTGGAACAGATTTATGCAGATTTTGGCCGCGAAATGTGTTTCATTTGGCCGCGAAATGCGTTTGAATAGATAGCGACGCTGGACAACAGCCAGGTGGCACGTGAGACCCCGTCACAGGCAAATCGCTGCGATTTCATCGCTTGCCTGCTCCACCACGTAGCCAGAGCCGGCCGGTCCGCGCTCTTAGGAGATAAGGGTCGCCCTATCTCCCGGGACGAGGAGTATCCGGCGCCTTGGCCGGCGGTGTAGCCGCCAACCCAGTCCGACGGGAGGACACAGCCGGCGTAGAAGTGGGAGCATGAATCATGGAATACATACGTCACTGCAAGCGGACAGCAATGCAAATGGGACGCTCACGCCCTGGATGGATGATCTTGTTCGGCTCCGCCGCAGCACTGGCGGTGCTGGCGCTCATCCTCTCATCCTGGCTGGTAGCGGGCAGCGGAGGTGGGCCTCAAGCTTCCGCTTGCTGGGGGTGCAAGACACCGACGCCGACTAGGACCAAGACACCGACGCCGAGAAGGACCTGCACACCGAGGCCGACGAGGACTTACACACCGACGCCCACTGACACGCCGGTGACACCGACCAATACGCCGACGGCCACCAATACGCCGGTGACGCCCACGAATACGCCGACGGCCACCAATACGCCGGTGACACCGACGGATACGCCGACGGCTACCAATACGCCGGTGACACCGACCGATACGCCGACGGCCACCAATACGCCGGTGACACCGACCAATACGCCGACGGCCACCAATACGCCGGTGACACCGACCAATACGCCGACGAAGCCCCCCAAGACGCACAAGACGCGGACACCGACAGCGACAGCCACAGAGACGCCGGTGTCGCCGACCGCCACTCCAACGCTGGTGAAGATGGTAGAGCCCGTCGTGGTGACGCCGCTGCCAACGCCCGAGGCCGTGATCATGCCTGCCACAGGCACCGGGAGTAGCGGCGACGGCCTGAACTGGGCCGCCATGGCAGGTGGGATCGCCGCATTTGTGATGGCCCTCGTCGCGCTCAGCGGCCTGCGGCTGCTACGAAGTCGCGAGGGGCCAGGGGGAGCAGAAGACTAAGCAAGTAGGCCCGCCGCAGCCGGTGGGACGGCTGAGACGGGTCAGGCTCCAATAGCATCTCGCAAGGAGGGTCGCTCAGCGGCCCTCCTTGCCTATCCTGGCGTCCTTCTTCCGCAGTGATCTCCACCTGAGGGTCGGCGTTGCCTGTGCCGATACTTCCGTAGGGACGCCCTCACTGCGAGGGGTTCCTCCAGGGCGCTTGGTGCCGGCAGCAGGGCTGCTACGCCGGGTGCCTTTCTCTTTGAGTGATCTTGGAGGATGTGTTCTTCATGCTAGAGCCATTGATTCGACGTTTCCGACGAGGCTCCATGGAGTCCAAGGTGCGCGAGGCTATCGAAGCGGGGGTGGGCCAATACAATACCCACTGGGTACTGGGCAAAGAAGGCGGTGCCGGGGTTCAGGCAAAGGAGGCGGGTTCAGTTGTCCTCGACTGGTGCCGTGAGACCATGGGCCAGATGCGACGGCCGTACGGCCTGGACTACGTCACCCTCGCCCTGGCGATCGTCGGGCCCGACAGCGAAGAGCTAGTGCGCAGCAGCCTCGGCGTTCTGCGCCCAAGCGACTTCTACAACGACGGGCCGGCATCGCTCCGGCTTGAGGCGCTGATCGATCAGTGGCGCGCTCTGGGACATTTCCGCTCGTCGCGGTGTCTCTCCGCCGTTATGTTTAGTTGGGGCGATCTGACCCGAGAGCTCCTGCTTGCGGGCTAGTTGCTCCGCTGTGGGGCAGGCGCCAGGTGAAAGTCAGTTTTCGCTGAAGGGTCTGCTAAACACAAGCAGGATGTACGCCCCTAGTGTATTCAGGATCGCCTCTCTTCACACGATAATAAGTTGACTGATCTTTCCGGACTGATCTCTGGGAGCAACCCTGTCCCGGGTCGCGCCCGACGGTGAACCAGGACAGCCAGCGCAGGAAGAGGTGCCAATGGAGCAGACGGAGGCCGTCTTCAACGCTATTCAAGACCAGAGAGTGAGCCCTGTGGCGGCGTTCGCTCCCCAGCCGCAGAACCTAGAGGAGACAGGCTTACACTCCGGGCTTCTCCTAGACCTGTGCATCAAGTGCATCTACTTTGCCGGGCGCCCGCCCGCTCGCCAGATAGCCTCGCACATGGCCCTCCCCTTCCCCATAGTGGAGGAACTGCTGGACTTCCTAAAGCGAGAGCAATACCTCGAGGTGGTTGGCAGCGCCGGTGTCGGCGAGTCTCAGTACAAGTACGCCCTAACGGTGAAGGGCATGGAGAAGGCGGAGCAGGCGCTCCAGCGAAACCAATACAACGGGCCAGCACCGGTTGCCTTCGAACAGTATGTCGATATTCAGAACGGGCAGTCGGTAAGGGCGCTGCACATCGATAGCCAATCCGTGGAGAGCGCGCTGTCGCACCTTGTCTTGGACGAGACGACGCTATATGCGCTGGGAGCGGCCGTGAACTCGGGCAAATCCATGCTTGTCTACGGCAACTCCGGCAACGGGAAGAGCAGTGTAGCCGCCGCCATTGGAAGGATGCTCCCAGGCGAGGTTCTTATTCCCTATGCCTTCGAGTACAACGGCCATATCATAAAGGTGTTCGACCCGCGGGTCCACATGGCGGTGCCAGAGGAGGTGAAGGAGGATAGGCGGAACCACGACGTCTCCGCTCGTGCGCTGTCGGAGGGGAACGAGCGTCGGCGGGACCAGCGCTGGGTCAAGGTTCTGCGACCGATAGCCATGGCTGGCGGCTCGCTCAGCCTTCAG
This sequence comes from uncultured Dehalococcoidia bacterium, assembly GCA_964609475.1. GTDB lineage: Bacteria > Chloroflexota > Dehalococcoidia > DSTF01 > JALHUB01 > CAZSRY01. The sequence continues at coordinate 3,680 of CAZSRY010000013.1, forward strand.
GACCTTGAGCTGCGCTACTCCGAGGTGTCGAAGTTCTACAGCGCACCACTTCAGGTGAAGGCCAACGGCGGCGTTCTTGTCATCGACGATTTCGGCCGCCAGTTGATTGAGCCCAAGGAGCTGCTGAACCGTTGGATCCTGCCGCTGGAGCAGGGCGTAGACCACCTGACTCTGCATACGGGCGACACCATCGTGATACCGTTCGACCTGCTGCTGGTCTTCTCCACCAATCTGCCGCCGCGGCAGTTGGGGGACGAGGCGTTCTTCCGCCGCATCAGGCATAAGATCGAGATGCCCGACCCCAGCCAGGAGAGCTTCGTCCAGATATTCAAGCGGGTCTGCGAATCGAAGGAGCTCCCCTGCAGGGAGGACGCGCTGGCCCATCTGCTGGAACAGCACTACCTCCAGACGGGGAGAGCGTTCCGAGGATGCCACCCTCGTGACATAGTGGAGCTCATCGAGTCCATCGCCAACTACAGGGGCGAGCCGACCATGTTGTCCTCAGAGCTCATCGACCTGGCCTGCAGCTTCTACTTCGTGGATCTATAGTCGTCGCCGGACAGTCCCGGCGCCCCCAATACTGGCCAACCGAGCCAAGGATCGCTGCCTTCCTCAGCGGGAGTGCGCTCCCAGGCGCCGTCGCGAGGGCATCGCATTGCCGCGGTGCCTTGCCAGTTTCTTGGATAGTGAGAGTCGCGAGGAGGGAACCCTGTCTCAGGGCTAGAAGCCCACGAAGATGACGGTGAAGTACTTCATGCCAGCCCCGTCCGCAGCGGCCCCTACCCCTATCGTAGCGTAGTGCGTGCCGAGTATGTTGTCGCGGTGGCCCTGGCTGGCCATCCAATCGCGTAGGGCTACGGCCACCGACTCACTATCGGGGTAGTTGTTGCGGGCCAGATTCTCGCCGGCCCAACCGTAGGGAATGCCGTAGCGATCCATGATCGAAAACGCGGTCTCGCCGGTGGGGCTGGTGTGACCGAAGTAGCCCTTCTGCACCATGTCGTTGGAGCGCTCCCTGGCCACCATCACCAGGGCCGAGTCCAGTTGCAGGGGCGCCAGACCGGCAGCGACGCGCTCAGCATTGACGCCGCCCAGTATGTCGGACTCAAAGGTCGATAGCGATGCCGGCGGTGATGGCGGCGGCGGTGGCGGCTGCGGTGTAGGTGTAGGCGGCGGCAGCGTGGGCGTCGGCGGTGGCACCGTCGGTGGCGGCGGTGGCACCGTCGGCGGTGGAGGCACGGGGGTCGGAGTTGCCACCGGTGCTACGGCCAAGGTCGGCTGGGCTTCCACAGGAGCCTGCGGCGGCGCTACGGCCGGCACCGGCTCCGATGGCGGAGGACTGCCGCCGTCCAGCGCAGTCGACGGTTGACCATCCTCCGGCAAGTCCTCGAGAGCAGCCTTCAGACGAAGGAGCTTACCCTCGACGTTCTCGGCCCCAAAGGCAACCAGGAACGAGTGAAGCGCCGGGTTGTCCGCCGCGGCTGCGTCAGCAGCGGGCTCTGCGCTGGTCGAGTCGATCTGAAGGCCAGCAGCGGGCCCTCCGCCCAGGAAGAAGGCCGAGGAGGTGACGAGCAGGAGAACTCCGGCGGCCACCATGAATGACCCCAGCAGCCCTCTCCTAGACTCCGAGCGGCGGAAAGACGTTTCCCCGGATCTCCCGATGATTATGTCCGAGCCTGCATGCATTGCGGCTGTGTTTCCTCTCTCCGATCAGCACTTGGACGGGCCTCTGCCCAAAGTCAGAGGACACAGTGCCAACCAGATCATCTTCGGCGAGATCAGGGATTTCCTTTAGGGGAAACCCCTTATTTCGGCGAGCCGCGGTATGGCCGACTGGAAGGGAGGTTTGACTGAATGTGAAGACGGCTGCTAGAATCGATGATGCCGAGGTTGATTCAGCCCCGGTTTTTCGCTAGCGGGCTGTTGGTCTGCCGAGACGTGGGTTCTGGACAGGGGCCAGGCATGCTCGGCTTTTGTTGTGTATAGGGCCGCTCGAGCTCTATGTGGCATAGCTAGCCGGAGGATAGCTCTTACCGATGTTGACGACGGCTGTGGGGGACTACCCCAAGATCCCTAACCGTCCACGACCAGCCAAGCTCCGCGCTGCCCTCAATCGCTTCGACCGGGGGCAGATCAGCGAGGAGGAGCTGCGCCGGATCGAGGATGAGGTGACTGTGGAGGTCATCGAGGAGCAGGCCCAGGCAGGGTTGGACATCCTCACCGACGGCCATGTTCGGTGGGAGGATGAACAGACCTACATCACCCGCAAGCTGCAAGGCACGTCCGTAAACGGGCTGGTTCGCTACTTCGACAACAACACCTACTTCCGTCAGCCGGTGGTGGAGGGCGCCATCGCCTGGTCGGAGCCGATCACCGTCTCCGATTACAGGTTCGCCGCCGGCCACAGCCCGCGACCGGTGAAGGCGGTGCTTACCGGGCCCTACACGCTGGCGCGTCTCTCTCAGAACCAGTTCTACGCCTCCCTGGAGGAGTGCGCGATGGCGTACGCCGAGGCGCTTCATCAGGAGGCGCTGGCCCTGCAGGAGGCGGACGCGACGCTGATCCAGATCAACGAGCCGGCCATCCTAAAACACAAGGAGGATTGGCCCATCCTGTCCGCAGCGGTGGAGAGGGTCGTGCGGGACATCAGGGTAGAGACGGCGCTGCACATTTGCTTCGGCGACCTGGACGGTCTTTACCCCCAGGCCCTGGAGTTGCCTTGCGACATATTGGGGCTGGACTTCGTCACGGGGGCCAAGAACTTCGAGGTACTGAAGAGGGGCGAGTTCACGAAGAAGCTGGGATTGGGACTCGTCGACGCGCGCAACACAAAGCTGGAGAGCGTGGACTATCTGGTAGAGAAGACCCGTCAGGTCGCGGAGGTCGTTCCCCTGGACAGGATCCATCTGAGCCCCAACTGCGGCCTCGATTTCCTGCCTCGAGAGGTGGCCTACGCCAAGCTGGAGCGGATGGTGGAGGCGGCCCGGCAGGCGAAGGAGGTCATATAGTGACCGACGAACTCCTTACCTCCAGCGTCGGCAGCATGCCCAAGCCGCCCTATCTGCAGAAGGCCCGTAGCGAGTTCGCTGCGGGACGACTTTCGGCTGCCGAGTTGGCCGAACTGGAACGCCAGGCGACGAGAGAGGCGATCGCCCTCCAAGAGGAGATCGGCCTGGACATTCTTGTCCACGGCGAGATGGAGCGCGGCGACATGGTGGCCTATTTCGCCGAGAGGCTTCCCAGCATGACCATCGGCGGCCTGGTGCGCTCCTACGGCAACCGCTACTATCACAAGCCCGTGATCACCGGCAAGCTGCGCTGGGAAGGGCCGATGACGCTGGAGATGTGGAAATACGCCCAGAGCCTCACCGATAAGCCGGTGAAGGGCATGGTCACGGGGCCTTACACGATGGTCGAGTGGTCGTTCAACGACTACTACGATGACCGGCGGGAGATGATCCTGGACATGGCGCAGTTGGTGCGCGAGGAGGTCCTGGCGCTCGACAAGGCCGGTGCCAGGCACATCCAGGTGGACGAGCCTGCCATCCACACGCGGCCCGAGGAGGACCTGGAGATAGCCATCGAGGCGGTGAACGCCGTCACCGAGGGCGTCTCCGCCAAGATCACCTGCCACATCTGCTACGGGGACGTGGAGAGGATATATCCCGATATGCTGAGGCTCGCGGTGAGCGGGATCGATTTCGCGCTGAAGAACACCGACTTCGCGTATCTGGATCTGTTCCACAAGCACCCCTTCACCAAGGAGCTCGGCGCCGGCGTCGTCGACGTCCACGTCCGGACGGTGGAGACTGTGGACGAGGTGAAGGAGGGCCTGCGCCAGGTGCTCGAGATCCTCCCGCCTGACAAGGTCTACGTGATCCCCGATTGCGGCCTGAAGACGCGAACCTGGGACGAGGCCGCCGCTAAGCTGCGGGCGATGGCGCAGGCGACGCACGAGATACGGCAGGAACTGGGCATCGATTAGGAATCCATGCTGAGCTGTTCCGCCTTCCTCAGATACCCCTCATAGTCGACGACAGCCCCGCCTCTTACTGACGGCGAAACTCACGCGCCAGGGCGTCGGCGCTGAGGTGGATCATGGTGGGACGGCCATGGGGACAGGTGCGAGGCATCTCGGTCTCCTCAAGCTGGCGCAAGAGCTCCCGCATCTCCTCCTGGCTGAGGGCCTGGCCGGCACGGATGGCGCTATGGCAGGCGAGGGAGACCGCCACGCGCTCCCCCCGATCGGAGACGGCGTCCTCGCGGCCGAGGATGTCCAGGAATTCCAGCACGGCCTGGGCAACGTCCTTCTCCTTGAGCGCGGCCGGGATAGCCCTCACCAGGTAGGTGCGTTCGCCGAAGGGCTCCAGGGCGAATCCGCCTTCCTCCAGCGCCTCGGCCAGCTCCTGGACAAGGGCCTGCTGCGGCGGCGATAGCTCGACGGACACGGGCTCCAGGAGCCCCTGTCTCTCGACGGAAGAGGCGGCCTGAGCGGCGAGAAAGCGCTCGAAGAGGACGCGCTCGTGGGCGGCGTGCTGGTCGATCAGGTAGAGTCCCTCAGGGCCCTCGGCGACGACGTAGGTCGTGCCCACCTGGCCGAGGGCGCGCAGGACCGGCAGCCGCGTGGAGAGAGACGGTTGCTCAGCAGCGGGAGTGGACGAGGTCGCCGCCCGCTGGGGCGCAGGCGGCGCAGCCGGCCACGGCTGCCGGTCCTGCGCGCCCGGCGCCTGAGCGGGAGAGGGCGTCGCCGCAGCCCAGGATGACGCGGACACGCCGGGGACAGGGGCGCTCTGCGAAAGGACCCGCCGCAGCTCGCGCTGGATGAGGCCGAATACCTCTCGCTCCCGCCTGAGCCGTACCTCCGCCTTGGTGGGGTGGACGTTCACGTCCACGTCGGCGGCAGAGAGGCGGATGTCGAGGACGGCGATAGGATAGCGGCCGGTCATGAGCAAGCCACGGTAGGCCTCCTCCACGGCGTAGGCCAGGGGGCGGCTGCGTATCCAACGCCTGTTGATGAAGAGGCCTATGTAGCTTCGGTTAGCACGCGATAGAGAGGGCGGCCCGATCAGGCCCGCCACGGAGGCGACATCTGGGGAGCGGGCGGCGGCCAGGGCTTCCTCGGAGGGCACCGCCAGTAGGGATTCCGCGACCTGGTGCCCGTAGACTCCGGCGGCGGCATCACGCAGGTGACCGCTGCCGGGCGTCTGGAGAGTCTGACGACCGTCGGTCATCAATGAGAAGCGCACCTCGGGGAAGGCGAGAGCATAGTGGCCCACGATGGCGCCTATCTGGGCCCCCTCGGCCGTGGGCGAGCGGAGGAACTTGAGCCTGGCGGGCTGACGGCGAAAGAGCCCCCTGACGGTGACGGTGGTGCCGACGGGCAGCCCCCTGCTGCCCTGTTCGACCACCTGACCCTCCCGCAGACGCACCAGGGCGCCGCCGAGGGCGTCCGGTGGCCGCGAGAGCATCTCCACCTCGGCGACGGCGGCGATGCTGGGGAGCGCCTCGCCCCGAAAGCCGAGGGTGGCTACCTGCGCCAGGTCCGCCTCGCTGCACAGCTTGCTGGTGGCGTACCGCTCGAAGGCCAGGGAAAGCTCCGCGGCGGCGATGCCGCTGCCGTCGTCGCTCACCCGCATGAGGTCGAGGCCGCCACGACCGATCTCGACGCTGATCTGGGTGGCACCGGCGTCGAGCGAGTTCTCGACCAGCTCCTTCACCACCGAGGCGGGGCGCTCGATGACCTCGCCGGCTGCGATCTTCCCCACCACCTGGGACGAGAGCTTCCTGATAGGCGCGCCGGGGCTCATTTCGTCGCTATTCTAGCATAGAGCGCCTCTTGCCTACTCGACGTCTGCGATGTATGGTACGAGGGGGTGAGGGGATAGGAGCACAGCGATATGATAGGCTGGCGGAAGAGAACTGCAGGATCACCGGCGGCGGTTCTCCTGGCCGTGGTCTGCCTTCTAGTGGCACCTCTGGCAGGGAGTGTCCCCTGCAACCCCTTCCTGGGAAGCGGCTCCGCCGCCGCGCTGGAAGGGCCGGACTCCGCGGAGGCTGTCCCAGGGGAGATACTGGTCAAGTTCCGCGACCCGCTCACGGCCGCCGCTCAGGGCCGGATGCACGAGGCGCTCGGTTTTCGGGAGCTGGGCCGGATCGAGGAGCTGGGCGTGGTACGGGTCGGGGTAGAGCCGGGGGTCACGCTGGAGGAGGCGGTGCGCCTGTATGAGGCTCAGCCCAACGTGGAGTACGCGGAGCCGAACTACATCCTGCGGTCGGCCGGCACGCCCAACGACGCCCTGTTCGTCGACCGCCAGCAGTGGTACTACGACCTGATAGAGGCCCCGGCGGCCTGGGACGTCGAGACCGGCGACGCCTCGATCGTCGTGGCCGTCCTCGATACCGGCATCGACGTCAGCCATCCGGACCTGAAGGACAATCTGTGGACTAACACGGCCGAGATCGAGGGTAACGGCATCGACGACGACAATAACGGTTGCCTGGACGATAGCCATGGCTGCAACTTCGTTACCGGCGCCGACCCCTCATGTCGCTACAGAGAGGAGACGCCCAACAACGAGATCGAGGACGACAACGGTCACGGCACCTTTGTGGCGGGGATAGTGGCCGCGGGAGGTAACAACCAGATAGGGGTAACGGGCACCGCGCCACAGGTTACGATCATGCCCGTGAAGGCGCTGGATTGCACCGGCTCCGGTACTACTGCCGGCGCTACCGCTGGCATTCTTTACGCCGCCCGCTCCGGGGCCGACATCCTCAATATCAGCTTCGGTGGAGAGAACGACTCGGCAACGCTTCGGAATGCCCTGCAGGAGGCCCACGACGTATTCGGCACGGTGATCGTTGCCTCCGCGGGCAACGAGGGGAGGGGGCAGGTGACCTTCCCCGCCCGCTACGAGGAGGTCATCAGCGTCTCGGCGAGCAACCGCAGGAATCCCGACACGAAGGCCCCTTTCAGCAACTGGGGCCCTGAGGTGAATGTCACGGCTCCGGGGGTCGACATCGTGAGCACTGTGCCGCGGCGTTTCTGCGACGATCCCTGGCCCTGCGTCGGCAATCAACCGTACGCAGAGGGCAGCGGCACCTCCTTCTCGACGGCCCTGGTATCGGGCGCGGCGGCGCTCATCCTCTCGCACACTCCCACCATGACGACCGCTGAGGTGGCAGAGCAGCTCACCTCCACGGCGCTGGATCAGCCTGACGGCCCCTATACGAACTGGGACGGCTCCGGCCGCATCCAGATGGAGAAGTCGCTCCAGGAGGGAGTCTACCGGCTCGGCGTCAGCGGGGTGACCAGGAACTGAAGAACACCCGGATGGCCGGCAAGCATTCCCAGAAGGCACCCTCCGGCGGCAGCCTGGCACCACAGGTACGTCAGTATCTGGATAACTGGCGGGCCGAGCTGGATGCCGCCACCCTCTATCGCAGCCTGGCGGCGGCGGAACGCGATAGCGAGCGCTCCCGCATCTACATCGATCTGGCCGAGGCAGAGGAGCGGCACGCTGCCCTCTTCGCGGAGAGGCTGCGTGAGATGGGTCAGGAGGTGCCGGCCCATCGGGTCAGCTTGCGGGCACGCCTCCTGGGATGGTCCGCCCGCCTGATGGGACCACGGGCTGTGTTGCCGGTGATCAATGCCTTCGAGAACCGCGACCACAGCGCCTATCTGCATCAGGATGCGACCGCCGCCTCCATTGCGGGAGAGGAGCGGGGACACGCACGGGTGGTCTCGCGGCTGGCGCAGGACGTGGCTCCATCTGACATCGTCCAGCGGGAGCGCTGGCATCGTACCGGCGGCGGGGGCGTGCTCAGGGCCAGCGTCTTCGGGGTCAACGACGGCCTGGTCTCCAACCTGAGCCTGGTCATGGGTGTCGCCGGTGCCCAGCCGGAGGGGAGCATCGTTCTCCTGGCCGGAGTCGCCGGGCTGCTGGCGGGCGCCTTCTCCATGGCGGCGGGCGAGTACGTATCGATGCGGGCGCAGCGGGAGCTCTTCGAGCGGCAGCTTGCCCTGGAGGAGGCGGAGCTGGAGGTGGCGCCGGAGGAGGAGCAGCAGGAGCTGGCTCTGATATATCGAGCGAAGGGGATCCCCCGCGAGGAGGCGGAGGCCCTGGCCGCCCGCATCATTGGCGACCGCTCCGTGGCCCTGGATACGCTGGCCCGCGAGGAGCTGGGGCTCGACCCGGGGGAGCTAGGCTCGCCCTGGGGGGCGGCCCTGGGGTCATTCGGCGCCTTCGCCGGAGGAGCGGCCTTGCCGGTCATCCCCTACCTGTTCGGCTCAGGCTGGGGGCATCTGGGGGCAAGCGCTGCCCTGAGCGGGCTGGCCCTGTTTGCGGTGGGAGCCTCGCTCTCACTATTCACAGGTCGCAATCCGCTGCTGAGCGGCGGCCGGATGGTGGCGATCGGGGGCGTGGCGGCCTGTCTGACCTACGCCATCGGTACGGCTATCGGCATCTCGACCGGCATCTGACACGCCTGCGGGCCTATGGCAACCCGCTCATCCCTCTCGTGCCTTCTCCCGTAGCTCGTAGAGCTTGGTGATCGCCTCCAGCGGCGTCATGGAGTCGATGTCCAGCTCGACCAGGTCGTCGAGCAGGGGCAGCTTGGGGGCGAGAAGAGGGAGTTGCTGCGCGGGCGGCGATCGGCGGCGCCTGCCCCCGGTGGGAAGCCGGCCGCGACCGTCGGACCAGGATTCGAGGGCGGCGAGCACCTCGCGGGCGCGCTGCACCACCGCCTTCGGCAGGCCGGCCAGCTCGGCGACGTGGATGCCGTAGCTCTTGTCGGCGCCTCCCGGCAGGATCTTGTGCAGGAAGACCACCTTCCCCGCTTCCTCGCTGACTGCCACATTGTAGTTCTCCACCCGAGGCAGGGTCTGAGCCATCTCCACCATTTCGTGGTAGTGGGTAGCGAAGAGGGTCTTCGCCGCCCGCTCGGCCCGGTTGTGGAGGTACTCGACGACGGCGCGGGCGATCGCCAGGCCGTCGTAGGTGCTGGTGCCGCGGCCGATCTCGTCCAGGATGAGCAGAGACCTGGGGGTGGCGTTGTAGAGGATATTGGCCGTCTCCAGCATCTCCACCATGAAGGTCGACTGGCCGGAGGCGATGTCCTCCTGGGCGCCCACGCGGGTGAAGACGCGGTCCACCAGGCCGATGCGGGCTGAGGCGGCGGGGACATAGCTGCCGGTCTGGGCCATGAGCACGATGAGGGCCACCTGACGGAGGTAGGTGGACTTGCCGGCCATGTTGGGGCCGGTCAGGAGGACGATCTGGGTATCGTCGTTGGACAGGCGGGCGTCGTTGGGGACGAAGCCGCCGGAGGAGGCGAGGGCGCGCTCCACCACCGGGTGGCGCCCGTCGCGGATCACGATCTCGCCGTCCTCAGTGATCTGCGGGCGGCAGTAGCCGTATCGGGCTGCGACCTCCGCCAGGGCGGCCCAGACGTCGACCTCGGCCACCGCCGCGGCGAGGGAGAGGATGCGGTCGCTGGCGGCGGAGACCTGGGCGCAGACCTGGCGAAAGATGCTCGATTCCAGCTCGCCGATGCGCTCGCGGGCGTTGAGGATCTGGCTCTCGTACTCCTTGAGCTGGTCGGTTATGAAGCGCTCGCCGCCCACGAGGGTCTGCCGTCGCTGGTAGTCGGAGGGCACGAGGCTCATGTTGGCCTTGCTGACCTCGATGTAGTAGCCGAAGACCTTGTTGTAGCCGACCTTGAGGGACTTGATGCCGGTGCGGGCCTTCTCGCGGGCCTCCAGGTCGGCCAGGTACTGGCGCACGTTCCTGGTGACGGCGCGCAGCTCGTCCAGCTCCGGCGAGAAGCCGCCACGCACGACACCGCCCTCCTCCGGGTTCGAGGCCGGGTCGTCCTCGATGGCCTGGGCGATGAGGGCGGCGACATCCTCACAGGGACGGAGACGCGACAGCATCTCAGCGACGACGCCCTGCCCTTCCGGGGGGCCCTCGGCCAGCAACTGGCGCAGCGCCGGCACGAGCTCCAGGCCGCGCCGCAGAGACACGAGCTCCCGCGGTATCGCCAGGTTGCTGCTGATCCGACTGCACAGCCGCTCCAGGTCCGGCATCTTGCCCAGCACCTCGCCCACCTGCCCGCGCCGCACCTTGCTCTCGTGGAACCAGGCTATGCCCTCCTGTCGCTGGTTGATGACAGTTATGTCAAGTAATGGCTGCCCTAGCCAGCGCCGGAGCAGGCGCGCCCCCAGCGGCGTCTTCGTCAGGTCGAGGACGGCGAGAAGCGAGTGGCGGGGCTGCCCATCGCGTCCGCCGACGAAGAGCTCCAGATTGCGCCGCGTCTGAGCGTCGAGGGCCATGAAGCGCGTGGGGTTGTAGGTGGAGAGGGCCGTGATGTAGCCGAGAGCGCTCTTCTGGTTCTCCCGCAGATAGTGGAGGACGGCGCCGGCGGCGGCCACGGCCAGGGGCCTCTCCTCGCAGCCGAACGCCTCCAGCGAGGCCACCTGGAAGTGTTCCAGGAGCGAGGAACGGGCCTCCTCCAGGTCGAACCAGTACGGCTCGAGGGGCGTTACCGGCACGTCGAGGCCTTCGGGCGCGGGCGTGCCCTCCGGCAGCAGGAGCTCGGCGGGGCGAAGGCGTGAGAGCTCGGCGGTAAGGGCGCTCTGGTCGAGTTGGGTTACCGCGAACTCGCCGGTACTTATGTCAACGTAGGCGATGCCCACCTGCGGCGCGGGGGCGCTTGACCGACGCCTCCCTCCGGCGCGCGGGGCCTCGCTCTCCATGGCCAGGGCCACGAGGTAGTTGTTGGAGCGATCGTCCAGGAGGTGACCCTCCACTACCGTGCCGGGGGTGACCACGCGCACCACCTGGCGCTCCACCAGCCCCTTGGCGGTAGCGGGGTCGGTCATCTGCTCGCATATGGCGACCTTGTGCCCCTTGCTGATGAGCCTGGCGAGGTAGGTATCGAGGGCGTGATAGGGGATGCCCGCCAGGGGTACGCGCAGGTTCTTGCCCATGGGCTTGGAGGTAAGGGTGATCTCCAGCTCGCGGGCACAGAGCTTGGCGTCCTCGTCGAAGGTCTCGTAGAAGTCGCCGAGGCGGAAGAGGACGACGGCGTGGGGGTAGCGCCGCTTGATCTCGAGGTACTGGCGTCGGATAGGGGTCAAGGCCGCGCCCTCATCAGTAGAGTCGGGGCCATTTTACATCAATGCGTTCAGACGGTGTAGGCTAGCCTGTCGATGAGGGAAAGGCATCCACGACCTGCACGGCGTCGGGGGCCAGCTCGCGGCAGGCGTCGCACCTGATGCACAGGCCGTCCTCGATGCGGTAGGCGCCGCCGTCGGCCTCGACGATGGCGCTGGTGGGGCAGATGTCGGCGGCCTCCGGCAGCCCATCGCCCTGGCCTGCGATCTCGTAGCGGATGAGCCCCTTGCACACCTTGGCGGGACAGCGCCTCTCGAAGATGTGGGCCTTGAGCTCGTCCATGAAGAACTCGAGGGTGTTCATGACGACGGTCGGCGCCGCCTGCCCGTGGACGCAGTTGGCGTAGCGCATGGTGGACTCCAACAGGCGTAGACGCTCGATATCGACCTCCCGTCCCTCGCCACGGGCGATGCGGCGGAGGATATCGACCATGCGCTGGGTGCCGCCGCGACAGGTGGTGCAGCGGCCGCAGGACTCCTCCTCGGCGAAGCGCTCGAAGTGCAGGCAGAGGTCGACGATGCAGGCGGAGTCGTCGACGACGACGATGCCGCCGCCGCCCATCTGGACGTTGTGCTCGCGGAAGGCCTCGGGCTCCAGGGGCAGGTCCTTGGTGCGGTCGGCGGGAAGGATGCCGGCCAGGGGGCCGCCGGGCTGGATCGCCTTGAGGGCGCGCCCTCCCGGCACGCCACCGCCGGCCTCGAAGATAAGGCGGTCGACGGGTGTGCCCAAGGGCACCTCCAGGACTCCCACCCGTTGGACGTGGCCGGAGAGGCTGAACATTTTTGTGCTTTGGTTCCGTTCGGTGCCGACCGAGGAGTAATGGTCAGGGCCCTCCCGGAAGAGGAGACTGACGTCGGCGTAGGTCTCGACGTTGTTGACGTTGGTGGGCTTGGCGAATATGCCCGACTGGGCGGGATAGGGAGGCCGTATCCTGGGCATGCCGCGTGAGTCCTCGACGGAGGAGATGAGGCCGGTCTCCTCGCCGCAGACGTAGCTGCCGGCGCCCCGCACGACCTCCATATCGAAGGAGAGGTCGCCGCCCAGTATGCCTTCACCCAGGAGGCCGCGCTCGCGGGCCTGCGCTATCGCCTTCTGCATCCGCTCGTAGGCCAGGGGGTACTCGTGGCGGAGGTACATGAAGGCGTAGCTGGCGCCGGTAGCGTAGGCGGCGATGGCCAGCCCTTCGATAATGCAGTGAGGGTCGCCCTCCATGAGGACGCGGTTGACGAAGGCGCCGGGGTCGCCCTCGTCGGCGTTGCAGATGAGGTACTTGGGCGAGCCCTTGGCGCCGCGCAGGAACTCCCACTTGCGGCCGGTGGGGAAGTCGGAGCCGCTGCGGCCGCGCAGGGTGGAGTCCGATACCTGCTGGATGACCTCCTCGGGCGAGAGGCCGCTGAGGACGCGGTCGAGGCCGGAGTAGCCGCCGTTGGCGATGTAGTGATCGATGTCCTCCGGGTCGATGAGGCCGGAGCGGGCCATGAGGCGCCGCTCCTGAAGCGACCAGAAGGGCAGGTCGTCTATGCGGGGCACGCTGTCCACGGCGGGGCCGGAGAGTACGGCCAGGGCGAGGTCGGGGCAGGCGTTGCCCTTGACCAGCGTCTCTTCGACGAGGCGCGAGGCCCTGTCGGGGGTGATCTGGCGGTAGAGGACGGTGCCGCCGTCGGGCCCGGCGATCTGCACCAGCGGCTCCTCGTAGCAGAGGCCGTTGCAACTGGTGATGCCGACGTCCACGTCGAGCTTGCGGCGCTCGATCTCGGCGCGCAGCGTATCCAGTGTATCCTCCACGCCGGCGGCCAGGCTGCAGGTGGCGACGGACACGGTAAGGCGCGGCCGAGCGGGCGACTGGACGGCCTTCCAGGCCTCCTGGGCCGACTGTCGGAGCTCTTCGTAGGCCGTCATGCCTTATCCTTTCGTGATTTGCCCCGTCGCGGCGGCTTCCCCTTAGCGGACAGCTCCCTGGCCAGGCGGATGGCGTCGCTGACGGTCAGGGGGCCGTGCACCTTGCCATCGACCCAGAGCATGGGCGAGAAGCGACAGCTCCCGTCGCACTGGGCCTCGTGCAGGCCGACCTTGTTGTCGGGCGTGCTCTCGCCCAGGCGGATGCCCAGGGTCGCCTCCAGGGCGACGAGGATGTTCTCGCTGCCCTTGAGGCGACAGGCGGGGCCGCTGCACCAGCCGATCGTCACTTCGGGCGGCGGCGTGGTGCGGAACTCGGCGTAGAAGCTGATCATCCCGAAGACGTGGGCAGGGGTCAGGCGAAGGTGGCGGGCGACCACGGGGATGGCCAGGGGCGGGATGTAGCCGTAGCGGTCCTGGATCTTGTGGAGGGCGGACAGCAGATCGCCGTCGCCGGGCTTGAACTCGGCGATGAGGTGCTGGACCTCCAGGGTGGCTTCTGTTTCCAACATGCGGGCTCTTTGCTTCCCAGATACGTAGCCTGACTCCTAATCCGTACTATATTTGAAGGGGGAGTCACGTTCAAGCCACACCGGGGTCGAGGGCGCGTGCCAGCCGTAGCGGCGGCGCTATTCGAGCCGCGTCGGCGAGGAAGCGTCGGCAGAGGCGATCTCGGCGATCCGCTCGCCCAGGCGGACGCTGTAGTTGAGGCCGCGGTCCTCGGGGTAGATCTGGGTCGTGTTGGCCAGGTAGAGGCCGGGCACCGGCGTGCGGTGGTCGGGGATGG